>WHUD01000008.1 GCA_009377385.1 Actinophytocola sp.
CTCCGGGCTCTCCAGCATGATCACAGACTACTGCATCGATATGGATATGCCCTACCAACAATTTCGGGAAGATCACCTGCCCAAGATCAGCTTGACAGAGAGGGGATCCTGCGCAGCCCAGCCAGGCGGTCGTGAGTGGCCTCAACGTCGGCCCACACCCGGGTAATGATCGACCCGACGGTGCGCCACGCGATCCGCATCAACTGCGTCACCGTGGACTTCGAGGACTGGGTCGCCAACCACGCGACGGTCTCGTCGAAGGCGTAGGTATGGCCCGCGTCGTGACGCGCCCACGGCACCGAGGCAACAACCACCCCATGCTCGCGACAGGCCACCCGCGGTGCGTCGGCCTCGAGCACCGCGCAGACCGTGCCCAGGTCCAGCGCCCGCCAGCGCCGCCGACCCCCGGGGTCGTAGCCCGGGCTGCGGCGACCACACACCCCGCACCGGTCACGCTGCCGCTTCGTGGGCCGCACATGAGCCACCAACAGCTCCGCATCCTCGTCGAACTCGACCCGCTCGATCACGGTCTTCTCGACGCCCAACAGACTCCGCCATAGGCTGACATCACGCACGCCGTTCTCCTGATCACTGGTTCCTGTGCCTTCGACAGCTCAGAAACCTATGCAGGGAACGGCGTGCGCCTACTCAGGCTCGCTCAAAGCACCCACAGGTGTGTCAGGAGAGCCCGAGAAGAGCAGGTAATCCCGAGCAGGATGACGCAGTCGCGGCCCGTTGAGCACGTCGGGTGAGAACGCGGGTGGAACGAGTCCAGGGCGGGGTCTCGGCCGCAGCCACCACAGCCATCGCAGCCAGCACGGTCGCCGGACCGCGGTGACCGTTGCTACGGCTGGGCTGCCGTGGATCTGGCCCCACCCGTCCCACAACGCGAAGTAGCACGCGACGTCCGGGTCGGTGTGGCGGATCAGTAGCTCGAACAACGCGGTGAGCGCGGGCTCGGCGAGGTTGCCCACGTCCGGCTCGTCGCCGTCCCAGAGCATCGACTGCACGCTGACGCCGTCGCGTTCGGTCACCGTCACTCCGGCGATCGCATGCCACTGCATCAGGGCGTGCGGCTGTCGCCCGGTCGCCTGACACACGGTTGCCCAGCTGGCGTCGGCGACCGGGTGCAGGACACGTGCGTAGGCTTCAAACTCTCGCGGCACCACCGACTCGATCCTTCCGCCGAACGGCCCGAGACGCGGCGCGATCCAGTCGCCTGCCGAGCAGTCGTCGAGTGGTGTCAGCCCTGCGTATTCCACGGTGCCGAGTATTCCCGCAGCGGACGGGGCGTGCAGCTGATTTAGACGTCGAGGTCGATGCGGACCGTGAGCAGGTCGGTGCCGAACGAACGGACCGCCGCGGCGTTGAGTCGTGCGCTCAGGCGCAGCCGCGCGAGCTTGCGCTGGCGCTCGCGTGGGTCGTCGTCGGCGAGCACGTGTGCGGTGCCGGTACGCCAGCGGCCACGCACCCGTACTCGCACGCAGGGGTTCGCCTCGATGTTGCGCACGTAGGCCGATCGTCGTCCGTGTTCAGCGACGATCCAGAACACGTCGCCGTCCAGCCCATCGCCTACGGGCGTGCGTCGTGGCCGGCCGGTCTTGCGGCCGGTGGTCTCCAGGAGCGCGTAGCCAGGAAGCGGAACGCCGCGTTGCAAGGCGGCCCGGATGACCGGGTTCGCGATCCGTCGCTGGACGAACGTCACCAGTCGGTACTTGTCCATCAGGGCATTGTGCCGTGGTGGATCAGCGGCGGCGAATGATCACAGTGACCTGGTCGCCCTCATCGAGGTTGTTGGCCTTGCGGATGGCGGCCTTGATCGCGACGAACCGGGTGCCGTCGCCCTTCGGCATCACCGACGTCTCCCACTGGCTCACGCCGACCTCGGCGATGACCGGGATGAAGCCGTCGCGCTCGAATTCATCGCTGATGTCGGCCGGGACATCGACGTGGTACCAGCCACCGGGACCGGGGAACCGCTCGATCTCGCCGGTGAAGGTCCACTGCATGGCGGCAGTATGGCGCGGGGCGCCGACAAAGCGGGCTATGTGCTCGTGCGCGTGCTGATTATCCACTCTCCGGACTCCGCGAACCGGCACAGCGCGTTGACCATGCGGAGCTGTTCCGGGGTGTGGACGGCGGCATCAAGCAGGCGGGGGTTGGCCACGACGACGGCAAGGCAGCGCGCACGAGAGACCGCGACATTCAGCCGATGCGTGTCGTAGAGGAAGTCGATCCCGCGTGGCGCGTCCTCCGCGCTCGAGCTTGCCATGGTGTAGACGACGACCGGTGCCTGCTGACCCTGGAACTTGTCGACGGTGCCGATGCGGGCACCGTTAGGAAGCGCTGAGCGCAGCCGCCCGACGTGGTTGTTGTAGGGCGCCACCACCAGTGCATCCTCGAGTCCCAAGGGGTGTTGCACGCCGTCGTGGTCGTACCAGGTCGCACCTGCCACGCTCTCGACCAGCTCCCTGACGGTAGTCGCCTCCGCGTCGGACGCCGCGCCGCAACCCTCGTGCGCGACCGGTACGAAGCGCAGCCCGTTTCCCGCGAGCGGCCCGTAGCTGTCGACCCGCTGCAGCTCCCGGCCGGGTCCGGCATGCAAGCGGTCCTCATAGGACAATGCGCTGACGAATCGTGCGATCTCGGGATGCATACGCCACGTTGTCTCGAGGAACACGCCGCGCTCCGGCGTCACGGTCGCGTGCCCGTCAAGCAGATGTTCGAGCGCGGATACCCCCGCACCTTCCGGATGTACGCCCTGGCTGGGTTGCGCGAGCTGCTGCGGATCGCCGAGTAAGACCATCGACCGCGCGCACTGGGCGACGGCCAGGGCGTTGGCCAGACTGAACTGGCCGGCCTCGTCGACAACGAGCACGTCGATCGCATCGGCCAGGTCGGGACGAGACCACAGCCATGCGGTGCCGCCCACCAGGTTCGCCGTGCCGTCGGCCAGGCGCTGCGAGACCGTGGCATTGTCAGTCGTGACTTCCACGCTGGCCGCGCCGCAGAAGTCCTCGTCCTTGGTGCATTTCTGCAGGGCGGGTCTTTCAACCGCGCCGAGCAAGTGACCGATGACCGCGTGGGACTGCGCGACGACGCCGACCCGCTTGCCCTCGTCCAGCAGGGCGCGGATCAGCTCCGCCCCGACCGTCGTCTTGCCACTACCTGGCGGCCCCTGTACCGCGAGGACGTCGCCGTTCAGTGCGCGGCCGAGGCGGACGACGGCCTGCTGCGGCGTCTCATCCTCGCGTAGCTCGGTGCCCGACGGCGTTCCGCGCTCAAGGATCGCGCGCCCTAACGGATGATCGCCGCGCAGCACGGCGTCACCGAGGCCCCGCACCGACACCCGCAGGGGCTTGTCGTCGATCGGCCCTTCCGGCCCGAGTCCGCGCGGTGAGGGCGGCTCCTTGGCCGCACCGAGTTTGAGCACGACCCTGCCGCCCGCGGGGTCGAGTTCGTGCACGGTTCCCGCGCTGGCGTGGGTGTCGACGTCAAGAGCTGCCCTGCCGATGGCGAGCTTGCAGTCTTGCGGTGGGAACTCGTAGCGCCAGAGCTTGCTTCGCTTGATGTCACCGACGTTGACTGGCGCGGACAGCTCGCCGATCGCGCTGCCGTCGTCGACAAGCTCGTCGTCGTCGAGGTCTTCGAGCCGGAAGACATCCCACCACTGCGGACGCATCTCGCGCCGATGCCACTGCACGACGTCGGCCAGTAGCGGGTGGCCCCCGTCCCGCAGCTGCTCGGCCAGTGCGATTTCGGCCAGCTCCTCCTCGCTCGGCGGTGCGTCCGGGTCCGGCGGTACCTCGTGTGGACGCGGCTGCGGCCCGTGCAGCACCTCAAGCTCGGCGCGGCGTTGCTCCAGCCAGACGTGCAGGTCGTGGGTGCTGCGCACGTCGTCAGCGTTGTAGGCCTCGATCTGCGTCAGCGTCTCGTCGTCGGGCTCGACCAGCCACCGCTCGTAGGCGATCACGCTCGACATCGCGTCCGCGACATCGGGGTCATCGCCGTGGCCGCGAATCCCGCCCCAGTAGAACGCCTCGAGCTTCTTGATCGAGTACGACGGCTTGCTGATCCGCAAGCCCTGCCGGACCACGGCGTAGAGGTCGACGAATCGCTCACCGCGCAGTAGCTGGTCGAGTTCCGCCTCGCGGACGCCATGCCGTGCGGTCATCCGCTTGAGCGCGGTCGTTTCGTACGGCGCGTAGTGGTAGATGTGCATGCCCGGGTCGCGGCGCCAGCGGTCGAGCAGATCGTCGACCAGATCCATGACGAGTCGCCGTTCCGCGTCTCGGTCGTGCGCCCAGAGCGGCGTGAAGCCGCCGTCGCGGTCGCCGAGTCCGGACAAGTACTCGCGGCCTTCGCCACCTTCGGCGTACGGATCGCCCTCGAAGTCGAGGTAGACGTCGCCGTCCGATTGTGGTGGCAACCGGAGCAGGCCAAGCGTCGGCTGTGGTTCGAGCAGCTCGTAGTGCGGCGTGCCGGTCGTTCGTTCCTCGAGTTGTAGTGCGGCCTGGCGTACCAGCCGTTCCC
Source organism: Actinophytocola sp. (assembly GCA_009377385.1). Classification (GTDB taxonomy): domain Bacteria; phylum Actinomycetota; class Actinomycetes; order Mycobacteriales; family Pseudonocardiaceae; genus Haloechinothrix_A. The sequence continues at coordinate 4,534 of WHUD01000008.1, forward strand.
GCGACGACGCGCCGATGCCGGTCAGCGTGGCAGGATCAGCACCGGCCAACTCGGCGACGGTGCGGATGCCAAGCCCGAGCAACCTGGCGCGGTGATCGCCGCGCATGAACGCGACGAGCGACAGGTCGTCGTTGCGGCGCCATTCGCGTTCGCAGTGCTCTGACCAGCGGCACTGGCCGCAGTGCGGGACCGGCACCGGCTCGGTGGCGGGGCGCCCATCCACCGCGTCGCGCAGTCGTTCGCGGGCACGACGAGCGTAGGCGGCGACGTTGACCAGCCGCCACGGCCTGCTCACGCCGTCTCCGGTGACAACATGGATTCGCTCCACCTCGACGCCCTGCAGGGCGGCAAGTCGCACGGCATAGGTCGCCAGCTGCAGCAACGCGGGCACCTTCAGCCTGCGTGCGAGCTTGGTGTCGGCGATCTCGTACGACCAGGTGCCGAGCTCCGACGGCTTGTCGACCTTGAGTAGGAAGTCGGCCTGGCCGCCCCAGCGGCTGTCGTACAGGGTCGCCTGGTAGATCACGTCGACGCCGCTGCGCATCGCGGTCAGCGTCTCGGCCTCGGCGGCCTGGCGCTCGGCGTGGCCGAAGACCGTCGGCAGCTCGGCTACCGTCTTGCCCTCGGCCTTGAGCTGGCGCAGGTAGGCGCCTTCGTGTTCCAGGCCAAGGCGGAAAATCAGCTCGAGCGCCTCGTCCTCGCTGTGTGGTCGCTGGCGCTCACCGTGGGCGACCTGCAGGTCGAGCGTGGTGATGTGCGGGCACGCCAGGTGCTTGGTGAGGTCAGTGGGGCTCAGGACGAGCCGGTCACCGTCGTCGTGCATGGGCGCTCTCCTCAGCGGGTGCCCCCAGTGTGCCCGCAGGTACCGACAGTGTGGACGTTAGCGCAGTGGTCAGGTCGCGAGCGGCCATCGCGAGCTCCTGACACGCCTGCGGCCGCGGGGCAGGCTCGTCCTCGACTACCTGCGACGCGACGGTTGAAGGCTCGCCCGTGGTGCGGCAGAGCGCGGGTTGAGAAGCCGTGCGCGCGTCGCCGGTAGAGCGGGGGCTGCCTCCGTGAAGCTCAGAAGTTGTCGGTGCCCCTTGGTAGGACTGATCGCACCGCGCCGACATCCAGTCGGCGTGATCCGTGAGGGGAGACTCAGTCATGACCAAGGTCCTGGTCGCGACGGCGAAGACGCAGGGCGCGCGCGACAACGACTACAACTGGTGCATCGAAGGCGAGTTGGTGTGGTTTCCGCCGATGTGCAGGCGAGGCATAGAGGATCCCGATGGCCGCTGCGGGTGTGGCCGTGGCTTCGGTGGTCTGAACTCGCACCGCGCGACGACGACAGCCATGGTGCGTACGCTCGCAGGCCTGAGCAGGGACGACTACGTCAAGGCGATCGGATCCAGCATGGCCGCACAGGGCTACGACTCGGCCAGGGCTCCTGTCGTTGCCGACGCGATGCTCGACCTGGTGGCCGATCTGCCGGACGGCGCGGTGACCGAGCACCGGCAGGACCAACTGCGCGTGCGGGCGCCGGTGAGCTAACCCGTGCTTTCCCCCGCAATGGTGTTATTGACGTGCCTGTTCCTTCGGAATCCGGCTCGTCGTGGCACCATGTGCGCCATGCTTAAGCCCGAACAGCCCGACGACGGCAGGCACCTGCAGGCCGTGCCTGATCAGCAGGAACCGGACGAGATCGACCTCGACGCCATGCGCAAGCAACTCGAGGAGGCCGGCGCGCCGGAGGAGCTACTGAACAGCCTCGACGGCGTGACCGACCCGGAGGAGTTCATCCAGCGGATCGCGGAGGCCATGCCGGAGCCGGACACGACGCCCGATGCCGTGATCGAAGGCTTCGCGGACCTGCTCTCGCCCGAGACGACCCCGCTCGAAGCCGAGCTCGCGGGTGCGGACTTCCTCGGCATGGTGCGCAAGGCGGCCCCTGACGTCGACGTCACGCGCGAACTGCTCTCCGACCTGATCGCCAGCGCGGAGAAGTCCGCGGAGCCGCACGGCCTCGCCATGCTGCGCGCGGTCGCCGCCGCTGGCGCGCCCGGCGTACGGGAGGCGGCGAACGACAGCGCAGCGAAGCTGTCCGCCGCTGGCGTGGCGGAGCCGCCGTGGCTCGACCGCATCGGCAAGCCGGAGTTCGACAGGTCGTTCGGCTACCGCGACCACGACGACGGGCAGGAGGCCATCGCACCCGTGTTCCACTACGACGACGTCGAGCACGCCGTCGTTGTGCTGATCGATCACGGCATGGGGGGCGGCGTGAAGGACGTCTTCTTCAGCGACCAGACCGACGTGATCCGGGGCGAGTACGAGCGCGCGTCCGAGGCGATGGGCTGCGAGCTGCGCGACCATGGTCGCAAGCAGGCGCACCGCATCCTCGCGTCCGCGCTGGAGCAGCCGTTCTGCGCCGAGCACGACGAGCAGGTCGATGACGTCCTCGACTACCGCGACCTGCTGCGCAGCAGGGTGACGGCGCTGGAGTAGGCGCGTCAGCGGTCGGCAAGCCAGCGGTGCAGCCGCGTCGCGAGCCGCACCGGCTGGTCGAGCTGGATCAGGTGCCCGGCGTCCTCGATCACCTCGAACTGGGCGCCGGGGATCGCCTCGGCGAGCGTGCGCCCTCGGTCGAGCGGGATCCAGGTGTCCTCCCTGCCCCACATCACGGCGACCGGCAGGTTCAGTTCGGAGTATCGCTGCTCGATCTCGTCGGTGTAGGCCTGGTCGGCCTGGGCGATCTGCCGGTAGAACGCGGCTTGCCCTACGTCGCCGAGCCACGGCGTGACCAGCATGTCCGACTGGTCCTGTGTGAGCCCGATGTGGCTGGCGCCGTCGACGTAGGCCCGCACCGCGCCTTCGTGAACCGCGGGCGGCAGTGCGGCGAACACCTCGGCGTTGTCGCGCACCAGCCGGAAGAAGTCCGATCCCCACGGTGCGACCGCGACGACGTCGACAAGCGCGAGCGAGGCGTATACCGCGCCGTGCAGCAGATGCGCCCGCAGCGACACCGCGCCGCCGTAGTCGTGCGCGACGACGTGGGGAGCGGCCAGCCCCCAGTGCCGGAGCAGATCGGCGAGCAACTCACCCTGGACGTCGAGTGACACGCGGTGTTCCGGGTCCATTCCGGACTCCCCGTACCCCGGCATGTCCCACAGGTAGCAGGTGAACTCCCCAGACAGCGCCTCGGCGTACGGCAGCCAAAGCCTGCTCGACCACGGCGTGCCGTGACAGAACACCACCGCAGGCCCGCTCCCCATCCGTCCCCATCGGACCCGCCGACCACGCCACTCGAAGGTCTCCGTCAGCCCCATGCCGCTCAGCCTACGGTGCCCACGCCAGGATGAGCGGTATGCGCATCCCATCCGGGGACACCACGCTCGCCGCCGACCTCGTCACACCAGCCACGCCGAGCGGCGCAGGCCTGCTGTTCGTGCACGGCTACCACAGCAGCCGCCGCAAGCAGACCCTCCGCGCCGCCGAAGTGAGCGAGCGGCTCGGCCACACCGGACTCGCCGCCGACCTCAGCGGGCACGGCGACAGCCCAGGCGACCTGCGGGAATGCACCCGGCAGGACTACCTGCGCGACGTCGTCGCCGCCTACGACGCCCTGGCAGCCGCTGACGACGTCGATCGGATCGGCGTCTGCGCCGCGAGCTACGGCGCGTACCTGTCCTGCCTGCTGCTCGGCGAACGCCCCGTCGCCCGGCTGCTGATCCGCGCTCCCGCGCTGTACATCGACGCCGACGGAGAGGACCCGGAGTCCCGCCGGCACCTGCGCAAGCTGATCGACACCAACGCCGCGCTCGCCAACCTCGCGGCGTTCGACGGCGATACCCTCGTGCTGGAATCCGAACACGATGAGGTGATCTCGCAGGCCTCCATCGAGGCATACCTGCGGGCGGCGCGGCACGGCACCCACCGCGTGCTCGCCGGTGCGAATCACGCCCTGACCGACGAGTCGAGCAACGCCGCGTTCCTCACCGAGATCATCGACTGGTTCGCCGGCCTCTGATGCCATTAGTCTCGCCAGATGGCGAGGTACTTCGACGTCCACCCGGTCAATCCCCAACCGCGCGCGATCAACCAGATCGTCGCTCTGCTGCACAGCGTCGGCCTGATCGCCTATCCCACGGACTCCTGCTATGCGCTCGGCTGCATGATCGGCAACAAGAAGGGACTCGATCGGATCAAGGAGATCCGACAGCTCGACGACAGGCACCACTACACCCTGATGTGCCGCGACTTCTCCCAGCTCGGGCAGTTCGCCGAGGTCGACAACGCCGTGTTCCGCGCGATCAAGTCGGCAACGCCAGGGGAGTACACCTTCATCCTGCCCGCGACCCGCGAGGTGCCGCGCAAGCTCATGCACCCGAAGAAACGCACCGTCGGCGCGCGGATTCCCCGGCACCCCGTCGCGATGGCCCTGCTGGACGAACTCGGCGAACCGCTGCTGTCGTCGACGTTGCTGCTGCCAGGCGTCGATGAGCCGATGACGGACGGCTGGCAGATCAAGGAGGAGCTGGACCACGTCGTCGACGCGGTGATCGACTCGGGGGAGTGCGGGACGGAGCCGACCACGGTGATCGACTTCTCGCACGGCGAACCGGAGATCGTCCGCTACGGCGCTGGCGACACCACGCGCTTCGAGTAGCAGCCGCCCCGCCGCGTTGTCGGTCCCGGCCGATATCCTCGCGGGGTGCGTTACGAGGTGCCCCTGGACATCGATCCGGCCGAGATCATCGAGGCGGTCGGCAAGGACACCTATGCCCGAGGCGTCAACTACGCACGTCAGGGCAGGGTCGAGCGGGCGGTGTACCGCGCGAAAGCTGGCGCCCTCGTCGGCACGGTCAACGGCAACGCCCGCAAGCCCTACACCACCACCGTCCGGCTCGCGCAGGACGGCGGCTTCGACCACGGGCAGTGCAGCTGCCCCGTCGGGTTCAACTGCAAGCACGTCGTCGCGCTGCTGCTCGCGGCTGGCGAGGACGGCGAACGGCCCGAGCAGGCGTCGAGTAGCTGGGAGCAGCCGCTGCAGGAACTGTGCGGCGCCAAGCAGAGCGCCACGCCGCATCCGCCGCTCGGCATCGAGCTGGCGGCGTCGCGCGGTTTGCGCGGCAGGGAGCACAACATCTCCGCGCGGCTGGTGCGGCCCGGCAAGCGCGGCGGCTGGGTGGCAGGTGACCTGAGCTGGACACGGCTCGACTCGCTGCACCTCTACGGCGACTACGACGACGAGCAGGTGCGGCTGCTGCAGGAGCTGTACGCGCTGGCGCAACCGCCTGGCGGCGCGCGGTATCCCGGCCGCTACTACGGCTACTCCGCCTCGGAGGACAAGTACCTCGACCTGTCGACGTTCGGCTCCCGGCAGCTCTGGCCGCTGCTTGACCAGGCGCGTTCCGCCGGGGTGCGGCTGGTGCACGGCACCAGGCGCGGCGAGCTTGACCCGGTCTGTGACGCCGAGGTGTGCCTCGACGTCACCAGGAGCAAGGCGGGCGGCCTCGACGTCACGCCGCTGCTGCGGGTCGACGACGACGGCGCCGGGTTCCTCGACCGCGTCCAGCCCCGGCCGCTGCGGTTCATCGGCCGCAACGGTCACGGCCTCGTCTTCACCGACCGCGCGGCGAAGGGCGACCCGAGCGGCTGGCCGTTGTGGCTTGCCAAGCTGGCGAAACCGGCGTCGGAGCAGTTGCAGCAACTCGTGCTCGACGGCCGCAAGCTCTCGATCCCCGCGGCGGGCGTCGACCGGTTCCGCGACGAGTTTTATCCGCAGCTCCGCCACACCGCGACCATTGTCTCCTCGGACGACTCCTTCACGCCGCCGGAGATCTCCGAGCCGGACCTCGTGCTGACCGCCGACTACCGCGAGGGCCACGAGCTCGAGCTGAGCTGGGCGTGGCGGTACCAGATCGGCGACTCGCCGCTGACCATCCGGCTTGACGGGCCGATGGCGGACAGCGGCGTGCGCGACCTGCCAGCCGAGCAGGCGATCGTGGAGCGGCTCGACACCGGCCTCGAACGGTTCTCGCTCGCGCGCGGGGGCCAGAGCCAGGCGCGGACGCTGCGCGACACCCGGCTGAGCGGCGTCGAGACCATGCGGTTCACCACCGAGCTGCTGCCGCTGCTGTCCGACACGCCGGGGCTCGACGTCACGATCACCGGCGAGCAGCCGGACTACCGCGAGGCAGGCGAGTCGCTGCGCATCGGGCTGTCCACGGAGGAGTCCGACGGCAGGGACTGGTTCGACCTCGGCGTGTCGATCACCGTCGAGGGCCGCGAGGTGCCGTTCAGCGACGTCTTCAAGGGCATCGCTCGCGGCGAGTCGCACCTACTGCTGCCGGACGGCGCGTTCTTCTCGCTCGAGAAGCCCGAGTTGCAGTCGCTGCGGCGGCTGATCGAGGAGGCGCGCTCGCTGCAGGACATCGACAGCGACACGCTGCAGATCAGCCGGTTCCAGGCCGACCTGTGGGGCGAGTTGACCCAGCTCGGCGTTGTCGACAGCCAGGCGTCGGAGTGGCGGCGGCAGGTCGACGGGCTGCTCGCGCTCGGCACGCTCGACCCGCCCCCGCTGCCAGCGAACCTCGACGCGCAGCTCCGGCCGTACCAGGCGGACGGCTACGGCTGGCTGACGTTCCTGTGGCAGCACCAGCTCGGCGGTGTGCTCGCCGACGACATGGGCCTCGGCAAGACGTTGCAGACCCTGGCGCTGGCCAGCCACGCGAAGGAGACCAGCGGCGGGGACATCCCGCCGTTCCTGATCGTCGCCCCAGCCAGCGTGGTCTCCAACTGGGCCGCCGAGGCGCACCGGTTCACCCCCGACCTCGACGTCGTGGCGATCGGCGAGACCCTTGCCAGGCGCGGCGAGTCGCTTGTGGACGTCTCCGCAGGCGCGGACGTCGTCGTCACGTCGTACACCCTGCTGCGGCTGGACTTCGAGGAGTACGAGAGCGTCGCGTGGTCAGGGCTGGTGCTTGACGAGGCGCAGTTCGCCAAGAACCACAAGTCGAAGGTGTACCAGTGCGCGCGGCGGCTGTCCGCGCCGTTCAAGCTGGCGATCACCGGTACGCCGATGGAGAACAACCTGATGGAGCTGTGGTCGCTGCTGTCGATCACGGCGCCGGGGCTGTTCCCGAGCCCGACCCGGTTCAAGGAGTACTACTCCCGCCCGATCGAACGCGGCGACGCGCCCGAACTGCTCGCGCAGTTGCGGCGGCGGATCAAGCCGCTTGTCAAGCGGCGCACCAAGGAGCAGGTCGTCGCCGACCTGCCGAGCAAGCAGGAGCAGGTGCTCGAGGTCGAACTGCATGCGCGGCATCGCACGATCTACGAGCGCCACCTGCAGCGGGAGCGGCAGAAGGTGCTCAAGCTGCTTGACGACGTCGACCGCAACCGGTTCACGATCCTGCGGTCGCTGACGTTGCTGCGGCAGCTCAGCCTGCACCCCGCGATGGTCGACGAGAAGTACGCTGGGGTGCCGTGCGGCAAGCTCGACGCGCTGTTCGAGCACCTGCAGGAGGTCATCGACGGCGGGCACCGTGCGCTGGTGTTCTCGCAGTTCACCGGCTTCCTTGACCAGGTGCGCCAGCGGATGCACGACGAGGGCGTCACGTACTGCTACCTCGACGGCAAGACCCGTAACCGCGCCGATGTGATCGACCGCTTCAAGAACGGCGACGCGCCGGTGTTCCTGATCAGCCTCAAGGCGGGCGGTTTCGGGCTCAACCTCACCGAGGCGGACTACTGCTTCCTGCTCGACCCGTGGTGGAACCCGGCCACCGAGTCGCAAGCCGTCGATCGGACCCACCGCATCGGCCAGACCCGCAACGTCATGGTGTACCGGCTGATCTCGTCGAACACCATCGAGGAGAAGGTGATGGCGCTCAAGGAGCGCAAGGCGCAGCTGTTCGCCAGCGTCATGGAGGACGGCGGCGCCTTCAGCTCCGCGCTCGACGCCGACGACATCCGCGCCCTGTTCGAGTAGGGGTTATCGCGCCAGCTTCGCCAGGAGCTCGTATGACCGGCGGCGGTCCTCGTGGGCGTACACCATCGTCGTCACCATCAGCTCGTCGGCGTGGGTGTCCTCGACGAGCCGCGCCAGGTCGCGGCGGACGGTGTCCGGCGAGCCGACGACGCTGCCCTTGCGCCGGTTCGACATGAACCGTTGCTCCTGCTCGTCGTAGGGGTAGTTCGCTGCGAACTCCGGCGTCGGCAGCGGGATCGGCCTGCCGCGCCGCAAGCTCAGGAACGCGAACAGCCCCGGGCCGGCCAGCCACTGTGCCTGTTCATCGGTATCGGCGCAGATCACGGACACCGCGACCATGGCGTGTGGCTTGTCGAGTACGGCGGACGGCCGGAAGTTGTCCCGGTACGCGGCTAGCGCGGGGAGCGTGTTGTCCGCGGCGAAGTGGTGCGCGAAGGAGAACGGCAGGCCGAGCATCCCGGCGAGCCGCGCGCTGTAGTCGCTCGACCCGAGCAACCACACCGGCGGCTGGTTGCCCTCTGCGGTGACGGCGTTGACGCCGCGCGCATCGTCGTGCTCGAAGTAGGAGATCAGCTCGGTGAGCTGGCGCGGGAAGCCGTCGGCCGTCAACGCCGAGTTACCCCGGACAGCGGCCGCGGTGCGGGGGTCGGTGCCCGGCGCGCGGCCGAGGCCGAGGTCGATGCGGCCGGGGTGGAATGCCTCAAGCGTGCCGAACTGCTCCGCGACGACCAGCGGCGCGTGGTTGGGCAGCATGATCCCACCGGAGCCGACCCGCAGCGTGCTGGTCGCGTTGGCGACCTGGTTGATCAGCACGACGGTCGCGGAACTGGCGATGCCCGGCATGTTGTGGTGCTCGGCGAGCCAGTAGCGGTGGTAGCCGAGCGACTCCGCGTGCTGGGCGAGGTCGACGGTGTTGTGCAGCGCGGTCGCGGCGTCGGATCCCTCCGATACCGGCGCGAGGTCGAGCACGGACAGCGGTACACCAGAGAATGCGGCCATACCCGCTGCCAACGCGTGCGGACGACGTGATCTTCCCGCGCGCCGCCAGGATCACATGCGAGTCAGTGGAGTGACGGGAAGGCCGTCCTGACGACGTCGAGGCACCAGCGCATCCGTTCGCGGTAGCTGTCCGGGTGGTCGCCCGCTTCCTGCGCGACCTCGCAGCGGCAGGCGGTCGGGTCGTGGAGCTGAAGCTCGGCCTCGATGGCGGAACGGAGATCGTCGGGCGATGGCGTGCCCTCGGCCCGCAGCTTGGTGCAGAACAGCACGTGCGCCAGGTCGGCGTAGTCCCTCTCCACTGTCTCTGACATGGTCGTCACCACTTTCACCAGTCACTCAAGGTGATCATGCGGGCATAACGCGATCACATATCCAGTTAAGCTCGCGATGGTGTGATCCGCACCACCACGATGGTGTATTCCCAGCATCCCGCTCACCGGTCGCTCTGTCGACCAGCACTGGCCGGGTGTCGCGATCGTGTCCCCCGTTCCGGACGCCGTGTGCCGCAAAGATGCCCCTCGCGGGTACTGAACGGACACAGATACGTAGTTGCTTGCGTAATTTCCCCGCTTCGTGCGCGACATGGAGTTGAGAGGGTGCTTGGGGTCCGGTCCTCCGCCTCGTCAAACCGCCTCCAGCCGGGGCGGCGGCCGGACGTCAAGTACACGCCGATTAGAGGACACGCGATGACCGATGGTGCGAATCGCCTGGTGTGGTGCAAGGGCACCGTCGCGGGCGGAATGACGCAGCACGGCATCGGTGGCACCGGACGTCCGGTGCTCTTCCTGCACGGCTGGGGCCTCAGCGGACGCACCTACGAGCCCGCACTGCGACGTCTGATCGCGGCCGGACGGCGGGTGTACGCGCCATCGCTGCCGGGCTTCGGCGGTACGGCCCCGCTCGAGGTGGACCTGAGCATCGCCTCGTACGCGGCGTGGGTAGCCGACTACATCCGGGACGCGGGCATCGACGGGCCGATCGACGTCATCGGGCACTCGTTCGGCGGCGGCATCGCCATCCGGGTCGCCCACGACGCGCCTGACCTGGTCGGACGTCTGGTCCTGGTCAACGCCATCGGCGGATCGGCGTGGCGCGACGGCAGGGGCGTCGTCCGGCCGATGGCCGAGCGTCCGCTGTGGGACTGGGGCCTCCAGCTCCGCAACGAGGTTCGGCCCAGCGGGCGTTCCGTGATTGCGATACCGAGGATCGTGCGGGAGGCGGTCCCGAATCTGGCCCGCAACCCCGGCGTGGTGTGGCGGGTGGCCAGCATGGCGCGCGCGGCGGACCTCGCCACCGAACTCGCCACGCTGCGACGTCGTCCGCTGCCGGTCACTGTGACCTGGAGCGACCGCGACACCGTCATCCCGTTCGCCTCGTTCGCCGCGCTTCGGGCCGCGCTCGGCGACCCGCACAGCGTCGTCGTCTCCGGCGGGCACGGCTGGCTGATCGACGACGCCAGGCTGTTCGGCCACGTGCTTCCCGACCTCTTCCCCGAGCGGGACGACGACGGCGCGCGGCGTCCGGCGGCGTGAGGTGCCACTCGTGGCACGCCTCAGAACGCCCCGCAGTCGCTGCGCTGCGGCAGTCCGGCCACCCGCTTCTCCAACGGCGTCAACGGATCTTGCTGCGGCTGAGGAACGGGTATTCGTTATAGGGCATATCCATATCGATGCAGTACCTTCGCCAGGACCGGTGCCCGTGCCGCAGCAACCGGTGCCGACGGGATTGATCAGACACGACATGTTGTGGTCGCTGCACTGATATGGATATCCACTTTCGTTATTTCGTCAGCGACGAACGAACTTCAGCCAGGACCTGTGCCAGCGCGATGACGTCAGCCAGTCACGCATAGAGTTGGCCTCCTGGTAGCCGAGTTCGGCGGCGACGTCGAGGTAGGTATACACGCTGAACCGGTAATGCTGCGCGATGATGGTGAGCTGGACGCGGCCGTCGAACTCACGGATCAACCGGTTCATCCGTGTCGTAGTGTCGCGGAGCGGGGGCACGATGTTGATCGCGAGCCCGGCGAGTATCACCAGTGCACAGAGCCCGACAACGGGCCAGGTCAGCGAGCCAAGGCCGTCTTGGGCGGCCGTTGAGACGACCCCGAACAGGATTGCCGCTCCTAACATCACTCCGCCAGACAGCCAGTGCGTAGTCCACGACCGCAGTCCACGGCTCCCAGCGGCGATGTCGCGCACGCTGTGGATCGGACGCTTGCCAAGCAGCAGGACCGGCTGCGCGCGGTCACCGTAGGTACGCAGGATTTGCGCGCCGTACTGGTGCGCCAGCGCTGCGATGTCCGCGGGCGTTCCGCCGGAATCCGCGATGTCGACCCAGGCGAATTCCTTGTGTGCCAGGCGTTGGGACAACCGCCGTTGCTCGCGGGGCCCAATGGTGGGTGTGTGCGGCGGCCCGCCACCGACGCCGGGAACACCAGGCGCGCTGGGTGCCGCGCCCTGGCTGCCCTGCGCAAGATGGAACACCAGCACAGCCGGAGTGGGTGCCTGCGCCTCGGCGTACCCGTGCTGACCGGCGACGCGCCGGACGTCGGTTACCGAGAGCCCCCATGTCGTTAGGTGGACGACGGCCTGCGGCTGTCCGCTGAAGCACTGCCTGGCCAGTTCCGTTCGAACGTGGTTCCGTCGATTCCGGCGATACGCGAACGCGATGAGCGCCACGGAGGCAACGGCGCTGACCACGGCCGAGAGCGCGGCAAGAGCCACCATGCGCTACTCCGCTTCCGCCGGGGCCGCTGGCGGTTCCTCGAACCGGATGGTGTTCGCGATCCGCATCGCATCGGCGGCCACGGCGGGCCAGCCGGCCTCGGAGTCGGTGGTCACGGCCATGACGACGAGCCGCTTGCCGTCCGGCGTCGGGAGCTGGAACTCCGCCTTGAACTCCGGCCGGACGACGGTCTGCGCCTTTCCGGTCATCTCCGGCGGGAGGCGGTACTCGCCCGCGCTCGCCGCCACCATCGCCGGGCCTGCTGCCAGCTCGACGACCCGTACGTCCGACGCCGGATGCCGCTGCCGGTACTGCCGCTCCAGCTCCGCAGCGACTAGGTTGCCGTTGCGCGCGACACTCGCGACGTCGGTGTCCTCTGTGTCAAGTTCCGGCATGGCGAGGACGACGGTCCCGGTCACCGGCTCCTGCTCGGTGTTCTCCCGCGTGGCGAAGCGGCCGAACAGCCGCGCCCGGTTGTCGGCGAGCACGTGGGCGATGAGCCCCAGGTGGTCGGCCATCCGCTCCTGCGATTGGCCAGCCGCTTCGGCTGTCCGCTGGGCGAGCGCCTCGACCTGGGCTGCGTCCTGCTCGCTGTCGCCTGTCACGGTGAGGCCGGTGAAGCCCGGCGGCAGGTCGATGACCAGCCGGGGAGTCTGCTCGGTCGGCGTCGTCATCAGTCCCACACCCGTTCCCGCGCCCGGTGCGCGTCTCGTTCCGCCTGGCCTTCGTTGTCAGCGGCGATGCCTTCCCGCGCGGCGTTCTCGAACGGCACCGCCAGCGCGGCGCCCGGCACGAACAGTGACGCGCCGTAGGTCGCGCCCTGCCGGACGTCGCGCGGCGCCCAGTACTTCTCCAGGTTGTCGAAGAACGTCGACGCCTCGCCGCCGGTCGCGACTTCGCCAGCCCCCTGGCCCGCCACGTACGCCGTCCCGCCCCAGCGCATCAGCGTGCCGGGCACGCCGGGGATGAGGCCGACGGTGCCCGCCCCGATGCCGATGGCGTCGAGGGCGAACGTCTCCGGCGGGATGTCGGCGCCAGCGACCGAGGCGAGCAGGTGCCCCTGCAGCGCGGTGACACCCAGTCCGACCGAGACCGCGCCAGCCACCTGCTCGAACGGCGGCGGCAGGAAGTCCGCGACGACACCCACCATCGTGCTGAGGTCGCCGATGACGTCGGAGAACGCGGCGATCAGGTTGGCGTTGTCCTCGATGAAGTCGGTGATCCCCTGCGCGACGGCCTTGCCGAGGTCGAGCAGGTCGTCGACGGCCTCGTCCAGCGCGTCACCGAGTGCTTCCAGCCCTTTGCCGAGCAGCCCCGGCTCGTCGGGGGCCAGCTCGCGCGCCTTGTCGATCAGACCGGCGATCTGCTGCGCGACCTCGTCGTGCTGCGCCCGCAGTCGTTCCGCGTCCTCGATGATCCGCCGCAGAGTCTCGTTCGCCTGTGCCAGATTCTGCTCCGCGCGGGCGAGCGCCTGGTTCGCCGCCTCAAGTTGCGCCGGATCGTTGAACGTCTGGCCCGCGAGGCCGAACGACGGGTCGCTCTGGGCCGACTCGACGTCCTGACGCGCTTTGCGGGCCTGCTGTTCCAGGTCGATGGCGTTGCGCTGCATCACGCCGAGCGACTCACTCCAGTCGGCGAGTGCGGTGGACGCCCTCGACGTCGACTGCGACGCGCTGTCGAGGTACTTCGGCAGGTCGTCGACCCGGCGTGCGAACGCCTCGCTCGCCTCGCCTTCCCAGATGCCGGTCTGGTTCACAATGGCGTTGATCGCGTCGAGTGCGGAGCTGAGCTTCCGCGCGACCTGGTGGTACTGCTCCGCGCTCGCGTTGACGCGGCTCAGGTCGCCGGGCGCCGGATCGAACCCCAACGCGCTGAACTGTCCTGCTGCCGTCACGGTCGATCTCCCCCTGGTCCCATGCGCCTGCTCCCCTTGTATAGCTGATGTCGAGTGAGACTGCGGTGTCGCCCTCGCGGTTCCCCCTGCGGTGTAACGGAGAACTGGGCCACCGTCGTCGCCACCGACTTCTCGCGCGGGCGGCGGCGCTCGCGGACGAGATCGCGGCCACCGAGCCGGACGTCATCAGGCTCCAGGAGGTGTCGCTGTGGCGGCAGCAGCTGGTCAGCGACGCCGTCACCGGCCAGCGGCGGGCGCGGTGCAGGTCGTGCAGGCAGACGAACTGCTCGCCGTCGCCAGCGCCAGCCCGCATCCGGTCATCGTGCTCGGCGACGTCAACTCGGCGGCCGATGGCTCATCGGTCGCCGACCTACGGCAAGCTCACCGCCCAGCTCAACGACGCCTGGGCGTCCGACCACTACGGCGTCGCGCGTCTGGAGCTGCCAGCCCGGTAGCGCCGCCGCGCGAGTGCTTGCAAGGCTTGACCTGGAGCAAGCACCGCGTGCTAGTGTCCCACTACCTGTTACCTCTAGTAACACCAGTGGGCAACGCGGCCCCGGAAGGGAAGGTAGCGACGTGACTCGACGTGTGGTGTCCGAAGACGGCGTGTCGCTCGCCGTGACGGAGAGCGGCTCAGGCGACGTGACCGTGGTCTGCGTGCACGGCTATCCGGACAACGGCTCGCTGTGGCAGCCGGTCGTCGACGCGCTCAGCGACCGCTACCGCGTCGTCGTCTACGACACAAGGGGAGCGGGCGAGTCCGACAAGCCGGCCGCGCAGAGCGCGTACCACCTGGACCGGCTCGCCGCCGACCTCACCGCCGTGGTCGACGACGTCAGCCCCGACCGGCCGGTGCACCTGCTCGCGCACGACTGGGGCGCCATCCAGACCTGGCACGCCGTCACCGGCGAGCGGCTGCGCGGGCGGGTCGCGTCGTTCACGTCGATCTCCGGGCCGTGTCTGGACCACGCGGGCGCGTGGGTGCGCTCGCGGCTGCGGCCGAGCGGGCTGCGCGAGCTGTTCCGGCAGCTTGCGCACTCCTGGTACATCGCGTTCTTCCAGTTGCCCCGGATTCCCGAGCTGGCCTGGCGTAGCGGCATCGTCGGCCGCGCACTGCAACGGCTCGACGGCACCGGCACCCCGCCGGACACCGGCGACGCCATCCGGGGCCTCGCGCTGTACCGGGAGAACATGCTCACCCGCTTCACCCGGCCCGCGCGGCGGGACACCGACGTCCCGGTGCAGGTGCTCGCACCCCAGGCGGACGGCTTCGTCACGCCGCCGGTGCAGACCGACATCGGCCGCTGGGTGCCGATGCTGTGGACGCGCCGGGTCGCAGGCGGGCACTGGCTGCCACGCGGCAGGCCGGACGTCGTCGCCCGCTGCGCCACCGAGCTGATCGACCATATCGAGGGCGCGCCCGAGCCGTGGTCGTTGCGCCGCGCCAGGGTGACGACCGAGGCGCGTGGCCGGTTCGCGCGCCAGGTGGCCGTGGTCACCGGCGCCGGGAGCGGCATCGGCGCCGCCACCGCCGTCGCGTTGGCCGAGGAGGGCGCCGAGCTGGTGCTCGCCGACGTCGACGAGCTCGCCGTCAACCGGACCGTCGAGCAGGCCCGTCGCCACGGCGCCCGCGCGCAGGCCGTCGCCTGCGACGTCTCCGACGCCAGCGCCATGGCGGACCTCGCCAAGCGGGTCGCCGCCGAGTACGGCGCGCCGGACATCGTCGTCAACAACGCCGGGATCGGCATGGCAGGGCCGTTCACACAGACCACGCTCGCCGACTGGGAGCGCGTCATCGACGTCAACCTGTGGGGCGTGATCCACGGCTGCAAGCTGTTCGCCGAGCAGATGATCGCGCGCGGCGAGGGTGGGCACATCGTGAACCTCGCCTCGGCAGCCGCATACCTGCCGTCGAAGATGCTGCCCGCCTACGCGACGACGAAGTCCGCCGTGCTGATGTTGTCCGAATGCCTGCGGGCGGAGCTGGCCGCCGACGGCATCGGCGTCACGGCGGTGTGTCCGGGGTTCGTGCGCACCAACATCACCGCGACGACCTGCTTCGTCGGGGTGGACGACGGCGAGCAGCTGCGCAGGCAGCGGGCGACGACGGCGGCCTACCAGCGGCGGAACTACCCGCCGGAGAAGGTCGCCACCCGGATCCTCCGCGCGATCGAGCGGGACACGGCGCTGGCGCCCGCCGCCGCGGAGGCCCACGTTGGACTCGCGCTGTCGCGGATGACACCCGCCGCCGTGCGGGCCGCCGCGCGGCTGGACCTGACGCCGAGTGGGGCGGGGTGAGGTGCGCCGAAGGTGGCCTTCGGTACACCTGACGTGCCGAAGGCCACCTTCGGCACACCGTCATGGCACCAGAACAGCCGCGCCGTTCACGCGATCGGCGGCGAGATCCCGGAGCGCCTGGGGTGCGTCGTGCAGCGCGTAGGGCGTAGTGCACACGGACAGCCGGTGACGCCCGGCGAAGTCGAGGAACTCCCGCGCGTCCTGTCGGGTGTTCGCGGTGACGCTGCGGATTTCCTTCTCGTAGAACAGGTGCCGCTGGTAGCTCAGCAGCTCGACGTCGGTGAGGTGGATGCCCGCGATGGCGAGCACCCCGCCCCGGTCCAGCGCCTCCAGCGCGGGCGGCACGAGCGAACCGACCGGGGCGAACAGGATCGCGGCTTCGAGCGGCTCCGGTGGCGCGTCGGCCGCCCCGCCCGCCGACGTCGCGCCAAGCTCCAACGCCAGACGTCGTGCCGCCTCGCTGCGGGTCAGCACGTGCACCGTCGCGCCCTCGGCCAGCGCGACCTGCGTGGCCAGGTGCGCGCTCGCGCCGAAGCCGTACACGCCGAGCCGCCCGCCCCGCGGCAGCCCGGTGCGCCGTAGCGCGCGGTAGTCGATGATGCCCGCGCACAGCAGCGGCGCCAGCTCGACGTCGGAGTACCCCGATGGCAGCGGGTGTGCATAAGCCGCGGGCACTGTGACGTAGTCCGCGTAGCCGCCGTCGGCGTCCCACCCGGTGTAGGTCGAGTTCGGACACAGGTTCTCCGCACCGCGCGCGCAGTACTGGCAGCGCCCGCATGTGCCGCGCAGCCACGCGACGCCTACCGTGTCCCCGACGCCGAACCCCGACGCGGCGCTCACCACCTCGCCGACAACTTCGTGACCAGGCACGACGCCGGGAAGGTGCACGGGGAGGTCGCCCTCGGTGACGTGTAGGTCGGTGCGGCACACCCCGCACGCGCGCACCCGCAGCAGCAGCTCGCCGTCCGCCGGGGCGGGCAGCGGTTCGTGGTCGAGCCGCAGCGGCTCGCCGGTGACCGGACCCGGCCGTTGCACCCGCCACGCGCGATGCGTTGCTGCCATGACGTCCAGTGTTGCCTATCGTTTGCGTCGTGACATTCACCGGTTTCGGCGAGGCCGTCGTCGACTTCTACGACGGCCTGCTCGCGGACAACTCGAAGGCGTACTGGGAAGACAACATCGACGTCTACAAACGGGACGTCAGGGCGCCGATGGAGGCGCTGCTGGCCGACCTCGAACCGGAGTTCGCGGACCTAGGGGCGGGCAAGGTGTTCCGGCCCAACCGGGACGTGCGGTTCGCCAGGGACAAGAGCCCCTACAAGACGAACTGCGGCGCGGTGATCGAGGCGGGCAGGGGCGGCGGCGCGTACTACGTCGAGGTCTCCGCCGACGGCATGATGGTCGGCGGCGGGTGCTTCCACCTGCAGCCGGATCAGGTCGCGCGGTTCCGGCAGGCCGTAGACACCGACCTGCACGGGCCCGAGCTGGAGCGGATCGTCGGCGCGCTGCGTGACAGCGGCTGGGACCTCAAGGGCGAGCAGCTCAAGACGAAGCCGCGCGGCTATCCGGACGACCACCCGCGTATCGACCTGCTGCGGCACAAGTCGTTGTACGCGGTCAAGCGGTGGGAGCCGGACGACACCCTGCACGAGCCCGCCTGCCTGGACCGCGTCCGGCAGGCGTGGCGCGAGGTGCGGGACTTCAACACCTGGGCGGCGGACCACGTCGGGGTGAGCGAGCAGCCTCGACGCCGCTAACGCCCCCGCCACACGGGGTCGCGGCCTTGCGCGAACGCCCGCACGCCTTCCGTCGCGTCCTCGGAGAACAACGCCACCGACGCGACGTCGGTCTGCTTGTCCCACGCCTCGGCGCCGCTCCAGCCCGCACGCTCGTCGATGATCCGCTTGCTCGCCTCGACGGCCAGTGGCGCGTTGGCCGCGATCGTCGCGGCGAGCTCCAGCGCCACCTCTTTCGCGGTGCCCCGTGCGACCAGCCGGTTCACCACACCCAGTTCGTACAGCCGCCGCGCTGGCAGCGGCTCGGCCGTCAACGCCAGTTCCAACGCCGAGTTACGCGGCAGCCGCTCGGAGAGCCGCAGCAGTCCACCGGCCGCCGCGACCAACCCGCGCTTCGGCTCCGGGATGCCGAACTCGGCGTCCTCGGCAGCCACGATCAGGTCGGACGCCAGCGCCAACTCGAACCCGCCCGCATGCGCGTAGCCCTCGACGGCCGCGATCACCGGTTTGCTCGGCGGCCGCTGCGTCATGCCGAGCGGACCCCTGCCTTCGGTCAGCGGGTACTCGCCCTTGGCCGCGGCCTTGAGGTCCATGCCGGCGCAGAACGTGCCACCGGCCCCGGTCAGCACCGCGACGCGCGCGTCGTCGTCCGCCTCGAACTCGTCGAGCGCACGTTCCAGCGCCCTCGCCGCAGCCAGGTTGATGGCGTTGCGTGTCCTCGGCCGGTTCAGCGTGATCACGTGGACGCCGTCGGTCCGCTCGACCTGCACCGGCGGTGGTGGCGGCTCCGGCAGCGGCGCTGGCATCCGGTCCACGACGCGACAGGCGTCCGTGCTCTCGACGTCGATCGTCCAGCCGAGCGGGTCCGACTCCGCCATGACGTCGACGACCTCGGGGTCCTTGCTGCGCACCAGCACGCGGCTGCCGTCGCTGGTGAGCGCGCTGATGATCACGGCCTCCGGCTCGCCGTCCCTGGTGTACGGCACGGTGTACGACTCGACGACGGCAGGCCCGGTGTACTGGGTGGCCACCGGTCTCGACGGCGGGGACGTCATCAGCGGCCCGGCGTCGATCTGCCGGAACGTCTGCCGTGGCGGCTTCGCGGAGTAGACGCCGATGGCGTGCTTGGTGACGTACCAGCCGAGGCCCGTTGTCATGCCGTAGTCGTCAGGGTTCTTCCTGAGGATCCCGACCATGGTCGCCAGCGAGTGCCCGGTGTAGTTGTTACCCGGCCCGCCTGCGAACGTCAGCCCGCCGGTCACCGTCAGCGGCCGGTCGATCGGCAGCCCGAGCTCTCCTGCCGCGATCTGCACCGCGGACGGGAAGCAGGAGTACAGGTCGATGTGTTGCACGTCGGCAATGGACAGTCCTGCGTGGTCGAGCGCGGCGCGGCCGATGGCGTTGATCGCCGGGGACGCCGCAAGCTCGGCGCGTTCCGACACGAACCACTCGTCCTGGGCGTGCGCTCCCGCGTGCGGGAACACCCAGCGCTCGGAAGGAATCCCAGCCTCCTGCGCGGCGGCAGCGCTGCACATGATGACGCCGCTGGCGAGGTCGACCTTGAGGTTCGCCGTCAGCAGCTTCGGGTAGGGCGACGACACCGGCCGATTGGCGTCCGATGTGGACGCCAGCTCCGCTGCGGTGAAGGACTGCGGCTGCCATGCGTACGGGTTCCGCGCGGCGACGGTGGAGAATCGCGACCACAGCTCCGCGATGTCGTGCAGATGCGCCTCCGGCGTGGTGCCGAGCCGCGCCCGCACCGCGTTCTCCAGCAGCGCGTAGACATAGATCGGCGCCATCAGGCCCGCCGCGGTCTCGGCGTCGTTGTTCGCTTCCCTTTCGGTGCCGATCACCCGCCGGGGCGCGACGTCGCTCGGCTGCTCCGGCCAGTCCGGCGAGGTTCCCCTGCGCTGCGCCTCCACAATGGACGCACCCGATTCCGCGCCGGAGATCAGCACGACGTCCGCGAGTCCGCCGGCGATGCTCTGCGCGCTGTCGTTGAACAGCCGCTGCGCACCGTCGCCGCCGAACCGCGCTGAGGCCACCGTCTCCCGTGGCGACGCGCCAACGGCGTCCGCCACGAGCCGGGCCTTGTCGTTGTAGGCCCAGGACGCACTCGACACGCTGCGCACGGAGTCCGCCTTCGCCAGTAGCCGCTCACCTGCACTACTGTCTTCCGCTGCCCGTCGCAGCGCCTTGACGGCGAGCGTCGCCGGGTCCGGCAGTTCGCCATCCGGCGACGGCCGGTGCACCACCTGTCCAACGCCGACGATCACCGGCGTGCGCGGGTCCAGCAACGCCCCGGAGTGGTGCCGGGCCGGGTCACCTGCCGGCCGCAGCACCGACAGCGGCTCGACCTCCTCCGGCGCAGCGGTCTCAGCCTGGGTCGTGCCGCCGAGCAGTCCCGCGAGCCGCCGCAGCGAGGTGTCCAGCTCGGACGAAAAGCTGCGCGCTGCCGACGTCCCCATCGGACCCTTGAGCGGATCGCCGCCGAGTCCGCAGTCGACCCACACCTTGCTGCCCTTGGCGGAAGGCTCGACCGCGTAGCTGAGTCCAACCAGCGCCCCCATCGGCCCGGTGCCTGCCAGCTCGATCGACGTGTCGGTCAGGCCGGTGACCCGCCACCGGACGTCGATCGGCATGCCCATGATCTTGCACTTCTGCACGAACGACGCCGACGGCTCGGGGCGGGCAGGCGCCCGGTCGCGCCAGCCGCCATGCACGGTCAGCCACTCGTCGTAGCGGGTGAAGTCGGTGGCCAGCGCGAACACGTCGACCGGTGGCGCCGCGATCTCGACGCTCGCGGTGAGCGTGTGGTCGTGGGCCGCGATGGAGTCGGGCACGCTGTGGTCCCCGCTGGGTGCCTGCCGTCGAGTGGCGAGCGACGACACCAGTGATCGCGCCACCGTCACCGCCGTGCGCAGCCGCGCCAGGGTGTCAGCCATCCGTCCTCCTTCGTGAGCCGTAGTCGCCGAACGGGTCGTCGCGCTCGCGCACCGCCCGCCGGAAGCCCGCTTCGGTCGCGCGCTGCACGAAGTCCCTGCCCTCTTGGGTGTGCCGCGCGACGCCGTCGAACAGCGTGCCTAGGGTGCGGCTGGACGACAGCCCCATGTTCTCCGCCGGCTGGTTGCACAGCAGCTTCAACATCTGGAGCTGGTTCACCGGCACCCGCGCCATCCGCCGCGCCAGTGCCGTCGCGCGGTCGAGCAGCTCGTCGTCCGGGACGCACTCCAGGATCAGGCCGACGTCGGCGGCCTCTGACGCCGGGATCTCGTCCCCGGTCAGCAGGTACCGCTTGGCGCGCTCGAAGCCGAGCCGGTACACCCACATGGCGGTCGTCGGCGTCCCCCACACGCGCGAGGGCGGGTAACCGAACGACGCGCCCTCGCCCGCGATCACCATGTCCGCGCAGAGCACCATGTCGGTGCCGCCCGCGATGCACCAGCCGTGCACCGCTGCGATCGTCGGCTTCGTGGCGTACCAGAGCTTCATGTAGGTGTCCACGAACGTCGACATCAGCCGCATGTCCATCGCCGAGTCCCACACACGGTCCATTTCGGACTCGTGGCTCTGCATCTCGGTTGACCAGTCCAGCCCGTAACCGGCGCAGAACGCGGGGCCGTCCGCGCGCAGCAGGATCACCCGCACGTCCGGGTCGGCGTCGGCCTCGTCGACGGCTTGCGCCAGCTCGTCGCGCAGCCGCGGCGTGATGGTGTTGTACGCCTCGGGCCTGGCGAGCACGATCGAGTACACTCCAGCCTCGGTCTCGGTGCGCAGCGTTTCAGGCACCGACTGGTCCTCCGCGCTCGATCAGCGTGGCGGTGTCGACGCCGGTCGGCAGCGTGCCGAACGCGACGCCCCAGTCGCCGCCGAGCCGGGAGGCGCAGAAGGCGTCCGCCGCGGCGGGGTGGCCGTGCCGGTGCAGCCACGCGCCCTGCAGCACCATCGCCATCGACTCGACGACGTGCCGCGCCCGGTACTGGATATCGTCGAGGTTGCTGAGTTCCTTGCGCAGTCGTGCGACCGCGTCGTCAAGCCGACTATCCACACCGGACACCGTGTCCAGCTCGGCGAAGAACGCCTCGACGGACGACGGCAGCTTCGCCATGGCACGCAACGCGTCCAGCGCGGCGACGTTGCCAGAACCCTCCCAAATGGACATCAGCGGCGACTCCCTGAACAGCCGGGGCATGCCGGACTCCTCGACGTAGCCGTTGCCGCCGAGACACTCCAGCGCCTCCGCCGCGTGCGCGGGCGCGCGCTTGCACACCCAGTACTTCATCACCGCGAGCCCGATGCGGCGCAGCAACGACTCGTGCTCGTCCCCGGCGAGCGACCTGTCGACAGCGCCCGCCAGCCGCATCGCGGACACGGTCGCGGCTTCGGCCTCGAGGGCGAGGTCGGCGAGCACGTTGGTCATCAGCGGCTGGTCGATCAGCGTGGCACCGAATGCGCTGCGGTGCCGCGCGTGGTGCACCGCATGCAGCACCCCGGCGCGCATACCTGCTGCGCTGCCGATGGTGCAGTCCAGCCGGGTCAGGTTGACCATCTGGATGATCGTGTTGACGCCCCGGCCTTCCTCGCCGACCAGCCAGCCGAGCGCCCCGTCGTACTCGATCTCGGACGACGCATTGGAGCGGTTGCCCAGCTTGTCCTTGAGTCGCTGCAGGTGGATGGCGTTGCGGGTGCCGTCGGGCAGCACGCGCGGCAGCAGGAAGCAGGTCAGCCCACCCGGCGCCTGCGCCAGCGTGAGGAAGACGTCCGACATCGGCGCCGAGGTAAACCACTTGTGCCCGACGATGCGGTAGCTGCCGTCCGGATTCGGCTGCGCGGACGTCGTGTTGGCGCGGACGTCGGAGCCGCCCTGCTTCTCGGTCATCGACATGCCCGCGATCAGCCCGCGCTTGCTTGTCGGCTCGCGCAGCCCGTAGTCGTACACGCGCGAGGCGAGCAGCGGCTCGTACGTCTTCGCTAGGTCCTGCTGCTCGCGCAGCGCGGGCACCGCCGCGTAGGTCATCGAGATCGGGCAGATGTGGCCAGGGTCGGTGAGCGTCCAGACGAAGTTCTTCGCTGCGCGGACGGCGTGTGCGCCGGGCCGGTCGTCCGCCCACGGCGCGGCGTGCAAGCCATTTTCCACGGCGACGGTCATCAGGTCGTGCCAGTGCGGGTGGAACTCGACCTCGTCGATGCGGTGGCCGTAGCGGTCATGGGTGCGCAGCACCGGTGGGTTCTGCTCGGCGAGCCGTCCCCACTCCTGCGCCTGCTCGCCACCGGCGAGCCTGCCGAGCTGGTGCAGCTCGTCGGTGTCGGCGTCCACAGTGGCAAGGCCGTCCCACATCGCCGGGTAGGCGGCGGCGTCGAAGCCGTACAGCGGGGGTGCCTGGTTGGTGACCTCATGCGTTGCTGGCATCGGTAGCTCCTAGTGCCCGGATGGTGAAGGTGACGAAGGCCGGGATGACGTCGGGTTCGGCCGCCCCGTCCACGAGCGGCCCGAGCAGTGCCTCGCCGCCCGCTCCGACCAGCGCGGCGGCCGTGACCTCCGCGTCCTGCGGCGGCAGCACGCCTGCCGCGACGCCCTCGGCGATGCGCTCGGCGAAGATGTCGCGGAAGCGCTTGCGGAACACCAGCCGTTCGGCGTCGACTGCGGGGTCGACCGGCTCGGCGAGCAGCGCGTAGGCCAGCCGGGGCGCCTTGAGCGCGCGGCGGGCGAAGGTCTCCATGACGGCGACGACGCGCTGCGTCAGGTCGCCGTCCTGGTTGGCCGCCTCCTCGACGGCAGCGACCTCGCGGCTGACGACGGTGCGGAACAGCTCGACGGCGAGCGCCGCCTTGCTGGGGAAGTGCCGGTACAGGGTGCCGGTGGCGACACCAGCCTGCGCTGCGACGGCGGACATCGAGCAGCCCGCGTAGCCGTCCTTGCTGAGTACGGCGATCGCGGCGTCCAGCACGGCTTGCCGCTGGGCATTCAGTCTGGCTTGCACCGCGGGAGTGCGCCGGTAGGCCATGCAAGAAGTGAAGCACGGATTCATTGCTTCATGCAACACTGGTGTGCAGCCGACGTGAGGAGCGAGCGATGACAGACGAGGTACGTGTCGAGCGCAGCGGGCCGGTGACCACGGTGGTGCTGTCGCGCCCTGAGGCGCGCAACGCCGTCGACGGGCCGACGGCAGCCGCGCTCGCCGAGGCTTTCCTGCAGTTCGACGCTGATGAGGCAGCGCGAGTCGCCGTGCTGTGGGGCGAGGACGGCACGTTCTGTGCCGGGGCAGACCTGAAGGCGATCGGCGGCGATCGCGGCAACCAGGTGACCGAGGACGGCGACGGCCCGATGGGCCCGACAAGGATGCGGCTGAGCAAGCCGGTGATCGCGGCGGTGTCCGGACACGCCGTCGCAGGCGGGCTGGAGCTGGCGATCTGGTGCGACCTGCGGGTGGCCGAGTCGGACGCCGTGTTCGGTGTCTTCTGCCGCCGCTGGGGTGTGCCGTTGATCGACGGTGGCACCGTGCGGCTGCCCCGGCTGATCGGGCGTGGGCGCGCCCTGGACATGGTGCTCACCGGACGTCCGGTCGGGGCGTCTGAGGCGCTGGCGATGGAGCTGGCCGACCGGGTGGTCGAGCCGGGCGAGTCGCGCGCGGCTGCGGAACGGCTCGCCGCCGAGATCGAGTCGTTCCCCCAGACGTGCGTGCGCAGCGACCGGATGTCACTGTTCGAGCAGCAGGGCATGGCGGAGGAGGACGCGATCCGCAACGAACTCCGGCACGGCATGGGTGTGCTCGCGGAGGCCGTCGAGGGCGCAGGGAGGTTCGCGGCAGGCGCCGGGCGGCACGGGTCGTTCGGAGACCTGTGATGGCCGAGGGTGGCGCTTGGCCGACATATCCCACCCGACGCCACCCTCGGCCGACCGCCGGCACGGCGCCGTCACCCAACGACGCACCGGAAGCCGGTGTCGTCCGCGACGACGTCGGCGGCGGCCTCGCTGGCGCGGAACGGCGCGCAGTCGGTGAGCGGGTGGGCGAACGACCCGCCCTTGCGCAGGTAGCTGCCGGGTGCGCCGACCGTCGTCGACCACTCCCAGACGTTGCCGCACAGGTCGAGCACGCCGAACGGGCTGGTCCCCTCGGGGTAGGCGTCGACGGGCGTCGTTGTGCCGACGCAGGACTCCCGCGCGTTGCAGTGCCGCGCGCTCGCGTGGCCGCCCCACGGGTAGACGTCGCCGTGTGCGCCGCGCGCCGCCTTTTCCCACTGCGCAGCGGTCGGCAGCGCCTTGCCTGCCCAGATCGCGTACGCCTGCGCGTCGCGCCAGTTCACCGAGACGACGGGGTGCATGCCACGCGTGTCGGGTACGTCGTCCCAGTGGGGCGGTGGCCGGTGTCCGGTCGCCTCGACGAACCGGGCGTACTCGACGTTGGTCGTCGGCTGCGCGTCGATGTAGAAGCCCGGCAGCCACATCGGCTGGTTGTCGGGCCCCGACAGGAAGGTGCCTGCGGGCACGAGCAGCATCCGCTTGCCGTCCGCGGGGTGGCGAAACACCCTGCCGCCGGGTTCTTCGGCGTCCTCCAGCCCGGTCGACGTCGCCACCAGCAGCGAGAACCGGGCGCGAACGTCGGCGTTGGAGTGGGCGAGCGAGGTGTCGAGCGCGGCCTGGTTGACCGGGCGGGGGTGGATCCGTTCGCCCGCTGCCTCCCAGCGGGAGACGATGCGGGCGCTGACGCCGAGGTGCGCCGCGAACTCCCGGACGCTCATCCGCTTGGCCATGCGCAACGCACGGACTTCCTTGCCGGTCCAGTACCGAACCGTTGTCATGTGCCCCCTTGGCCCGCTGATCCACGCTGATCAGGTGATGACGATGTATGGCAGGCGCCAGTAAAGCACCAGGTCATGGGCTTGCCTGGCACTAAGCGGGCCGACGCTCCGGCAAGTTCAGCGGAAGTTCGACATAGGGTCGGCGGAGGTTCCTATTGGTGCGGGGGCACCCGGACGCCGGCCGCGCTTGGTTCGGATCAGCCTAGAAAGCGGCCGCGACACCCCGGCGTGAATGCGGGCGTGTCGGGCGAATTGGCCCGCGAGTGCTTCCACTCGCGGGCGATCCGCGGGTCAGCGGCCCGCGAATGGACCATACGTAGGGGGAGTCGTAGTTTCCGGGGTGTATCGGACGTCGAGAGCTGGCAGGCTGAGGGACGTCCGGTGTTCCTGGCTTACCCCGACGGGCCAGGAACACCGGGTGCGGCGGGTGATTACCAGTTCTGCTACCAGTTCGAGGGGTTGCGCGCCGCGAGGTTGGCCAGCATGTCCCTGGCGCGTTCGGCGTTGCGCGGCTGGCACAGGACGTCGTAGCGCTGCGCGACGAGTTGGCTCGTCGAGATGAAGTCCCGCTGGCCGCGCTGCGAGCCGTAGCCGACGGCGGCGAACACCATCGCGAAGCCCATACCGGAGACAAGACCGATCACGATGGGGGTGAGGCCGGCACCGGGAGATAACAGACTCAGCAGCAACCCGACGAACAGTCCGAACCATGCGCCGGTCAGCGCGCCGCGCGTCAGCACCTTGCCCCAGGTGAGGCGTGCCGCGATGCGTTCGACCAGCATCGGCTCGACGCCGACAATGGTGACGTCTGCGACGGGGAAGTCCTCGTCGGCGAGGTGGTCGACGGCGCGCTGGGCTTCCGCATACGTCTCGTACGAGCCGATGGGCCAGCCGCTTGGCAGCGCGGGCAGGTTCCTCGGCTGGTTCTGCGCGAATGCGGTGGTCATTTGTTGTCCGCCCTTCAGCGAAAAGGTCGTTCACCCATCTCAACGTGCGAGCGCGACGGGAAATGCCCGATGCGCGCGAATTCACAGTCGGATCTCAGGAACCAGCAGGTTACAGCGCTGCGCGCGGGGTGGGTCAGCCGACCTCGGAGTGGTTTTCGCGGTGGGTGCGACGCCGGAAGTGGCGCTTGAACCGGGCAGTGTCGAATTCGGCGACGACGGGACCGAAAGCCATGGCGAGCAGCACAGCGATGCCGAGGATGGCGCCTGCCCAGGTCAGGATGGCGCTGAACATCGGCTTCCTCCAGGATCAGGGGGTGATTCGCCCGTACATACGTCCGCATATGCACGGCCGGTGCAACCTCAAGAGTCAGGCCACACAGCTTGCCTCCGGTATAGGCCAAAGGGCTGGAATTCGGGGACTTAATTCCCCCGTTTGAACCACATCAGCCCCTCGGCTGGACCAGTGGCGCGCTAGCGCGTAGCCGATCCGACTAGCTCCACCAGCGCACCGACCACCTCGGGTCCGTCGAGGAGCACCCGGTCGTTGTGGCCCGCGCCCTCGACCGTAACTCGGCGGGCGTCCGCCACCTCGGCGACCCGGTCGCTCAGCGCGGGCGGCACGATTGAGTCGTCCGTGCCGTAGACGACGACCATCGGGACGTCGAGCGAGGCGACGTTGTGCGCGACGGGGTAGTGCTCCTTGAGCAGTTGCCGCACGGGCAGCCACGGGTAGTGCTCCGATGCGACGGCGGCGAGGTCGGTGAACGGCGAGCGCAGCAGCATCCCGGCTGGCGGGTGTTCGGTCGCCAGTTCGCTGACGACGCCCGCACCAAGGCTCTCGCCAAAGTAGAACAGCCGCTCGGGTAGCACGCCGCGCTCGGAGACCAGGTAATCGCGGGCGGCCCTGACGTCGCGGGCGAGGCCGTCCTCGGTGGAGCTGCCCTGGTTGCCGCCGTAGCCCCGGTAGTCGAACAGCAGCACCGAGATGCCGTGCCGCGTCACCGCGCGTGCCAGGTCGACGCGGCCGCCACGGTTGCCGCCGTTGCCCTGCGCGACGAGCACGACCGGGGCGGTGTCAGCGTCGGCGGCAGAGCCGTTCGCGGGGAAGAACCACGCCGCGAGCCTGAGTCCGTCGCTGGTGCGCAGCGTGACGTCCTGGCCGCCTGGCAGCACGTCGGACGCGCTCGGCAACGGGCCGGGGGACGGCTGGTAGATCAGGCTGCGCTGGGCGGCGTACATGACGCCGACGATCGCACCGAACACGCCCATCAGCACCGCCATCACGAGGAGAACCCACCGCATCACCGCAGAGTCTCACCCGCGCCTCGGCTCACCGGCAAACCGCTACAACTTCCGCAGCCGCACCCGGTTGATCGAATGGTCGGTGTCCTTGCGCAGCACCAGCGTCGCGCGCGGGCGCGTCGGCAGGATGTTCTCGATCAGGTTCGGCTCGTTGATCGTCGACCACAGGTGCTCGGCCTCGGCGCGGGCTTCATCGTCGTCCAGCCCCGCGAAGTGGTGGAAGTGCGAGTCCGGGTCGGCGAACGCGGTGTCGCGCAGCGTGAGGAAGCGGTCGATGTACCACTGCTTGATGTCGTCGGTGTGCGCGTCGACGTACAACGAGAAGTCGAACAGGTCGGACACCGCGAGCCGGGGGTGTGGCTGCAACACGTTCAGGCCCTCGACGATGAGGATGTCCGGCCGCCGGACGACGTGCTCCTCACCGGCCAGCCGGTCGTATAGCTTGTGCGAGTACACCGGCGCGCTGACCTCGTCCGCGCCGGACTTGACCTCGGTGACGAACCGCAACAGTGCCCTACGGTCGTAGCTCTCCGGGAATCCTTTGCGGTGCATGATCCCGCGTCGCATCAGCTCGGCACGCGGGTACAGGAAGCCGTCCGTGGTGACGAGGTCGACGCGCGGGTGGTCGGGCCAGCGGGCGAGCAGCGTGCGCAGGATGCGGGCGGTCGTCGACTTGCCGACCGCGACGCTGCCAGCGATACCGATCACGAACGGGACCTTCGTGCCGCGTGTGTCCTCGCCGAGGAAGGTGGTTGTCACCTCGTAGAGCTGCTGCCGTGCGGCGACCTGGAGGTTGATCAAGCGGGAGAGCGGGAGGTAGACGTCGGCGACCTCGGCGAGATCGACCTGCTCGCCGAGTCCGCGCAACCGGACCAGTTCCGCCGCAGTGAGCGGCAGTGGGGTCGACCGGCGAAGCTCCCGCCACTGGTCTCGGTCAAGCTCGACGTACGGGGTCAGCTCGCGCACCCTCGCCATCGAAGCCTCCCTTGGCCTCACCGATCAACACTGCGATGGGATTCGATGAAAACAGCAAGCTGCCCTGCCGTATAGGTGCTGTGACCAACGGCACCGAACTCACGTGACACTCACCTGTCAGTGTCCGCCGGATTCGTCGGATTCCGCAACCTGATCACCAGGTATTGCGGCGTTTGGTTAGCGGGATTCAGCCGCATGGCGCGGCGAAAAGAGCCCCGCTGACCTGCCGAGACGTCGTCACCGGCTCAGGTGGCAGGGCCGAAGACCTCGTCCCAGGCTGCCGCGACCTGCCGCGCGCAGTTGGCGGGCTGGACACCGCCGACGCCGGTGCCGAGGCCTGGCATCGCGATGACGTCGATGACGCCGCGCGCGCTGACGCCGTATTCCACCTCGCCACCCCGCCAGAACTCGAACACCGCCCGCGCCGCGAGATAGGGGTGCACCGTGTCGGCAGGCAGCCACTCGCCTGGGTTGCGCATCGTCGGCGCGCTGATCAGCCACGCGGGCTGCGGCTCGCCGGTCGGCACGACGACGGCCTGCCCGACGGGCAGCTCCCCGCCGTGATAGGTCAGCACGGCGCTGCGGACGTGCTGCTCGACGCCGGGGAACGCGCGGGAGTAGATCGCGTCGATACCGCCCCGCATCCAGCCTTGCGAGTTGGCTGGGCTGACGACGGCGTGCGCGGAGACGTCGAGCACCGAGCCCCGGTGCACCCTGACGCGGGCACGCTCCGTCGTCGCGACGGACTGCCACGCCTCGGTCATCGCCTCGTCGATGGCACACAGCACCAATTCCGGGCACATTCGGTGCACCCGGTCCTCCGTACCACTGTGGGTTGTCCCCGATTCGGTGGTCACGAGTCCAGTGTGACAAAAATTTGCACAGGGTGTAACCGGTGACATGCCCTTTGCTGATCTGGCATCCGGGTGAGGTACCCCACGTACCTGGCGCTACCGGTATTACTCCACCCGGGGTCTACCCAGCGGCCATCCAGACTTAGCGCTTCCGCCTGTCGCTGCGTAATCTTTGCACGTGACCCGGATTGCCTATTTCGGCCCGCAAGGAACGTTCACCGAGCAGGCCGCCCGCTCCCTCGCCGAGGGTGAGCTCGTGCCGTACGAGTCCATCGGCCTCGCGATGTCCGCCGTCCGCAAGGGTGAGACCGACGCGGCGTGCGTGCCCGTCGAGAACTCCGTCGAAGGGCCGGTGACCGCAACGCTCGACGGCCTCGCGGAGGACGAACCGCTCGTCGCCGTCGCAGAGGCGTTGCTGCCCGTCCACTTCAGCGTGCTTGTCAGACCGGACGTCGACGTCGCAGACGTCCGTACCGTCGCGAGCCACCCGCACGCGCTGGCCCAGGTGCAGCGGTGGCTCGCACAGAACCTGCCTTCCGCCCGCCACGTCGCCGCCGCGTCAACGGCCGCCGCCGCGGTCGCCGTCAGGAACGGCGAATACGACGCAGCCGTCGTCGCTCCGGTCGCCGTCGAGCACTACCGGCTGCGCACGATGGCCACCGAGGTCGCGGACATCCCTGACGCCCGCACCAGGTTTCTACTGCTGCGGCGTCCCGGAGAGCTGCCCGCGCCAACCGGGTCCGACCGGACGTCGGTCGTCGCGGCGACGGCCAACCGCACGGGCGCGCTGTCCGAGCTGCTGACCGAGCTGGCGTTCCGAGGCATTAACCTCACCAGGCTCGACGCGCGGCCGTCCAAGGCAGGCTTCGGCGAGTACCGGTTCTTCGTCGACTTCGAGGGCCACGTCGCAGAACCCCGCATCGGGGACGCCCTCGCCGCGCTGCGCAGGCGCTGCCACCTGCGGTTCCTCGGCTCGCACCCGCGTGCGGACGGCGTAAGGCCAAGCATCCAGCCAGCCGCTGGCAATGAGGACTTCGTCAGCGCGGCGGACTGGGTCGACTCGGTCCGCAAGGGCGATACCGCCTGACCTGCGTCGCTGCCCTCAGGGGCCGAGTTACGGCACAGTGGTAATCGGTCGGGGACAGGTGCGAGGGTATGGGACGTCTTGGTGAAGCTACAGCTAGTCAGGCACGCGCAGAGCACGTCGAACGTGTTGCGGACGCTCAACACGAGAATGCCGGGGCCGCCGCTGACCGAACTCGGCACACAGCAGGCTGACGCCCTGGCCGACCAGCTCGCGGACGTCCCTGTCGTCGGGGTGTACGCCTCGATCGCGATCCGCGCGCAGCAGACGGCGGCGCCGGTCGCCGCGCGCCACGCCCTCGACGTCCGGGTGGTCGAGGGGCTGCAGGAGGTGTTCGTCGGCGACCTTGAGGATCGCGGGGACGTCGATGCCATCACCGCGTTCGCGAACGTCTTCCACCCGTGGACGCAGGGGCAGCTCGACCTTGCGATGCCGGGCGGGGAGCGCGGGCACGACGTCGCGGAACGATTCCGTGGCGCGATCGCGCAGATCCGCGCCAAGCACGAGCAGGAGCACGCGGACGGCACCGTTGTCGTCGTCAGCCACGGCGCGGCCATGCGGCTGTGCGCGGAACTGCTCGCGGACAACGTGCCGCCCAACCTCGCCGACGCGGGACTGATCCCTAACACCGGGTCCATCGTGCTTGAGGCGATCGACGGCGGCGGCTGGCACTGTCATGCCTGGGCAGGCGTCGACATGTGATCGCACGCAACCTCCCCCGAGCGTGAAGCGTCCCTAGGACAGCACGCGGTAACCCGTTCAGGGGAGGACAGAGAATGGCTCACCGACCGGCACGACGCTCCGGTCCGTTCGGTACGTGCGCGGTCGCGATCATGGCCGTGCTCCTCGCTGGATGCGGCGGCGGCGAACAGCTACCCGGCAGTGAGCAAGAGACCCCTTCCCCAACGACGACGCCGACGTCGCCCAGTCCTACGACGACATCGCCGCCCACGGAGACGAGCACGACGACCGCGCCGCCGTCCCCGAGCGGCACCAAGGCTGAGCCGGAAACCCCTGAGCCGCAAGCGAATCCCCGGCTCTGCACGTCGGGGGACCTGAAGCTCTCGCTCGGACCGGCGAGTGGGGCCGCTGGCACCATCTGGCGTCCACTGCGCTTCGCCAACGTCAGCGGCGCGCCGTGCGAGATCCAGGGTTTCCCCGGCGTGTCGTACGTCGCCGGCGACGACGGCCATCAGGTCGGTGCCGCCGCCTACCGTGAGGGCACCGAGGGCGCCGTGGTGACGCTCGCCGCTGGCGACACCGCCTACGCCGCAGTCGGCTTCACGCAGGTCGGCAACTATGACCCGGCGGACTGCCGGCCGACGAACGTGCGCGGGCTGCGGGTATACCCGCCGCAGGAGACGAACTCGAAGTTCGTGCCGTACAAGCGGACCGGCTGCGCCAACGAGAAGCTGCGCAGCCACCAGTTGCGGGTGCGCACCATGCAGCCGGGCAACGGACCCACCTGAGCGTTACGCCCAGCCGAGCTCGTGCAGCCGTGCGTCGTCGATGCCGAAGTGGTGCGCGATCTCGTGCACCACGGTGATCGCGACCTCGTCGACGACCTCCTCCTCGGACTCGCACATCGCCAGGATCGGGTCCCGATAGATCGAGATCCGGTCGGGTAGCTGCCCGCTGTAGTCGTGAGTGCGCTCGGTCAGCGCGACGCCGTGGTAGAGGCCGAGGATGTCCGGTTCCTCCTCGTTGCGCGGCTCCACGAGGACGACGACGTTGTCCATGGCGTCGGCGAACTCCGGCGGGATCTCGTCGAGCGCGTCCGCAACCAGCTCCTCGAACCGCTCCTCGGTCATCGTCACCGTCATGTGGGCACCCGGACGTCAGTTGTCATCAGGATCGTCGAGTAAGTCCGCTGCGCCGCCCTTGTCGGGCTTGCCGTTCGCGTTGCCCTTGCCCTTGCCCTTGCCGTTGTCTCCTGAGTTGCCGTTGGAACCACCGGAATCCTTGTCGCCGCTGGAATCGCCACTGTCCGAATCGGGCTTCTGCGGCGGTGGTGCCTTGGCGATGCTGCCGGAGATCGGGGCGAGGCCTGACTTGTCCGCGCGCAGCCTGGCCACCTTGCAGTTGACGTACACCGAACCGGCGTCCCAGCTCGCCTTGGTCCTGGTGTCCCAGGTGGCGATCAGCTTCTCCTTCGCAAGGTCGATGCCGCCGGTGTATTGCTGGATGTGTTTGGCGCACACCTTGTCGAGGTAGGCGTTCTGCTTCTTTTTCAGCGGATAGTCCTTGCCGAAATGATCGTCCAGCTTGATGACGGAGATCATCTCGTAGGAGTGCGGCTCGTCGCAGGACACCGGATCACTGACCGATTTGTCGAGCAATCCGAGGCACGTCCCTTTGGCCCAGATGTCCGACTGGCTCTGGTCCTTGGCGGAACCGGTCGTGGCCTGGAGCGACCCGCCCGGCCCGATCCGCCACAGGCCGCAGCGCAGCGTCCGTTCGCCGCTGTCCCATTCTTCCTTGTTGGGCAGCAGCGCGGTGACGGTGAACTTGCCTTCCGGGTCGAGCGGGTCGCCAAGGTACTCCTCAGCGCCGTCCGCGCATTCCTTGCTCGCGATCTTGCGCCACCGCCCGACGCTCGGCCGTTTCGCGTCCTGCGGGAATTCGGTTCCGACCTGGATGATCTCGGTGACCTCGAAGACGTGTGATTCGCCACAGTTGACGGCGGTCATGTCGCTGCCGTCGGGTTTGCCCCAGTTCAGGCAAGTGCCGACGGGGACGTCGTACGGCGACTCCGGCTCTTCGTCGGCGGCGGGCATGCCGCCACCCATCGGCGGGGGCGCGGAGGGCGGTCGCGGCTCGGCGGACGACAGCGTCATGTTCAGCGACAGGGCGATGATCGCGCCAAGGACGGCGCCCGCCATGAGGAAGCGGGCGCCTGAGATCGTGCCCAAGGCGAGAAGCCGATTGATCCCTGTCGACATCACTTCTCATGATGCCTGAGGCCGCGACTGTCGCTCGTAGGAAGCCCGATTCTTCCCCGCGAGTGGACCATTCGCAGGCCTATGGCGTGACGAGACATGGATCTCGCATCCTAGTACTACAGCGCTAGATCTTCTTCGGGAGCACCATCGGTGCAGGTGAGAGCAATCTTGGCGAAGTTGGGCCGGAGCGGAGGCTGACGGGCCCGGTCCTTGGCGGCGTGACGGTTCGGCGCCCTCCGGCACGCCGCGGCCGAGATTGTGCGTTGTTATCGCACGACCACTCTTGAATGGAATGAGATGGCTCGGCGTTTCCGTCCGTTGTTTTCGCAGAAATAATGAAGCGTGTCGGCGTGTTTCCAATGGTTTGAGGTCGCCGCGCGCGACAATTCTCGTATGTCTTCAGCGTGGACGAGTGAGCCTGTCGTATATGATGATGTGGTGACACACGAGGATGTGGATCGGTGGGAATCCGAACTGGAGAGTTTGCTCGCACGGATCCGTCCGTTGTTCTATCGGACAGAGTCAAAGAAGCACGCCGAGCAGTACGTGCGTGGATTACTGTCGCCATTAGAACGGAAGAATGGGTGGACGATCGCCGAGCACGTCGGCGAACCGGATCCGACGGCCTTGCAGCGGTTTTTGAACCTGTCCCCATGGGACGCGGAGGCACTGTTGGAGATCAACCGCGAGTACGCGATAGAGCATCTGGCCGACCCGGCGGCGATCCTCGTGGCAGATCCGACGGAATTCGAAAAAAAGGGAGACAAGTCGGTTGGCGTGCAGAGGCAGTATTCCGGAACGCTCGGGCGGATCGATAACTGTCAGATCGCCACGTTCCTCGCCTATGTGACCCCGGATCGGGATCGCGTCCTGGTCGACCGGCGACTGTACATGCCGAAGAAGTCCTGGATGGCTGACCCGGCCCGCTGCGCGGCCGCCGGCGTTCCAGCGGACCTCGCCTTCGCGACCCGGCCGGAGCAGGTCATCGAGATGATCCGGGTGGCCCGCGCGGCCGGCATACCGTTCGCCTGGTTCACCGCGGACGAGGAGTTCGGCCAGAACCCCGGCCTCTGCGAGTTTCTCGAGAAAAGCCGAATCCCTTACGCGATGGCGGTCCCGAAGAACACCCAATTCACCGACACCTCAGGCAAGACGGTTCAGTTAGATAAGCTCGCGCAACAGTTACGCAGAAATACCTGGCAACGCCGCGCCTGCGGTATCGGATCGAAAGGACACCGAGTCTACGACTGGGCACTCATCGACTCGAATGATCCCGACCACCAGTACCTGATCCGCCGATCCATCAATGACGGCGAACTCGCCTACTACCGTTGCTACAACCCAGACCACGCCAGCTTCGGAGAACTCGTCCACGTGGTCGGGGCGCGCTGGCCCATCGAAGAATGTTTCGGATCCAGCAAGAATGAAGTCGGACTCGACAACTACCAAGTCCGCACCTGGAACGCGTGGCACCGCCATATCACCCTCGCCATGCTCGCCCACACCTTCCTCGCCGTCACCGCACACAAAGCCAAAAAAAGGGGCGTCACCGTAGCGGGCGACCAAACCAGCAAGAAACAGAACCTGACAAGTCGACCGAACCAGAAACCAGCCGACCCATACATCGACGCCTGATCGCGCTCACCCTCGCCGAAATTCGCAGACTACTCAACCTCGCCCGCAGCAGCGAACAAGAAATCCGCCACGCCCTGCACTGGTCGCACTTTCGACGCTGGCACCAGGCTCAAGCACGCCGAGCCCACTTCCGGCGCCACCTTCGCCTCCAGATGCTAATGATCTAGCTCTGTAATACTAGGGGGCCTAGGGTGCACGCATGCGCATCCTCCGGACACCTGACGAGTGCTTCACCAGCCTGCCCGACTTCGACTACGAACCGCGCTACGCCGAGGTGGCCGACCCCGAGAGCGACCGGATGATCCGTATGGCCTACGTCGAGGCTGGGCCCGCCGACGGTGAGCCCGTTCTGCTGCTGCACGGTGAGCCGACCTGGTCGTTCCTGTACCGGAAGATGATGCCGGTGCTCGCCGACGCGGGACTGCGGGCGATCGCACCCGACCTGGTTGGCTTCGGCCGCTCTGACAAGCCGACCGAGGTCGGCGACCACAGCTACGCCCGCCACGTCGAGTGGGTGCGCTCGCTCGGGTTCGACGTCCTCGGCCTGCGCGGCGTCACCCTCGTCGGCCAGGACTGGGGCGGGCTGATAGGGCTTCGGCTCGTCGCGGAGCACCCCGACCGGTTCGCCAGGGTCGTTGCGGCCAACACCGGGCTGCCAACCGGCGACCACCCGATGCCCGACGTCTGGTGGGCGTTCCGGCAAGCCGTTGAGAAGGCGGAGAAGCTGGACATCGGGCGATTCGTCGTCTCGGGATGCCACAGGCCGGTTGCCGATGACGTCACCGCTGGCTACGACTCGCCGTTCCCAGAGGAGTCCTACAAGACGGCCGCGCGTGCGATGCCGACGCTGGTGCCGACAAGCACCGACGACCCGGCGACCGAGGCCAACCGGGCCGCGTGGCAGACGCTGAGTGAGCTGGACAAGCCGCTCCTGTGCGCGTTCTCCGACGGCGACCCGATCACCGGGCCGATGGGGCCGATCCTGAGGCGCGCCATGGCAGGCGCCGCTGGCAGGGAGCACCCGACCATCACCGACGCGGGCCACTTCCTGCAAGAGGACGCGGGCGAGCAACTCGCGACGGAGGTCGTGTCGTTCGTCCGTGCCACGCCGCGATGAGCTGAGCCGGGGTCGCACACGTGCGCGATGACCGGGGGTTCTAGGCTGAACAGCCATGATTGACCCCAGGATCCTGCGCGAAGACCCCGACGTCGTGCGCGCCTCGCAGCGCAACCGCGGCGAGGACGAGGGCGTTGTCGACAAGCTGCTCGACCTTGATCAGCGCAGGCGATCCGCGATCTCGCGCGCCGACACGCTGCGCGCCGAGCAGAAGCAGCTCGGCAAGCAGATCGGTAAGGCGCAGGGAGAGGAGCGCGAGCGGCTGCTCGCGCGGGGTAAGGAGCTGGCTGCCGAGGTCAGGGCCGCTGAGGCCGAGCAGGCCCAGGCCTCTGAGGAGTTCACCGAGCTGCACCTCAGCGTGCCGAACCTCGTCCACCCAGAGTCCCCGGCTGGCGGCGAGGAGGACTATGAGGTTCTCAAGCACGTCGGCACGCCGGCCGAGTTCGACTTCACGCCGTCCGATCATCTTGAGATCGGCCAGCGCATCGGTGCGCTCGACATGGAGCGCGGCGCGAAGGTGTCCGGCGCGCGGTTCTACTTCCTCACCGGCATCGGCGCGCAGCTCCAGCTCGCGCTGCTGAACATGGCGGCGGCGCAGGCGACGGAGAACGGCTTCCAGCTGATGATCCCGCCGGTGCTTGTGCGGCCCGAGGTCATGCGGGGCACCGGCTTTCTCGGCGCGCACGCGGCCGAGGTCTACCGGCTGGAGGCCGACGACCTGTACCTGGTCGGCACGTCGGAGGTGTCCCTGGCCGGATACCACTCCGACGAGATCCTCGACCTCTCCGGCGGCCCGCTGCGGTACGCGGGCTGGTCGTCCTGCTTCCGCCGCGAGGCAGGCTCGTACGGCAAGGACACGCGCGGCATCATCCGGGTGCACCAGTTCGACAAGGTCGAGATGTTCACCTACTGCCGCCCGGAGGACGCCGAGGCTGAGCACGCCAAGCTGCTCGGCTGGGAAGAGGAGATGCTCGCCAAGATCGAGGTGCCGTACCGGGTGATCGACACCGCGGGCGGCGACCTCGGCACGTCGGCGGCGTGCAAGTTCGACTGCGAGGCGTGGGTCCCGACGCAACAGGCGTACCGCGAGCTGACGTCGACGTCGAACTGCACGACGTTCCAGGCCCGCAGGCTCGGCGTGCGCTACCGCGACGAGAACGGCAAGCCGCAGATCGTGGCGACGCTCAACGGCACGCTCGCGACGACGCGGTGGATCGTGGCACTCCTTGAGAACCACCAACAGGCCGACGGCTCCGTCCGGGTGCCCGAGGCGATGCGCCCGTTCCTCGGTGGGCGCGATGTGATACAGCCGGTCGCGGCCTGAGGGGTTCTGCCGCGCACGGTGCGTTTGCCGGGCCCGGTGACCGCGCCAGATGCGATGCGGCAGAGGGACTGTCACACACAGGAGTGGTCATCTAACTCTACGGAGTGCAATTCTCGGATTTCGGACAACCGAGCGGCTTGTGCGACTTAATCTTGCGGCATTCAATAAATCGATTTCCGCAGCTCACAAGCCTGGAGGCAGCCATGCGAATCGTAAACCGCACTCTGACCGCATTGCTCGGCGCGCTTGTCATCCTGTTGGCCGGATTGGTCCCGTCCGCGAACGCCACACCCACCGGGCCGACTGCGAGTACGCAGCTAATGTGCAGCTACCAGCTTGATCACCACAAGCTATCCGGCAACTGCCACGGCGACAGCCACCTCGGCACGCTCAGCGGGCCGTTCTCCGGCAAGGTCAAGCTGCATGGCAACGGCAACGGCAACATGAAGCTCAAGCTCAAGGGCATCAGGTCGGGGAAAGACACGTCCGGCACGACCCTGAAGGGAACGTTCAGCGGCTCGTCGTTTACCGGTGGCAGTGCTCACGGCAACTTCCACGTCTCGCTCGGCTCGATCCACATTTCCGGCACGTTCGCCGCGATCCTCGGCTGAACGGGCGACTCGCGGCCCCTGAGGGTGCGACTCGCGGCCCCCGAGGGTGCGACTCGCGGCCCCTGAGGGTGCGACTCGCGGCCCTGGCGTACTCAGGCGTCGAGGGTGGACGCGATGTGGTGGGCGATCTCAAGGGCGCAGGTGGCTGCCGGGGACGGCGCGTTGAGGACATGCACCTGATAGGGCACCCGCTCGATCAGGAAGTCCTCGACCAACGTGCCGTCCGGACGCAGCGCCTGCGCCCTGACGCCTGATCCGCACCGCACGATGTCGTCAGGAACGACCGCGGGCACCAGGCGCGCGAGGCTCGCGGCGAACCGGCGCCGGGACAGCGACCGCCGCACCTCCTCGACGGCGGTGCGGCGGAACCGCGACGCCAGCCGCCAGGTCCCGCCGAACCGCAGCGCCTCAACGGTGTCCCGGACGCTGACGTCGCGCCAGCGGTACCCCTCTCGGCGCAGCGCGAGCACGGCGTTCGGCCCGGCGTGCACCGAGCCGTCCAGCATCCGGGTCATGTGCACGCCGAGGAACGGCAGCGCAGGATCGGGCACCGGGTAGATCAACCCCCGCACCAGATCCCTGCGCTCCGGCCGCAGTTCGTAGTACTCGCCCCGGAACGGCACGATCTGCGTGCGCGGCGAGAGCCCTGCCAGCCGGGCGATCCGATCGGCGTGCAGCCCCGCGCAGTTGACAAGCGCGTCCGCCCGCACGGCACCGGACGGCGTGTGCAGCTCGACGCCGCCGGGTACGCGCCTGCTGATCGCACGCACCGCCGTCCCGAGCCGTACGTCGGCGCCGGACTCCGCCAGCTCGGCCGCCAGCGCCTTGCACACGCCAGGGAAGTCGACAACGGCGGTCGACTCCACCCGCAGCGCCTTGACGCAGGCCACCTCCGGCTCGTACTCCCGAGCCTCGGCCGCGTCGATCAGCTTCGCGGGCACACCATTGGCTGTCGCCCGTTCCGCGAGCCGGTGCAGGGCGGGCAGCTCGGCATCGGACGTCGCCACGACGAGCTTGCCGCAGACGTCGACGTCGACCCCATGCTCGCGGGCGTATCGCACGATCGACTGATTTCCGGCAACAGACATGCGCGCCTTG
Source organism: Actinophytocola sp. (assembly GCA_009377385.1). Taxonomy (GTDB): domain Bacteria; phylum Actinomycetota; class Actinomycetes; order Mycobacteriales; family Pseudonocardiaceae; genus Haloechinothrix_A. The sequence continues at coordinate 43,849 of WHUD01000008.1, forward strand.
AACGAGCCTGGCGGGTAGTAGAGGCCTGCGTGTGCGACGTTGGAGTTGTTGCCGGTCTGGTGCGTGGCGAGCCGGTCTTCCTTCTCGAGCACGGTGACCTGATTGCCACGTCGCGCCAGCTCGCGGGCGACCGCGAGCCCGATGATCCCGCCGCCGATGACTGCGATGGTTCGCACGGAATCGCAGCCTATAGCGAGCGGTCGGGCCGCTACGACCCGCGTGTGGGCGACGTGACCACGCCACATATCGTCTAGCTGGGTCCTTACCGGACAGAAACCGTAATCGGAGCGTGCATGCGGATCGCGGTCGTCAACAACTTCTACCCGCCACGGGTAGGCGGCAGCGCGCACATGGCCGAATCGCTCGCGACGGGCTACGCCGCGCGGGGCCACCAGGTACTCGTCATCACCGCGGCATACCCGGGCGCGCCCGCCGAGGAAGACGTCGACGGCGTCCGGATCGTCCGGCTACCTGCCGTGCGGCTGCCCAAGACGACGCTCGCGGTCAACTTCGACCTCACCTTCGCCACGAGGCCGTCGCTCCCGCGCAGGCTCCGCGCCCTGCTCGGGGACTTCCGCCCGGACGTGATCCACCAGCACGGCCAGTTCTTCGACCTGACCTGGGCCACCGGCATGTGGGCGCGGCGCAACGACGTCCCCGCGCTGCTCAACGTGCACACCAGGCTGGAGAGCCCGAAGCCGATGTACAAGGCGGTGTTCAGCGCACTCGACGTCTGCCTCGTCGCGCCGATCCTGCGCCGCTACCGGCCGATGCACGTCGTCATGGATGCGCTGATGGACGACTACATCAGGCGCAGGTATCGGCGCGGGGTCTCGGGCACCGTCGACATCCCGGTCGGGCTCGACCCGGAGTGGACGCGCGGCGGCGACCCCAGCGGAGTGCGCGAGAAGCTGGGCATCGGGTCGTCGCCGATGATCCTGTCGGTCGGCCACGTCATCCCGCTGCGCGACAGGGTCACGCTGGTCGAGGCGATGCCGCGCGTGCTCGCACAGGTGCCGGACGCCAAGCTGGTCGTTGTCGGCGGCATCTACTACGACGCCTTCCTGCGCCGCGCCGACGAGCTCGGCGTGCGCGACGCGATCATCACCATCGGCGCCGTGCCGAAGGCAGAGGTGCCTGACTACCTCGCCGCCGCCGACGTCGAGTGCCACAGCCTGCAGGGCATCGGCTTCGGCACCGCCTGCCTGGAAACCCTCGCCGCAGGCGTGCCGCAGATCGCCGCGATCGACGAGGACCACTTCGGCGCCATCAAGATCATCGACAGGGTCCACATGCACCTCGTGCCGAAAGACTCGCCATGGCCCGTCGCGGACCGGCTCATCGAGGTCATCCGCAACCCGACGGTGTCACGGCGCATGGCAGAGGAGGGCTCGTCGATCGTCGACAAGCACTTCACGATGTCGGCGATCATCGACAAGCACATCGAGGTGCTGACCGGCCTCGCCAGGGGTTCGGGTGGGTAACCGCATCCACCCGAGCGCCGTCATCGGCGACGGGGTCGAGCTGGGTGACGACAACGTCATCGGCCCGTTCGCGGTCATCGTCGGCCCGACGGTGATCGGCACGGGCAACTGGATCGGGCCGCACGTCACCATCGGCACCCCGGCGTCGCACCGGGCCGCGCCGCACCCCACCGCGTGGGAAGGCGAGCTCGACGGCCACGGCGTCACCATCGGCGACGGCAACCGCATCAGGGAGTACTTCAGCGCGCACCAGGGCACCCAGCGCAGCACCGACATCGGCAGCGCGGGCTACTTCCTGCGCGGCAGCCACGTCGCCCACGACTGCGTGATCGGCGACGACGTCGCCCTCGGCTCGAACGTCGTCGTCGGCGGGCACAGCGAGGTCTGGTCGCTGGCCAACCTCGGGCTCGGCGTGACCGTGCACCAGCGCAGCAAGATCGGGCCGGGCGCGCTGGTCGGCATGGGCGCGGTCGTGCGCGGCGACATCGGCCCATTCAGCACCAGCGTCGGCGTGCCAGCGCGGGTGAGCGGCGTCAACGCGGTCGGGCTGTCCCGCAGCGGGGTCGCAGACGACGTCATCACGCGGCTGGAGCCGTACATCAGGGAGCAGCGGCCGTGGGACGTCGCTGGCGTGCCCGCTGAGGTCATCGCCCTGGTCAAGCGATGGGAGGCGGGATGACCGAGACGACGACCCGGCAGGTGTCGCTCAGCAGGACGGAGGTCGTCAACGGCGTGCGCTGGCTGGCCATCGCGGTCGTCATCGGGTTCGCCGTCTACCAGCTCAGCGGGCACTGGGCGGAGTTCTGGACCACGCTCGGCGACATCCCGTTGCAGTCCGCCGTGTTGTCACAGCTCATGGTGATGGCATCGCTCGCGGCGACCGTCTACGGCTGGCAGGTGATCATCGATCACCTCGGCACGCCGGTCGGGTTCCTGCGCTCCTCGCGGATCTACCTCGTCGGCCAGCTCGGCAAGTACGTGCCCGGCTCGGTGTGGGGTTACCTGTTGCAGATCGAGCTGGGCAAGCAGGCTGGCCTCGCGCGGGCGCGGGTGTTCGTGGCGTCGCTTGTGCACCTCGGCGTGGTCACGGTGTCCGCGATGGTCGCCGGGCTGATCGCGCTGCCGGTCATCTTCGACACCAGCCCGAACGCGCGGTGGATGCTCGCGCTGATCCCGGTCGGGTTGGTCGCGCTGCATCCGCGCGTGCTGACCTACGGGACGTCGCTTGTGCTGCGGCTGCTGCGCAAGCCGACGCTGGAGTACACCCTCAGCGGCGCCATGGTCGGCACGGCGCTTGGCGCGTCCGGTGTCGCGAAGGTGTTGCAGGGTGTCCACCTGTGGCTGCTCGCGAACGCGGTCGGTGCGCCAGGCTGGACCGGGCTCGCGCTGTGCGTCGGCGCGATGGCGCTCGCGATGACGGCGGGCACGGTCGCGTTCATCTTCCCAGCCGGCGCCGGTGCGCGGGAGGTCGTGATCGTCGCGGTGCTTGTCGCCGCAGGTGTCGGTCAGGTCGAGGCGCTCGCGTTCGCCGCCGTGTCCCGCGCGATGTTCCTCGTCGCCGACCTGATCACCGCGGGTGGGGCCGCGGTCACGGCCCGGTCGACGTTGTGCCGGTGAACTCGTACCCGGGAGTCATGCGGATCAGCCGGTAGATGACCGCGCCATCGTTCTCGTACACCTTGGTCAGGAACGGCAGGTGGACGTGGCGGCTGAGCCCGGGGATCCTGCGCTTGTTGTCCAGGATGAAGCCGCGCTTGCCGATGATCACCCACCGCACGTTCAGCTCGTCGGCCGCCGCCCGCACGGCGGGGCTGGTGGCGTAGTCGTTGAACCGCTGCGAGAGCAGCCGCGCCTGGCTCGGGGTGCTCCGCTTGTCGTAGTGCGCCGCGACGGTGCGCACACCGCTGATCGCGTACGTCCAGACGGTGCCGTCGAACCGGTCGTTCATCGCCCACTCGCCGGGCGCGGCCAGCTCGCCGAGCTTGCGCATCGCCTCGACCTCGGCCGCGCTGACCCGCTGGCCGTCCTGCATGTCGAAGCCCTTGCCGACGACGGCGGCGTTCGGTGCGGTGTAGAACAGCCCGGTCACCCAGGCGAAGCCAGCCAGCACGACGACCGCGACGCCGCCGGCGGCCCACCCACGCGGGGGTGCGACCCGCGCAGCCACCGCCTGCACCTCGGCGAGACCGTGGGCCGCGAGCACCGTCAGCGGCAGCGCGGCCAGCGCCATGAACCGCCACGGGTCGTTCCACAGCGGCTGGCTGAGCGCGACGACGGTCCGCGCGTCCGACGTGGCGACGAGGACCCAGGCGAGGCTCGCCAGCAGCGCCGTCGCGCCGAGCCACCGTAGCTCGCCAAGCCTGTTCACGAAGGCAAGGCCGAGGACGAGGGCCGCACCGAGCCACAGTTGCGGCAACGGCTGGTCGTGCTGGAACACCAGCAGCGCGCCGACCGCGCCCTGGATGTCCAACGTCGCGGGCCAGGTGATGAAGCCGCTCGGGGCGGGACGGTTGAGCGAGCCCGTGAGGTGCGGCGCCGCCAGCAGCCCTGCCGTCGCCGCGACGCCGCAGAGCGTCAGCAGGTCGGCGCCGATGAGCCGCACACGGCGCGCGGTGAGCCAGCGCTGCACCAGCAGTGGCACGCCGAACAGCAGTCCAATGAAGACGGTCGAAGGATGGATGGTCAGCAGTCCGATCAACGTGAGCACTGCGGCGGCTGCCGAGGTAAGGCTGCGCTGCGTCACCAGCAGTCGCAGCACCGCGACGCCGACCGGCACCAGCACGAGCCCCGTGAGGAAGGTCAGCAGCGGCCCCCGCTCGATCGAGGCGTACAGCAGCGTGACCGGGGCGGCCGCGAGCAGGGCGGTGAACCCTGCGAACACCGCCCTGCCCTGGAACTGCCGGATCATCGCGACCAGCGCGAGCGCGAGTAGCCCCGGCAGCAGCACCGTGTGCGCGTTGAGCACGGTCGCGATCGAGACGCCGCCAAGCTGGTACACGATCGCGCCAATGAGGTGGTAGGCGTTCGGGTAGAACAGCGCGGTGCCGTCGCCGTACTTGTTCAGCGCGCCCATGCCGAGCAGGCTGCTGTCGCGCGACTCGGCGATGTAGCGGATGCCGTTGGCGTGGAAGGCGGCGTCCCAGTCCTGCGGGATGCTCGCCAGGTTGCCCATGCCGCTCAACACGGTGTAGCCGCCGATCGCCGTCGCGGCAAGCACGCAGCCGACGACGGCCAGGTGCGCGACCGGCTGCCACGACAAGCCGTGGCTCGCCCAGCGGCGCGGCAGCCCGACACCCGCGCAGACCGCGACGACCACGAGCATGGCGGCCACGAACGTCGTCACGGTGAACGGGATGCCTGCCAGCGCCAGCCACGGCCCGGCGATGCCGACCGAGGCGTAGGTGACGACTGGGGCGCTCGCGGCGAGCAGCCAGCCACGCAGCCCGAGCGCCGCGGCGGCGAGCAGGCCGGGCACGAACACCACCGTGAGCATGAGCGCGATAGCCGCCACGGCCGCGACGGGGCTCAGTGCGATCGGCAACGCAGCTCCCATGGCCGTCTAGAAAGTCGCCAGTATTGCGCCAAGCGGACCAAGACTGCTGAATCGCGCCCACTATGTCGAATGACTCCGCACTAACGGGTGAAAAAGGCCATCGGGCGTTGGCGGGACATCAAGCGTTCGGACGATTGCCTTGCCGCTAACGGGGGCGCACGCTGAGAACGCTGTTAACACCGTTATAGGGGGCCGACATGGGCACACCTCGACGCGCCTTCCAGTTGGTCCTCGTGGTGGTGGCGGCGGTCGGATCGCTGTTCGTCCTGCCGGGGCGGGGCACGGCGGAGTCCGCGGCCTACACCGCGCTCGGTGACTCCTACGCCTCCGGCGTCGGCACGAGGACGTACTACGAGGCCAGCGGCGACTGCTACCGCTCGCCGTACGCCTATCCGGTGCGCGTCGCCACCCAGATCGGCGCGGCGCTGACGTTCGCCGCCTGCTCCGGCTCGCGGGTGGCCGACGTGCGCGGCAAGCAGCTCGGCAGCCTCAACGGCGGCACCGAGTACGTCACCGTGCAGGTCGGCGGCAACGACATCGGCTTCGCGTCGGTGCTCACCGCATGCGCGCGGCCGTGGCCCTACACCTGCTGGGACGAGATCGACGAAGCCAACCGCATCGTCCGCGATGTGCTGCTTGGCAGGCTCGACAGGCTCTACGCCGACATCCTCGCCCGCGCCCCGCAGGCGCAGGTCGTCGCGGTCGGCTACCCCCGGCTGTTCAACGGCGAGCAGTGCAACGCCGGATCGCGGATCAGCCAGGGCGAACAGCAGGCGCTGAACGACTCGGCCAACCGGCTCGCCAGGGCGATCAAGGCTGCCGCGCTGGCGCGTGGCATCGAGTACGTCGACGTGCGCGGGGCGTTCACCGGGCACGCGGTGTGCGACGACGTCGAGTGGTTGAACGGGCTGTCCTACCCGGTCTTGGAGTCGTACCACCCGAACCGGAAGGGTCAGCAGGTCGGCTACGCGCCGCTGGTCGCCGACCGGGTCGCGGTGCCCGTACCGACGGCATAAGGCCACAGAACCTACGGTCGCGTAACCTTGCGGCATGGCAGAACTCGTGTATCCGCCGGTTGTCGCCGCGTGCAAGACCATGTTCCGCGTGCTCGACCTCAAGCTCGACATCGATGGCACCGAACACGTGCCGCGACGTGGTGGCGCGGTGATCGCGTGCACGCACGTGAGCTACCTCGACTTCATCTTCTGCGGGCTCGGCGCGTTGCCCGCCGATCGGCTGGTGCGGTTCATGGCCAAGCGCGAGGTGTTCGAGAACCGCGTCGCGGGACCGCTGATGCGCGGCATGCGGCACATCTCGGTGGACCGCGCCGCTGGCAAGGCGTCCTATGACGAGGCGGTCGACCGGCTGCGGGCGGGCGAGGTCGTCGGCGTGTTCCCCGAAGCCACGATCAGCCGGTCGTTCACCGTCAAGGAGCTCAAGACGGGCTCGATCCGGATGGCGGCCGATGCGGGTGTGCCGGTCGTGCCGATGGCGGTGTGGGGCTCGCAGCGGCTCTGGACCAAGGGCCGTCCGAAACGCCTCACGCAGCGGCACGTGCCGATCTCGATCCAGGCAGGCGAGGCGTTCCATCCCGAAGAGGACGACGTCGACAAGGTCACCACCGACCTGCGGGAGCGGATGCAGCACCTGCTCGACAAGGTGCAGGCGGACTACCCGGACTCGCCTGCACCCGGCGCCGACCCGTGGTGGCTGCCTACGCACCTCGGCGGCACCGCGCCGACGCCGGAGGAGGCCGCCGCGCTGGACCAGGAGAAGTAGCACCTACACGTTCGGGTGAAGCGGACATCATGCCGCCGAGTACAGCAATAGGGTGAAGCGGCCAGTTCGGTAACGACCCGCGAGGATCCGCGTGAGCACGGCCTTCATCCCGGCGGCGAAGCCGATCATCGGTGACGCCGAACGCGCCGCCGTCGACGCCGTACTCCGCTCCGGCATGCTCGCGCAGGGCACGGAGGTCGCCGCGTTCGAGCGGGAGTTCAGCGACGTCCTGCTTGACGGCAGGCCGGTGATTGCCGTCAACTCCGGCACGGCCGGGCTTCACCTCGGCCTGCTCGCGGCGGGCATCGGTCCCGGCGACGATGTGATCGTGCCGTCGTTCACCTTCGCGGCCACCGCCAACGCCGTCGCGCTGACCGGCGCCACCCCGGTGTTCGCCGACATCGAACTGTCGCACTATTGCCTCGACCCGGAGCACGTCGCGAGCCTGGTGACCGAACGGACGGCGGCCATCATGCCGGTGCACCTCTACGGGCACCCCGCGAACTTGCCCGCCCTGGGTGCGGTCGCCGAGCGGCACGGGCTCGCGCTGTTCGAGGACGCGGCTCAGGCGCACCGGGCGCGGCTCGACGGCCAGCCGGTCGGCACGGTCGGCGCGTTCGGGATGTTCAGCCTGTATCCCACGAAGAACATGACGTCCGGTGAGGGCGGCATGGTGGCCACCCCGGACGCCGAGCTGGCACGCAGGCTTCGGCTGCTGCGCAACCAGGGCATGGCGCGGCAGTATGAGAACGAGATCGTCGGCTGCAACGCGCGGATGACCGACCTGCATGCCGCCATCGGCAGGGTGCAGTTGGCCCGGCTGGCGGCGTGGACCAGGGCCCGCAAGGCCAACGCCCGGTTCTTCGACGACTCGCTGAACGGCGTCGGCATCCCCGAGGTCGCCGACGGCGCAGAGCACGTCTATCACCAGTACACGATCACGGTGCCGGAGGACAGGGACGGCTTCGCCGCCGCGCTGCGCGACGAGTACCGGATCGGGTGCGGCGTGTACTACCCGATCCCGGCCCACGAGCTGCCACCCTTCGCGCGCATGGCGGACCTCCCCAACACCGCGCGGGCCGCCAGCACCGTGCTGTCGCTGCCGGTGCATCCCGCGCTGGACGACGAGGACCGCGAGCGCATCGTCACGGCGGTGAACACGCTGGCCAAGGCAGGTGCATGAGATGGAAGAGCTGCGCGTCGGGCTGATCGGCCTCGGCATGATGGGCCGCCACCACGCGCGGGTGCTCCGCGAGATCGACGGCCTCACGTTGGCCGCCGTCGCCGACCCGACCGGCGACCCGAGCGGCGTCGCCGGGTCGCTGCCCGTGCTCGGCTCGGTGGACGAGCTGATCGACGCCGGGATCGACATGGCGGCCTGTGCCGTCCCGACCGCGCTGCACGAGGAGGTCGCGGTCGCGCTCGCCTACGCGCGCATTCCGACGTTGATCGAGAAGCCGATCGCGCACAGCGTCGAGGCGGGTGAACGCGTCGTCGATGCGTTCACCAGGAACGACGTGCTCGGCGCCGTCGGCCACATCGAGCGCTACAACCCGGCGTTGCAGTCGCTGCGGGAGCGGATGGCGTCCGGGGACCTCGGTGACATCTACCAGATCGCCACCCGCAGGCAGGGGCCGTTCCCGACCAGGATCTGCGACGTCGGCGTCGTCAAGGACCTCGCGACGCACGACATCGACCTGACGGCGTGGCTGGCGAAGTCGGACTACGCCGCCATCTCGGCGCAGGTGACCAACCGTTCCGGCAGGCCGCACGAGGACATGGTCGCCGCGACCGGACGGCTGACAAACGGCACCATCACCAACCACCTGGTGAACTGGCTGTCGCCGATGAAGGAGCGGATCACCGTCGTCACCGGCGACACTGGGGCGTTCGTCGCGGACACGCTGACCGCCGATCTCACCTTCTACGCCAACGGCGTGCTCAACACCGACTGGGTGTCGATCGCGACCTTCCGGGGCGTTGCGGAGGGCGACGTCACGCGGTTCGCGATCAAGAAGCGGGAGCCGTTGCGTGTTGAGCACGAGAAGTTCCGCGACGCGGTGCTCGGACTGTCCGCCGACGTCGTCAGCCTCCAGGAGGGGCTGAACACGTTGCGCACGGCGGAGGAGCTGTTGGAAACGGCACGGCGCTAGAACCAGCGTTCGAGCACCTGCGCGACGCCGTCCTCGGTGTTCGGCGCCGCGATCTCGTCCGCCGACGCCAGCACGGCCGGGTGTCCGTTCGCCATCGCGACGCCGTGCCCTGCCCAGCGCAGCATCTCGACGTCGTTGGGCATGTCGCCGAACGCGATGACGTCCCGCTGCGCGACGTCGGCAAGCGCAGCGACCTCAGCGAGCCCGCTCGCCTTGGTGACGTTCGGCGCGGAGATTTCGATCAGGCCGGCGTTGGTGGAGAACGTGATGTCGACGGCGTCGCCGAGCACCTCGCGCGCGGCGTGCGCCATCTCATCCGACGTCATCCCGCCGTTGCTGACCAGCAGTTTGATTGCCTTCTTGCCGACAACGGCCGCCCTGCTCACTGGCTCGCTCTCGCCTTCGCCGTGCGGCGGCGACGCGCCGTTCCACGGGTTGCGGAACTCCGGCTCAGCCACGAACTGCGGTGCGTTCTGGTCGTGCGCGGTCTCGCCGACCCGCTCCGCGGCGAGGTGTGCGCCTGGCAGCGCGGTGAGCACCGCGTCAGCGACGTCGTGCAGCGCGATGGCATCGAGCCCGCGCACGCTCAGCACCTTGTCGGTGCCGATGTCGTAGAGCGCGGCGCCGTTGGCACACACCGCGTACCCGGTGATGTCCGCCTGCGCGGCGACCGGCGGGATCCAGCGTGGCGGTCTGCCACTGACCAGCACGAACGGCACCTCGGTGCCGAGCACTCGGCCGAGCACGGCCAGCGTGCGTCTGCTCATCCGTTCCATCGGCGTGAGCAACGTGCCGTCGACGTCCGATGCGATCAAGTCAGGCCTATCCACCCTCCCATCATCCCCGATGCCGGACGTCGACCGCCGCACTGCGCCGAACGGTCTAGTCAAACCGCCCGATCTGCTCAAATTTCCGGCTGACGGAGAGGCCGCCGTCACAGCGGAAGTCGGAGGCGATACGGTTACGGCCGTGCGGGCGGGCATCGTGATTCTGACGGAAGACAGGTGGTGGTCCGGCGAGCCCAAGTGGCGTAACGCTGAGGAATTCGGGTTCGATCACGCTTGGACCTACGACCATCTCAGCTGGCGCTCTCTCGCGGACGGCCCCTGGTTCAGCGCGCTGCCCACGCTGACCGCAGCGGCCATGGTGACCGAGGTGATCCAGCTCGGCACCTTCGTCGCCAGCCCGAACTACCGGCATCCCGTCCCGTTCATGCGGGAGCTGATCACGCTCGACGACATCGCTGACGGCAGGCTGCTGCTCGGCCTCGGCGCTGGCGCGAGCAAGGGCGGCGCCGACGACCGCGCCATGATCGGGGAACCGGACTGGCAGCCGCGCGAGCTTTCCGATCGGTTCGCCGAGTTCGTCGAGGCGCTCGACGGCGCGCTGACCAAGGACAACTACAGCTTCGCTGGCACCTACTTCGAGGCGTCTGCAGCGCGGAACCTGCCAGGCTGCGTGCAGGCGCCGAGGGTCCCGTTCGCCATCGCCGCCAACGGCCCCCGCTCGCTGCGGCTCGCTGCCAAGTACGGGCAGGGCTGGATCACCACAGGCAGACCCAGCGACGACAACGAGGAGTGGTGGCGCAGCGTCAGCGCGCTGAGCGAGCAGTTCGATCGCGCGCTCGGCGACGCGGATCGCGACCCGGCGCGGGTGCGCAGGTACCTGAGCCTCGACGCGGGGCCGGTGTACTCGCTGACCAGCGTTGACACCTTCACGGACGCCGCGCAACGCGCGCGGAAACTGGGGTTCACCGACATCGTCGTGCACTGGCCGCGCGCAACCGACCCGTATTGCGGGCGGGAAGCGGTCTTGGAGCGCATCGCAGAGGAAGTACTCGCGGAGGTCCAGGAGCTGTGAACCATGCAAGCATTGCGCCAGACACCATGATTCGCGGACAGGTATCCGGCAACGTGGACCGGCCAGATGGCGCGATGATCCGGTGGTGGCGTGGTGGGCACGGTGATCCTGTAGTGCTTGTGCACGGTTCGTTCGACGACCACAACAGCTGGTCGTCCGTCATGCCGCAGCTCGGCGGCTATTCCGACGTCGTAGCGTACGACCGGCGCGGCCACAGCCTCAGCACCGCGCCGCGCGGTCAGGGCAGCATCACGCAGGACGCAGAGGACCTGCTGTCCATTGTCGACACGGTGGTCGGTGCGCCTGCACACCTGATCGGACACGGCTACGGTGGGTCGGTCGCCATGCTCGCCGGGACCATGCGCAGGGACGCCGTCCGCAGCATCGCGGTGCACGAGCCGCCGCTGTACGGGCTGCTGCGAACCAACCCGTTCGCCAAGGTCCTCGGCGCCGAGGTGTCGGTGTGGCTGGACCACGCCGCAGAGCTGATCCGCAACGGGAACCTCGCAGGTGGGGTCCGGGTGTTCGCGGAGAAGGTCGGCTACGGCAAGGGCAGCTGGCACGGGCTGTTCACCCGCGAGCAGCGCGCGACGATGATCTCCAACGCGCACACCTGGCTGGACCAGTACACCGACCCGAGCGGCCACAACATCGACATCACCACGCTCGCCTGGGCGCGTTTCCCCGTCACGCTGTTCGTCGGCGAGCGGACGCACCCGATGAACGAGCTGGTCGCGGACGAGCTGGTGGAGCGGCTGCCGTTCCTTCGCACCGTGCGGATCCCCGACGCGGGCCACGCCCCCCACCTCACCCACCCGGAGTCCTTCTCCTCCGCCCTGATCGGCCACATCCGCGCCTGACCCCCGGCACCATTGGCGCGCCCCGCGCGCGAGTCGCACCTTCGCGGCGCGCGAGTCGCACCTTCGCGGCTGCGAGTTGTACCTTTGGTAGCGCGAATCGCACCGTCATTCCGCACGAATTGCACCTCCCCGGAAGTCCCTACCTGCGTGCGCCCTGTTATCCACCGCCCCGGCGTTGTCCACAGCGCTAGATTGACGGTTTTGCCGTGTGCCGTCACGGCGCACGGTTGTCGCCATGATTTCCTTACCCGACGGCCCGCACGGGGCCTACCGCCGATCGGAGCTCGTACGGCTGCTCGGCAGCGACGTCGTCCGTGATGCCCTGGATGACGGCACCTTGCGGCCGTTCGGCCGGAGCGTGCTGATCGATGCGCGCCGCGCCATCACGCTGCACACTCGCGCCGCTGCGACACTCTTGCTGGCGGGCAGTGATGTGGTGCTGACAGGATTCACCGCCCTCGCCGTCTGGGGTTGCTCCGCAGCGCCTGCCGGACCGATCCACGTACTGATGCCGTACCACCGCCGCATGAAGCGGCGCGCGGGTGTCGTCGTCCACAATGGATCGTTTCAAGGTCATGACATCCACGATGTCGCCGGGTTGCCGACCATGGCGCTGGATTTCGCGCTGGCAGAGGCGCTGTGTCGTGGGAACCGACGTGATGGATTGGCCTGCGCAGACCAGGCGTTCGCATTGGCCGCCGAGTGCGAGCGGGCTGAATTCCGTGCCGCCGTCGCCGAGCGGATTCGAACTCGGCCTGATCCGCGTGGTCGACGTCGCGCTCGCAGACTGCTCGGGCTCGCGACAGGCTTGGCCGAGTCCCCGCCGGAGAGCTGGACCTTGCTGCTGTTCGATGACGCTGGCCTGCCACGTCCCACGCCGCAGTATCCGATCCACGACCTGTCAGGCAGGGAGATTTATCGACTCGACTTCGCCTGGCCCGAACTGCGTGTCGCTGTCGAGTATGACGGCTATGAGGCGCACGAGAACCGGGCAGACCGGGACGAGCTGCGGGATCGTGACTTGCGCAGGCGGGGCTGGATCGTGATCAGGGCGAACAGCACCGACCTGTCCGATCCTTCCCGGCTGCTGGACAGGATCGCGGCCGCATTCGGTGCCCGGGGCATGGCGGCGTGACACGCGAAGGTGCGATTCGGGCGGCTGGAGGTGCAACTCGCCGGTGCCCGGCGCACAGTAGGTAACCCCATCGACAGGGGGGCGCAAGCCCGCCGGGTACCCTGCGCCCGTGAGCTTGCACACGAACGCATCCCAGGGTACTGAAGCGTCGTACGAAGATTACGACCTGATCGTCGTTGGGTCCGGTTTCTTCGGTTTGACCGTTGCCGAACGCGCCGCGACCCAACTCGACAAGCGGGTCCTCATCCTCGAACGGCGTCCGCACATCGGCGGCAACGCCTACTCCGCGCCCGACCCGGACACGGGCATCGAGGTGCACGAGTACGGCGCGCACCTGTTCCACACCTCCAACAAACGGGTGTGGGACTACGTCAACCAGTTCACCGACTTCACCAGTTATCAGCACCGGGTGTTCGCCAAGTACAAGGGACAGGTCTATGCCTTCCCGATGAACCTGGCGCTGATCAACCAGTTCTTCGGCCGGTCGCACACGCCGGACGAGGCGCGCGAGCTCATCGCGGAGCAGTCGAGTGAGATCGACACCAAGGATGCGCAGAACCTCGAAGAGAAGGCGATCTCGCTGATCGGCCGTCCGCTCTACGAGGCGTTCGTGAAGGGCTACACGGCCAAGCAGTGGCAGACCGACCCGAAGGAGCTGAGCCCGAGCATCATCACCCGGCTCCCGGTTCGCTACAACTTCAACAACCGCTACTTCAACGACACCTACGAGGGCCTGCCGGTCGACGGCTACACCGCGTGGCTGGAGCGGATGGCCGACCACCCGAACATCGAGCTGCGGCTCAACGTCGACTACTTCGACGTGCGCGAGAACATTCCGGCTGGCACCCCGACCGTGTACACCGGCCCGGTTGACCGCTACTTCAACTACGAAGAGGGCCGCCTCGGCTGGCGCACCATCGACCTGGAGCGCGAGGTCGTCGACACCGGTGACTTCCAGGGCACCTCGGTGGTCAACTACAACGACGAGGACATTCCGTTCACCCGGATCCACGAGTTCCGGCACTTCCACCCGGAGCGCGACGACCGGTATCCGAACGACAAGACGGTCATCCTGCGGGAGTACTCCCGGTTCGCCAATGACGACGACGAGCCGTACTACCCGATCAACACCGCGGAGGATCGCGCCATGCTCGAGCGTTACCGCGAGCGGGCGAAGATCGAGGCTAAGGAGCGCAACGTGCTCTTCGGCGGTCGGCTCGGCACCTACAAGTACCTCGACATGCACATGGCGATCGGGTCCGCACTGTCGGCGTTCGACAACAAGATCGCGCCACACCTGACGGATGGGGCGCCGCTCGACGGCTCGCTCGATGCCTGACACGCCCGGTTCGCCGGGTCCGGCCGCTGAGGCGGCCGCTGAAGTCGCGCTCTTGGTCGCGATCCAGCAGGCATTGGTGCGCCCGAGCGCGCCCGAGCGGCAGCGACGTGCCGTGATGAGCGCGGCACGTGGGCTGTCCCACTTCGGTGAGCACAGCATCGGCTGGTTCGCGGCGGGGCTCGCCGGGGCGGCCGTCGACCGGCGTCGCAGGGGCCAGTGGCTCACCGCGGCGGCCAGTGTCGTCGGCGCGCACGCGGCGTCCGTCATGGCCAAGCGGGTAGTGCGACGCCGACGGCCGCAGGATCCTGCCGTCGAGGTCGGCGTCGCGACGCCGAGCAGGCTGAGTTTCCCTTCCTCCCACGCGACGTCCACCACAACGGCGGCTGTGGTGTACTCGAAGCTGACCGGCCGTACACTCGTGCCGGTGCTTGTGCCGCCGATGCTTGCTTCGAGGCTGGTCCTTGGTGTGCATTACCCGACTGACGTGCTGGCTGGGGCGGCGCTGGGTGGCGCCATCGGTGCGATAGTGCGCCGCGGACTCTCCGGTCCGCCCGGCGCGGCCTAGAGGAGCACAACGTGAGCAAGACCGCTGAGGAAATGGCGATGTCGTCCGCGACGCGAGGCGGGGCGCCGGGTGCTATCGCGGGACTGCTCAAGACCACGCGGCCGAAGCAGTGGCTGAAGAACGTGCTTGTGCTGGCCGCGCCATTCACGGCCGGCAAGCTCGGCGACACGGGTGTGCTCATCGACGCCGGGATCGCGTTCATCGCGTTTTCGCTGGTTGCCTCGGCGGTGTACCTGGTCAACGACGCCGTCGACGTCGAGGCCGACCGCGCGCACCCAACCAAGCGCAACCGTCCGGTCGCGGCGGGTGCGGTGCCGATCCCGCTCGCCTACGCCGCCGCCGTGGTGTTCTTCGCCGGTGGTATGGCCGTCGGGGTGCTGACCAGGTGGGAGCTGCTCGTCGTCCTCGGCGTGTACGCTGCGGTGCAGCTCGGCTACTGCTTCGGCTGGAAGCACCAGCCGGTGGTCGACCTGTGCATCGTGGCGTCCGGGTTCCTGATGCGCGCGATCGCGGGCGGCGCGGCGGCGGGCATCGTGCTGTCGCAGTGGTTCCTGCTTGTCACGGCGTTCGGATCGCTGTTCATGGTGTCCGGCAAGCGCTACGCCGAACTCGTGCTCTTCGAGCGCACCGGCGCGAAGATCCGGTCGTCGCTGAAGAAGTACTCGTCGAGCTACCTGCGGTTCGTCTGGGCGGCGTCGGCGGCGATCGTGATCATGGCGTACTGCCTGTGGGCGTTCGAGATCAGGCAGGAGTCGAACGGGTCGGTGTGGGCCGTGGTCTCGATGGTGCCGTTCGTCGTGGCGATCCTCCGCTACGCCGTCGACGTCGACGGCGGCAACGCGGGCGAGCCGGAGGAGATCGCCATCAACGACCGTGTGCTGCAGGTTCTCGGCCTCGGCTGGGTCGCCACCCTCATTGGGGCGTTTTACTTCTGAGCGCGCTCACAGCAGCGCGGTCAGGTCGATCGACACTGGGAACGGCTCTGACGTCGTGAAGGCGCCGGTAACCTCCGCGTTGTCGACGTAGCCGAACTCCTCGGTCAGGTGGCAGGCGACCAGCGATACCGGTGTCGAGATGTCGACAATCCAGTAGTGCGCGATGTCGGCGTCGGCGTACTCGCGTCGTTTGTCCACGTAGTCCGTGCGCCGCGAGCCTGCCGAGACCACCTCGATGACGACGCGAACCTCGGACGCCGTAATCATCCCGCCTTCGCGGCGGACCCGCTCCCGCGCGGCGCGCTGGACGATCAGCAGGTCGGGCCGCCGCGAGAACCCCGGCTCGCCAGCCGGGACGAGTTCCAGATTGACGTCGACGTCTTGGATCACCTCGAAGTCAGCGGGCAATTGCGGCTCAAGTTGGACCGCGAGCCGAAGTGAAGCGTAGTTGTGGTCTGGTACGGGACTGGGTGACATCAACAGGCGGCCCTCCACGAGCTCGGTATAACCGGTCTCGGTCTCGCCAAGGGCCGCGTACTCGTCAATAGTCAGCAAGCGCGCAGGAGGTCGGAGCGTGTGCTCCGGAGGTTCGGGTAAGGCTGTCATCCGGCTCCTCACGATCCCTTCGCGCTTAGTCTGGCACAACGCATGGCGTCGATGATCGGGACGCCGCGATGACCCTCGGCCCGCCCCCTACAACGGCAGCTTGCGGAACAGCGGCCGGGGGACGTGGCGCAGCGCAGACATCACGAAGCGCATCGGCGGCGGCGCCCACACCAGCTCCTTGCCCTTCGCCGCTGCGTCGACGGCGATCTCCGCGACCTGCTCGGCCGTCACCGCGAGCGGCGCGGCGTCGAGGCCATCGGTCATCTTCGTCCGCACGAACCCCGGCCGCACAACGGAGACCCGGACGCCGTGCGGGGCAAGCGCCTCGCCGAGCCCGAGGTAGAAGCCGTCGAACCCGGCCTTGGTCGAGCCGTACACGAAGTTCGACCTGCGCACCCGCTCGCCGGCCACCGAGGACAGCGCGATCACCGAGCCGTGCCCCTGCCGCTTGAGCCGCTCGGCAAGCGCGACGCCTGCCGAGACCGCCGCCGTGTAGTTCACCGTGGCCAGCTGGACCGCAATCGCGTGGTCCTGCCACGCCTGCTCCGGGTCACCGAGCAGCCCGAACGCGACGACCGAGACGTCGATGTCCCCGCCTGCGAACGCCTGCTCGATCGCGGCGGGGTGGGAGCCGGTGTCTGTGGCGTCGAAGTCAAGCTCGACGACGTCGTTGCCCGCGTCGGACAGCCGCTTCGCAGCGGCCGTGCGGCGTTCAGACGCCCGCGCCGCGAGCACGATCCGCAGCGGACGTCGTGCGGCGTAGCGCTCGGCGATGGCCAGCGCGATATCGGACGTGCCGCCGAGCAGTAGCAACGACTGGGGGTTGCCAACAGCGTCAATCACAGGGCCACCCTATCCGTGCGATGCGGCCCGTTCACCGCCGCCGTGCTGCCAAGCGCCCCCGCGCCCTGCCGACGACGCCGAGCGCGGCCCGCGCCTTGTCCGCCAGCCTTGGGTACTTCCGCGCGGCCCACTTGAGGCTGAGCTTCAGCGGCGACGCCTCGTTGCGGTCGCTCAGGACTCGCAGCTCGTTGCGCATCGTGTCCATTCGGTACAGCACGCCAGCGAGCGCGTCGAGCGAGGCGTCCAGCATCTCGGCGTCACTGGCGCTGTCGGGGTGGCGAGGAGCGGCCTGCTCGGCGTCCCATGCCGGGATCAGCTCTTCCAGGTCGCCGACGACGTCGTACTCGGCCTCCCGCAGCTCCTGCACGATCTCCTTGGCCTGCTGCGAAACCCACTCCCTGTCGTCGACGGGCAGGTGCAGCGGCACCGCGTGGGACCGCGCCGCGAGCACGTCGACGGCGAGGTAGTGCTTGATCATGTTGTGGTAGCTCGGCCCGTCCATCTCGTCGATGATCTTGTCGTTGAGCCGCCGCAGCAGGTTCGTCTCGACAAGACCCATCGACGGGTTGCGGGCCGACACGTCGGCGGGGCACTGCTCAGGGTCGATGCCGACGGTGCGGGCGAACCGGGTCCACAGCTCGTCCTTGCCGACAGCGCCGCGCGGGGGCGCTGTCACGATGTGCACCCGTTCCGGCGGGATGTCGGCGGCCCAGGTCCGCAGCACCTTGGGCAGGCTCTGGTACTGCCAGAAGATGTTGGCGAAGAACGGGTTGACCGTGTCGTCGATGCGCTTCAGCGAGTGCAGGTAGTCGCCATAGGTCAGCAGGCCGCGGTTCTTGACGTCTTCCTGCCAGTGCGCGGGGATCTGTCGTGCCAGGTCCCGTGCGGTCATCACGATGTGCACCTCGAGGCCGTCGAGATCCCGCATCGCGCGGCGCACGGCGTCGGCGTCCGCAAGGGAGAACGTCTCGTGCGAGATGACCGACGGCCCGTCCCACTTGCGCACCGCGCCGACGATCCTGCCCCAGGCGCCTGCCATCTTCGGCTCAGCAACCCCGTAGTACTCCAGCCCGCGCAGATCCTGTGCCGCGAGGAAGTGCGCCTTACCTTTGGCCCTTGGATAAAGCACGCCGAGCTCACGCAGCTTTTTACGCTTTTCGGCCATGACGTGCTGGAGATACGTGGTGCCCGTCTTGGGGGCACCAATGTGCAGGTACACGCGCTGCGAGCTGTCGGCCATAGCCCAAAAGGGTAATCTAAACTGCAAGCTGTTCGTTATGGGGTCCTAATGGGTCCGTTATGACCGAGCTGCTGTCATATCGTGAGTCTACGGGCTAAATCGGAAACGAAAACACCAGCCGGATCGACCGTATCGCGAACCTTGCGCCATTCGTCCAACCGCGGGTACATCGCGGCGAATCCCGCCGGGCTCATCCGGGAGTCCTTCGCCAGGTACAGCCTGCCGCCTATGCCGATCACCCGCTCGTCCAGCTCGGCGCACAGCCGGTGCAGGCCGTCCTTGATCGGGAAGTCGACGGTGATCGTCCAGCCGGGCATCGGAAACGACAGCGGCGCCCGGTTGCCCTCCCCGAACCGCTTGAACACGTTGAGGAACGACACGTGCCCCGACCCCGCGATCCGGCGCACGATCGCGCGGAACTCGTCGTCCTTCCCGAACGGCACGATGAACTGATACTGCAGGAACCCGTTCGGCCCGTACGCCCGGTTCCACTGCCCGAACAGGTCAAGCGGGTGGTAAAAGGCAGTGAGGTTCTGCACTATGCCCCGCCCGCGTTTCGGCGTCTTGCGGTAGTACAGCTCGCCGATGGCGCTGAAGGTGAGCTTGTTGGCAAGGCCGTTGGGGAAGACGTCAGGCAGCGTCAGCAGGGTGGGCGCGTCGAACTTCAGCGGGTTCGCGCGCAGCTTCTTCGGCAACTGGTCCAGCGTGGCGAGCGAGCCCCTGCCCAGTGCGGCGCGGCCGAGCCGGGAGTCGGTCGAGATCGAGTCGAACCACGCCGACGAGTAGTCGTATCGCTCGTCGGAGCCGTCGGAGAACAGCTCGATGGTCTCGTCGAGGTCCGCCGTGCGGTCGGTGTCCGCGATGAAGTACGCGGTCTCGGTGTGTTTCATCGCGATCGTCGCGCGCAGCACGATCCCGGTCAGCCCCATGCCGCCGACGGTGGCCCAGAACAGCTCCGACTCCTGCCCGTCGGGGGTGAGGGTGCGGACTTCGCCGTCTGCCGTGAGCAGGTCCATCGACACCACGTGGTTACCGAAGCTGCCTGCGCTGTGGTGGTTCTTGCCATGGATGTCCGAGCCGATGGCGCCGCCGACGGTGACCTGCCGCGTGCCGGGCAGCACCGGCACCCAGAGGCCGAACGGCAGCGCGGCCCGCATCAGCGTGTCAAGGCTGACGCCCACGTCAACCACCGCGAGGCCGCTGTCCGCGTCGATGGCGTGGATACGGTTCAGCGCGGTCATATCGATGACGACCCCGCCTGCGTTCTGCGCCGGATCGCCGTACGACCGGCCGAGCCCGCGTGCGATGACGCCACGCTCGCCCGCGCGTGCGACGGCGTCGATGACGACGTCGGGGTTCTCGGCGCGCACGACGTCGGCGACCGTCGGCGCGGTGCGCGCCCAGCCGGTCAGCGACGTCCGGTGCGGCGGGTTCGGCGTGTCCACGCACTCAGGGTAGCGAGGGCTCGTGCCGCGCCCGCGTCGCAGGACCCGTGTAAAACCCGAGTTTGATGCGTCACCCGGTTCGTGTACTGTGCCCCGCCATGGGAAAGCGGGTCGTCTACCTGCACATCGGTGCGCCGAAAACGGGAACTACCTACCTGCAGAGCATCATCTGGGCGAACCAGGACGTTCTCGCCTCGCGCGGTGTGCTCGTGCCGGGGCGGAATCGTTTCGATCATTTCAGCGCGGGCTTCGACCTGCGGGGCGTGAAGCAGGAACGGGGCGACCCGCGCAAGAGCTGGCACGGCGCGTGGGACGCGCTGGCCAACAAGATCAACGAGTCGTACCACAAGATCGCCGTGGTGTCGGACGAGCGGCTCGCCTCGTGCCGCATCAGGGAGGCCGCCAGGGTCGTCGAGTCCTTCGCACCTGCCGAAGTCCACGTTGTCTACGTGACACGCGCTCCTGCCGGGCTGCTGTCGGCCGCATGGCAGGAACATGTCAAGCATGGCTATGCCCGCACCTTCGAGGATTGGCTCGCCGACACGCTGAACCCCACCGGCAATGAGTGGTACTGGAAGGTCCACGACGTCGCTGAGGTGCTGCGGCGCTGGAACACTGCGGTGCCGAGGGAGAACACGCACGTGGTGACCCTGCCGCCGCGTGACTCGGCGCCCGACCTGCTGTGGCAGCGATTCTGCTCGGTGCTGCGGATCTCGCCGGACGGCGTTGACACAGAAGCAACGAAGTCCAACGTCTCGCTCGGCGTCGAAGGCGCCGAGGTGATGCGCCGGGTCAACGAGAAGCTGCCCGAGGACTTCCCGACCTGGCAGCAGATCGGCGTCGGCCGCGAGATGCTCGCCAACAACGTGCTCGCCAAGCGGCCGGACAAGACCCCGATCGGCGTGCCGGAGCGGCTGGCGGAGCAGGTGGCGGACTACACCGAGCGGCTGATCGCCGCCATCAAGGAGTCCGGCGTCGAGGTCACCGGTGACCTCGGTGAGCTGGACGTCCCACTCGTTCCCAGCGGTGGCGAGCCGGATGAGCAGGCCGTGATGGCCGCCGCCGTCGACGGGCTCGCGGGGCTCGTGAGGCAGACGGGGGAGCTCAGGGACGACTGGCGGAGGACGCGCCGCGAACTACGCGAGGAGCGGGCGAAGCGGAAGGCCGCCGTTCGCCGTGCCATGGTGGCCGAAGCGGCGCTGCGGAACGAGAAGGTCAAGGCCGCTGCGGACTCGTCGCGGACGCTACGCATCAAACGCCGCGTGGTGGCGCTTGGCAGGCGCTCGCGCGCTGTCGCGGCCATGCTCCGCACGTACCGGAGGCTCCGCAGGTAACCGCACCGGTTACCGCGCCTTGGGTTCTCCCGCCCGCCGACGCGAACGACGCCGCAGCGCACCGATCCAGCCAACGCGGTCAGCGACGTCGGCGAGATAGCGCCTGGTGAGTTGGCCGGTTGAGGCGTCACGACGGTCCCGCAGCGCCTGCTCGGCCTTGTCGAGCTTGGCGCTGAGGGTGGACCGCTGCCGCCTGAACGTGTCGAGCGTTTCGTTGATCTGGCCGACCATGCCGACGATGCCGTCGAGCGCGGCGTCAAGCAGCTCGCTGTCGCTGATCGTGTCCGGCGTCGTGCCCTCGCGCACGTGGGCGGGGTCCGGGATGAGGTCTTCGAGGTTGCCCCAGATGTGCACGCCGGTCTGTTCCACCTCGGCCACGATGCGTTTGCCCTGATCAATGGCCCACGGGTAGCGGTCGGCAGGCAGCGCGAGCGAGGGCTCCTCGCGGCTGCGCTTGCTCAGCACCCGCTTGGCGAGGGTCTGCTTGACGAGCTTCTCGCTCGACTTCCAGCCAAGGCCGCGTTCCCGCGCGCGGCCGTTGACGCGTCGCATCAGCTCTGCCGAGATGACTCCGAGCGAGCTGTTGTCGCGCCGGCCAGCTGGGTCGTACTCGTCGGGGTCGATGCCGATCACCGCGGCGAAGCGCTGCCACAACACGCCGGGATCGCTGCCCGGTGGCGGAACGGTGACGACGTGCATCCGGTCGGCGGGGATCACCTCACCCCACTGGCGCAGGATCGCGCCGATGTCCTGCTGGCGCCACACCCGCTTTCCTGCCTCGATCTCGGCGGACTCCGGTTCGGTCATGGCGACGAGGTAGTCGTCCCAGGTGTACGACGACCAGTTCTGCATCGCCTCTTGCCATCCGGCGGGGAAGATACGGGCGAGGTCGCGCCCGGTGACGATCACCTGCACCTCGGCAGGCGCCAGGGTGTCGACCGCGCGTTGAATGTGCTCCGGCTGCGCGCCGACAAGCCACTCCATGGACACGATCGCGGCGTGGCCCTCCCAGGCGTGAATCTCGTTGACGAGCCGCTGCCACTTGCCGGCCACGTCGGCGGCCTTGAGATTGTGCGGGTGGATGTCCGCGAGGTCGCGTACCGCATGCACCTGATTTGCCCAGTGACCGCTTGGCCACAGCACGCCCCGTGCCGCGAGCTGCTTACGGTTGTTCGCCAGCACCCCCTGCAAGTAGGTCGTGCCCGACTTCGGCGTGCCGATGTGGAGGTACACCGTCTTCTGTTGGCTTTGCGCAGCCGCTTCTTCGGTCAACGCCTACCCCTGTTCTCCCCGCCCTCATCCGGACCGCGGCTGGCGACAGGTGGTCGTCGCAGCCTGTTGAGCGGTCCGTGTCTGCCCGAAGTTGCCCAAGCCGGAGGCAATTCCGGACTTGAGCGTAGCGGAGGTGTACACCTGAACCGGCAGGTACGCAACCCTGACGGGCGGAGCGGTGTTAAACGCAGGTCAAAGCGTTACGCATCCGCACGGGATGCGTGGTTACTCAGCGCGCTTCCTGTAGTCTCCGGCTCCATGAGCAGGCGTGTTGTGTATCTGCATGTCGGCGCCCCTAAGACGGGCACTACATACCTTCAGAGCGTCGTGTGGGCGAACCGTACGGAGCTTGCGCGGCGGGGTGTGTTCGTGCCGGGACGTAATCACGTCGATCACTTCAGGGCTGGCTTCGACCTGCGAGGTGTGGAAAAGGACCCGCGTGACCCGCGTAAGGAGTGGAGTGGGGCGTGGGGGGAGATCGCGCGCAAGATCAGGAATTCGCAGCGTGAGATCGCGATTGTGTCGGATGAGCGGTTGGCGGCGTGTACTCCGGAGGAGGTGCGGCGGGCGGTGGATTCGTTGGCGCCTGCTGAGGTGCATGTCATTTATGTGACGCGGGATCCGGCGGGGTTGTTGTCCGCGGAGTGGCAGGAGCACATCAAGCATGGGGATAAGCGTGGGTTCGACCGGTGGTTGGAGGACACGCTGAACCCGAAGGGCCATGAGTGGTACTGGAAGGTTCACGATGTGGGTGATGTGTTGCGCCGGTGGGGCACGGTGGTGCCGCAGGAGCGGTTGCATCTGGTGACGTTGCCGCGGCGGGGGTCGGATCCGGAGTTGTTGTGGCAGCGGGTTTGTTCGGTATTGGGGATTTCGCCGGATAATGTCACCACCGAGGGGCGCGCGAACGTCTCGCTGGG
>WHUD01000090.1 GCA_009377385.1 Actinophytocola sp.
CGGCGCAGCTATACGCATACCCCAGTATCTCAGATAGAAAGAAACTTTTCTATCGCGACACTAGGGGCCGCCTGCGTCGTGTTCCCCGTTCCGGACGTCGTGTTCCTCGTTCCGGACGTCATGGCCCTCATTCCGGACGCCGTGTCACACGCCGGAGTCAACGCCAGTACTTCGGCGGATGCTTGGCCGGGTCCAGGCAGTCGAAGCGGTTGCTGGGGTCGATGCCGCGAATGTGCACCAGGCGCTGTCCACACAGTGGTGAGATGCTCCATGACACTTGGCATGGCTGCCACAACCGCGCCGATCGCTAGTGCGAGGCCCGCTAGGCCCTGACGCCGTTGGCCATATCGGACGTGATGCATGCGCGACTTTCTGATCGCATCGGTTTCGTCCGGGTTCTCAAGTTGGTTGGAATCGTTGGTCAGGAAGACGTCGTAGCTGGCTTTAGCGGCGTCACGCAGTAACGGTACATCCTTCTTTGCTGACCACCCCAGCTCTGGACGTGGCATATGCGATGCGCAGGAAGCACCCGCCGAAGCAGCTCGAGCAGCTGAACCGGCGTATCCGCATCCAGCAGGACTTGCATCAGGCGGCCGAGACCGGACGTTGCTCTCCCGTACGCCAACTGTCGACGTACGTTGCGAAGTCGAGGGCTTCCCGTGCGGCGTCGGCGTCGACGGACGGGTAGTAGTCGCGAAGGCGATTCGCAGGGACGCCATCGGCCACCAGGCTCGCGACGTTCTCGTACGGAACCCTCGTTCCAGCGACAACGGGGTATCCGAGGCGCACGCCGGGATCGACCGCGATGCGTGGACGTGGGTGGAGCAAAGCAGGAATCGCCACATCGCGTCGATTAACGAACGGCCGGGAGGACGTCGCTCATGTCCGCCATCACGTACTGGCCTGGCAAGTCGACGAGGTCGATCACGTTGTCTTGTCTAGCCAGCGCGATGCTGGCGCCTTCCGCCACCAGGACGTACTCGGACAGGTGGCCGAGTTCGCCCAGGTTCCTGAGGGTTCCGATGGCGGTCCGGATCTTCTGCAGCGATGTCGTGGTGCGGAGGAACACGAAGGTACGCAGTGCGACCACGTCTCGGAGCGAGTACAGAATCGGCCTGGTCGCCGAGATCTCAGGTACGAGGACCGATCCAGCGCGCGTCGCCCTTCGCCAGTGTGCGAGCTGACCCAGGGTCGCACCTGAAAGGGCTGCCGTCAGATACGGCGGGTACGCCATGTGCCCTCCTTTGCCCGCAGCGCCTTGATCCCGCCTACATGGTCGCACGTCATCGTTCGCACATTACGGCTAAACGCCGAGATCGCCCGAACTTCGCGTCGTGTCCCCCGTTCCGGACGCCGTGTTCTCCGTTCGGGACGCGGTGTCGCGGAGCAACGTAGCTCGTTTCGCCGGCGTCGAGCCTCAGCTATAGAGGCTTTCTATTAAAGCTATCAGGAACCGGTATCGGTTGCGATTCAATATGTATTGATTGGTTCCTCCGCCCGTGCCACGGTTAGCGGCGCACGTGGCGGAAACAAGTGTTAGGGGTGTATGGGCGCTTCGCGATAACGGAATTGGTGCAGGGAGAAGCTTTATTACTGTTTCTTGTAGAAGGGAAAGCGATTCATGCGACGTCGACGACACCCGATACTGGCCGTCTTATCCGCGGCGCTCCTCTCGTTCTCGCTTGCTGCGTGCGGCGGCGAGGGATCGGAGGGCGACACCGAACTCGTCCTCGCGCAACAGCCGTGGGAAGACCTGATGGTCGAGAACCAGATCGCCAAATCGGTCCTGAAAGACCTCGGCTACGACGTGACGATGCAGGAGCTGTCCGTTCCGGTAGCTGCCAACGGGATGTCGACGGGCCAGATCGACGCCTATCTCGGAAACTGGTGGCCAAGCCAGAAGAGCGTTTTCCAAAAGCTGATCGACAAGGGTGACGTCGAAGTGCTCGACACGCTTGTCGAAGGCGTGGCGTACGAACCAGCCGTGCCGAGTTACGTCGCGGAGAAATACGGGATTCGCTCGCTCGCTGATCTCGATGAGCACCGTGAGGCGTTCGGCGGCGAGATACTGGGTATCGAGCCAGGTACGCCGGGGAACCAGACTATCAAGAACGCCATCAACAAGGACGCCTACGGCCTCGGCGACTGGAAGCTGGTCGAGTCGAGCACGCCTGGGATGCTGTCGGAGGTCGAGCGCAGGGCGAAGCAACAGGAGCCGGTCGCCTTCCTCGCATGGGACCCGCACTGGATGAACGTGACGTGGGATCTCGTCTATCTGGAGGATCCGGAGAACGTCTGGCCGGGTGCGGGAGAAATCAGGGTCGCTACCAGTGCTGGTTTCGCCGATGAGCATCCGGACGCCGCGCAATTCCTCTCGCAGATGCAGGTGGACAAGGCCACCGCGTCGGAGTGGATTCACCGGGTGAGCCAGGAAGGCGAATCGGCGGCAGCCGTTGCGCAGGACTGGATCAGCAAGAACCAAGGCCAGATCGACAAATGGCTGCAAGGCGTGAAATCCGCGTCAGGAAAGCAGGCCGAATAATCACCAGGAGGTCAGCCGTGAGCGAGCCGCACGGTGGCAGACACCACCTGCCCATCGCGGGAAGGCCGCGGCAGCGGGTCACGTCGATCGACGTGCGGGAGCAGGACCCGCCGCATCAACCGGTGCCACCGCTGCGGCCGCCGAAGGGCGCCCCGAACGTTGTCGTGATCATGATCGACGACATGGGGTTCGGCGCGCCGAGCGCGTTCGGTGGGCCGTGCGAGATGCCGGCCGCGGAACGGCTCGCGGAAAACGGTCTGCGCTACTCACGGTTCCACGTCACCGCGATCTGTTCGCCAACGCGGCAGTCGCTGCTGACCGGCCGCAACCACCACTCGGTCGGCATGGGCGTCACGACGGAAATGGCCAGCGCCGCGCCGGGATACGACGGCATTCGCCCGCGTAGCGCCGCGACCTTAGCGCAGGTGCTCGGCGGCAACGGCTACCGCACCGGGGCGTTCGGGAAGTGGCACCAGACCCCGGCACGGGACGTCAGTCCGGTCGGTCCGTTCGACCGCTGGCCGACCGGCGAGGGCTTCGACACCTTCTACGGGTTCATCGCCGCGGAGATGAACCACTGGTACCCGGTGTTGTTCAACGGCACGATGCCGGTCGAGCCGTCGAACACGCCCGACGACGGCTACCACCTGTCGGAAGACCTCGTCGACAGGGCGATCGGCTGGATCCGTAACCAGCAGTCGCTCGAACCGGACGCGCCGTTCTTCGCCTACCTGCCGTTCGGCGCGACCCACGCGCCGTACCACGTGCCGAAGCCGTACCGCGACAAGTACAAGGGTGCCTTCGACCATGGCTGGGACCGGCAACGCGAGATCACGCTGCGGCGGCAACGGGAACTCGGCGTCGTCCCGCCGGACGCCGAGCTCGCGCCGTGGGCGGAGGGCGTGCCGCACTGGGACGAGCTGTCGGACGCCGAACGCCGGTCGGCCGCGTCGCTGATGGAGCTGTACGCCGGGTTCGCCGAGCACACCGACGTCCAGGTGGGACGACTCGTCGACGCGCTCGACGCCTTGGGCGTCCTCGACGACACGCTGATCTTCTACATCCTCGGCGACAACGGCGCATCGGGGGAAGGCGGCATCGGGGGCACGCTCAACGAACACCGCTACGCCAGCGGCATCCCCGATTCGGCGGAGTTCATCAACGCCAACGCCGACGCGCTCGGTGACGACACGACGCACGCGCATTATCCGGTCGGCTGGGCGTTGGCGATGAACACGCCGTACCAGTGGACCAAGCAGGTCGCCTCCCACTTCGGTGGCACCCGCGACGGGCTCGTGGTCCACTGGCCGAACGGGATCGCGGAGCGCGGCGGCATCCGGCACCAGTTTCACCACGTCATCGACGTCATGCCCACGCTAATGGATGCGGCTGGCGTCCCCGCGCCGAGCACAGTCGACGGCGTCGCGCAGCAGCCCATCGAGGGCACGAGCATGCTCTACAGCTTCAACGACGCCGATGCCGCCAACCGGCGCCGGGTGCAGTACTTCGAGATGGTCGGCAACCGGGGGATGTACCACGACGGGTGGATGGCCGTCACCCGTCACGGGACACCGTGGGTGATGGTGCAGGACGGGCGGAGACGTTTCGACGACGACGTGTGGGAGCTCTACGACACCACGGTCGACTGGAGCCAGGCGCGCGACATCGCGGCAGAACATCCCGGCAAGCTGCGTGAATTGCAGCAGTTGTTCCTGATCGAGGCCGCCAAGCACAACGTCTTCCCGCTCGACGACCGGATGACCGAGCGGGAGAACCCCCTGGAGGCGGGCAGGATGGACCTGCTCGGCGATCGCCGCAGCATCACGTTCCACGGCGCAGGCCTGCGGCTCACCGAGGAGACCGCGCCGAACGTGAAGAACCGTTCTCACACCATCACCGCATCGGTCGACATCCCATCGGGCGGTGTCATGGGCGTCATCTTGGCGCAGGGCGGGCGGTTCGGCGGGTGGTCGTTGTACGTCCACGAGGGGCGCGCCGCCTATGCGTACAACTACTTCGGCCTCGCGGTGCACCGGATCGTCGCGCCGGAGCGGCTGTCGGCGGGTGAGCACCAGATCACGCTGGACTTCGGCTACGACGGCGGTGGCGTCGGCAAGGGCGGCGCCGTGTCGCTGTCCGTCGACGGCAAGCAGGTCGCAGAGGGCCGCGTCGACGCGACCATCCCGTACTACTTCGCCTTCGACGAGACCTTCGACGTCGGGCTCGACAGGGCCTCGCCGGTGACCGACGACTATCCCGTCGCGGACAACGCCTTCACCGGGACGTTGCACTGGGTGCGCGTCGACCTCGGCGACGATCTCTACAGCGACGCGGCGAGCGATGACGAGCGCGAACGGTTCCGCGTGGCGCACGACTGAGCGCGGATCATGCGTCGTCGTTCGGCCACCCTCTGGCATCCGCACCCCTCACCGCAACCACTGCGTCGTGTCCCCCGTTCCCGACGTCGTGTTCGCCACTCCCGATGCCGTGTGCTACGAATCGCATTCGCGTCCTGATCGTTGAGGAAGGCATACGCCGCATTGACGACAAGGAGACCTCTCGATGCGCAGCCTTCTCAGCCTGGCGACGTCGATCGCCGTTGCCGCCGGAGTCGCGGTCGCCGTGCCGGTGCCGGCGAGCGCGGAGCCGATCGCGCCGGACGACGTCTGCATCCCGAGCGTGCCGGAGACCGACCCGCTTGAGCCGGGCCCGGTCGACATCTGCGTGAGCGTCTTCAAGCCCGCGGGTGCGACCAAGGACGACCGCGTCCCGGTGCTGCTGCACAGCCACGGCTGGGGTGACAAGAGGACGTCCGAGGCGGGGTCGTTCCAGCGCTACCTCGACGCAGGCTTCGGCGTGGTGAGCATCGACCAGCGGGGATTCGGCGAGAGTGGCGGCAAGGCGCACGTCGAGGACCCTGCGTTCGAGGGGCAAGACGTCATCGCCGTCATCGACTACGTCGCCGGACTCGACTGGGTGAAGAAGAACGGCCCGAACGACCCGGTGCTCGGCGCGCTCGGCGGGTCGTACGGCGGCGGCTACCAGTTCGTCGGCGCGTTCACCGAGTTGATGGAGATCGGCCGCACCCGGTTCGACGCGCTCGCGCCGCAGATCACCTGGTACTCGCTCAGCGAAAGCCTCGCGCCGAACAAGGTCGTGCGCAGCACCTGGGTGAGCGCGCTCTATGCAGCGGGCCTCGACGCGCACACATCGACGGTGCACGCCGGGTTCGCGGAGGGGCTCGCCACCGGCGACTGGCCAGCCAGCCAGGAGGAGTTCTTCCACAGCAACGGCCCGGCGTTCCACGTCGATGCCGGCAGGAAGCTGGACATCCCGGTGCTGCTGCGGCAGGGCATCAGCGACAACCTGTTCCCACTCGGCCAGGCGATCAAGAACTTCGACCGCGCGCTCACCGACCGCGCCCGCAGCAAGAGCCTGCTCATCGGCTACAACGGCGGTCACGTGCTGCCGAATGCCCTGCCGCTCGGGAGCGCGGTGTCCGGTGACGCCTGCTCGGAGAAGCTCGCGGGTGGCTACGACGATCTTGAACTGCAATTTTACCAGGAGAACCTCCAGGGCGCGCCGCACGAGCTTGCCGGTCACGGGCGCTACCACCTGATGACGTCCGGCGGTGACTGCCTCAGCGTCCACTCGGTCGCACCGACGACGGAGTTCGAGCTGCCTGACGTCACGACGACCACGGCGGCTGGCGTGCCGCAAGCCGTCAAGATCGCCGACGGTCCGCTGACCATCGCGGGCACCCCGCGCCTGAAGGCCCTCGTCACCGCGCTCGGCCTCGACAGCAGGGCGTTCTTCGCGCTCAGCGTCGGAACATCGCCCGCCGACGCGCAGGTGATCCAGAACAACGTGCTGCCGCACCGTGAGGAGAGCATCAACCTCGAAACACGGCGCAGCATCGAGCTGCCGTCGGTTGCCGCGACGATCGGGGAGGGCGAGTCGCTGTTCCTCACCCTCAGCCCGGCGTCGGACATGTTCGCCGTGCACGGCAGCCGCACACCGGGCGGTCTCCGGCTGGAGGACGTCACGGCGAGGTTGCCGGTGGTGCCATAGGCACGGTGCGGGTGCCACGAAGGGCATCTTTGTGGCGCAATCCGCCAGCAAAATGCCCTTCGTGACACCGCACACCCCACCCGTCCCTACTCCGTATGGTCGAATACCACTACGGAACTCGGTGCGTCGCTTGGACGTTGAACGGCTGAGGCCAAGTTCAGGGGCTAGCTGAAGTGGGAGGGCCCGTGCACAAGCATCGCAACGGTCTGAAGACCGCGTTGCTGCTCGGCCTGATGAGTGCCCTCGTGATCGTCATCAGTGGGACGATTGGGGGCAGGGGTGGCCTGTTCATCGGCCTGCTCATCGCGCTGGGCATGAACGGCTACGCCTACTTCAACTCGGACAAGCTCGCGCTGCGGGCGATGCGCGCGCGTCCGGTGTCCGAGGCCGAGCAACCGGCGATGTACCGCATCGTGCGGGAGCTCGCGACGTCGGCAAGGCAGCCGATGCCGCGCCTGTACGTCAGCCCGACGCAGGCGCCGAACGCCTTCGCCACCGGGCGTAACCCGCGTAACTCGGCGGTGTGCTGCACCCAGGGCATCCTGGAGATCCTCAACGAGCGCGAGCTGCGGGCGGTGCTCGGCCACGAGCTGTCCCACGTCTACAACCGCGACATCCTGATCTCGTCCGTCGCCGGCGCGCTGGCCAGCGTGGTGACGTTCCTCTCCTACATCGCGATGTTCGGCGGCAACCGGGAAGGCAACCCATTCCTCGGGCTGCTGTTGATGTTCATCGGGCCGCTCGCGGCGGGCATCGTCAAGATGGCAGTCAGCCGTTCGCGTGAGTACCAGGCCGACCAATCGGGTGCAGAGCTGACCGGCGACCCGCTCGCGCTGGCGTCCGCGCTGCGCAAGCTGGAACGCGGCACGGCGGCGGCGCCCCTCGCGCCAGAGCCCAGGGTCGTCTCGCAGTCGCACCTGATGATCGCCAACCCGTTCCGCGGCGGCGGGTCGCTCGCGAGGATGTTCGCCTCGCACCCGCCGATGGACGACCGCATTCGGCGTCTTGAGGAGCTGTCCCGGCGCGCGCTGTGATCAGCCGGTCGCACCTTCCGCACGCGCCACGGACATCACGTAGTCGCCGTACCCGGACTTCGCCAGCTTGCTGCCGAGCGCGAGGCACTGGTCCGGGTCGATGTAGCCCATCCGCAGGGCGACCTCCTCCAGACAGGCGATACGCACGCTCGTGCGATGTTCCAGCACCTGCATGAACTGGCTTGCTTCGAGCAGCGAGTCGTGGGTGCCGGTGTCCAGCCACGCGAAGCCACGGCCGAGGTCAACCAGACGCGCGCGGCCTTGCCGCAGGTAAGCGAGGTTCACGTCGGTGATCTCCAGCTCACCGCGCGCCGACGGCGTGAGCGACCGCGCGATGTCCACCACCTGATTGTCGTAGAGGTAGAGCCCGGTGATCGCCCGATTGGACTGCGGGTTGCAGGGCTTCTCCTCGATCGAAATCAGCCTGCCGTCGTCGTCACTCACCCCGACGCCGTAACGCTCCGGATCGGTGACCGGGTAGCCGAACAGCGTGCACCCGTCCAGCCGGGCGACCTCGTTCCGTAGCCGGTTAGAGAAGCCCTGGCCGTAGAAGATGTTGTCGCCGAGCACGAGCGCGACGTCGTCGTCACCGATGAAATCGGCGCCGATCAGGAACGCTTCGGCGAGGCCGTTGGGGCTGGGTTGCTCGGCGTAGTGCAGGTCGAGGCCGAGCTGCTGGCCGTCACCGAGCAGCTTGCGGAACTGCGGCAGGTCCGTCGGCGTCGAGATGATCAGGATCTCGCGGATGCCTGCCAGCATCAGGACCGAGATGGGGTAGTAGACCATCGGTTTGTCGTAGACCGGCAGGAGCTGCTTCGACACGGCCTGCGTGATCGGATGCAGGCGCGTGCCGGTGCCCCCGGCGAGCACGATGCCCTTCATCGGCTACCTGTAGTTGTCGAACTGCAACGCGACGCCGAAGTCCTCGCTCTTCAGCAGCGAGATGACGTCCTGCAGGTGATCCTTCTTCTTGCCGGAGACCCGCAGCTGGTCGCCCTGGATCTGCGCTTGGACACCCTTGGGGCCTTCGTCGCGGATGAACTTCGCGATCTTCTTGGCCTTGTCCTGCGCGATGCCCTGCAGGATCTTGCCGGTGATCTTGTGCACCTTGCCGGACGCCGCTGGCTCGCCGAGTTCGAGCGACTTCAGCGAGATGCCGCGCTTGATCAGCTTCTCCTTGAACACCTCGGCGGCGGCGAGGGCGCGCTCCTCGGTCTCGGCCTCGATGAGGACGGATTCCTCACCCGTCCAGCTGACCGTCGCCCCGGTGCCCCGGAAGTCGAACCGGTTCGCCAGCTCCTTGGCTGCCTGGTTCAGGGCGTTGTCCACCTCCTGGCGGTCAACCTTGCTCACGACGTCGAATGACGGATCAGCCACGTGTGGTCACACCTCGGGGTAGTTGTGCGGAGAGGGGTTGGCCGCACTCTAGCGCGTTCGACCCGTTCGGCGCCGTCGCCGTCATCGGACGGCGTCCCGGTGTGATCGGCTCGAACGGCATTCGGTACGCTGTGCTTCGCCGGTTCGACCGGTCCCGGCGGGTTGCCCGAGCGGCCAAAGGGATCTGACTGTAAATCAGACGGCTCAGCCTTCGGGGGTTCGAATCCCTCACCCGCCACACCACCACAAACGCCCCGCTGACCAGCAAGAACACGGTCAGCGGGGCGTTCGTCGTGTGCGGGTAGGTGCGGCCGTGTACGGCTCGATCCGGCCGCGTGTGGCCAATGTGTGGCCACGACTGTGGGCCATGTGTGGGCGAGCTACCAGCCGCGTAGAGCGTCCTCCACACGATCGCGGGCGAGCGTTTCGCCGCCGTCGAGGCACTTGGCGTAGGTCTCCAGCAGGACTTTCACGCTGTGGCCGGCCCACTTCGCCACACGCGTAGGCTCCACTCCGCCGTTGAGCCACGTTGACACCGCGGCGTGCCGAAGGTCGTAAGGCCGCTTCGCGAGGGGCCCGGCCACGACATCCGTCGTGAATACCGCCTGGCGGGCGCGGGCCCAGACACGGCCGTATGTGGTGCTGCCGACTCGGCCGCCATCGCGGGCACCGCGGAACAAGCGGTCGTCACGCGCTGTCCCGTACGACGACAAGTGCTGGTGCAACAGCTCGGTCAGCTGAGGTGGACACGGAACGGTTCGGCCCGTGTCGTCGTCGCGATGCTTGAGCCCGCGTTCCTCGCTTGCCTCGCCGCTGTCTGTCCAGGTGTTGCCGACCTCGGGACGTGCCTTCTCCACGTAGATTTCTCCCCACCCGCTGGACGGAAGTACGAGGTTGCCTTTCTTGAGCCCGCAGACTTCTTCCGGGCGCATTGCGGCGTAGTACATGCAGCCGAAGAACGCGACCAGTGGTGGGCCTTGTTTGCCGAGTTCGCCGATAGCCGCGAGCAGCATGCGCGCCTGCATCGGGTTCACGACGGCGCGCGGGTCGACCTGGCGCAGCGACTGCGTGCGTTTCTTCACCTGGATCTCCTGCAGTGGGTTCGTGTCGAGTGATCCTTGTTCGATAGCGAACCGGATTGCTCCGTCGAGTGCGCGACGCCGGAGTCGCACGGTGTTTGCTGCGGCCCGTTCACCGTTCAGATTCACGTCAAGTGCTTGTAGCAGCGGCCGGAGTACGGCGGGATCTTCCAACGCGCTGGTATCTGGACAGCTGCGCTCTGACCATCGAAGTGCTGACCAGGTGGCATCGCCGTCGTCGATGCTGCGCGTGTTCCGATTCAGGTGCCGGGTGAGTGCCCGTCGCAGATCCTTGGTGCTGGGCCGATTGTCGATCGGCAACAGCGCGATAGTCACCTCCATCAGCGCGTACGCGGTGTGCTTGCGGTGATTGGGAGACCAGTCATGCCACCGCGCGTCCATGTACTGTCTCGCTAGGACGAGCCAATTCACGGCGTCTTTTCGGCGCGTCATCGTGACGGGCAGTCCGGACGCCTTGTCGAACGCGATGCCCTTCCGCTGCGCGGATA
Source organism: Actinophytocola sp. (assembly GCA_009377385.1). Classification (GTDB taxonomy): domain Bacteria; phylum Actinomycetota; class Actinomycetes; order Mycobacteriales; family Pseudonocardiaceae; genus Haloechinothrix_A. The sequence continues at coordinate 10,613 of WHUD01000090.1, forward strand.
CAAGTTCGGCGTGGAAGCTGGCCGCCTGTGTCTTTCCGCGGAACGTCTCGTGAAACGGCGGCAACTCAGCGAGCTTCCACCGCACGCGATAGCTAGTGATCTTCCCCTGAGGGTTCTTGCGTCGCTGGGTGGCCCATATCCGGACGTTGTAGGTGGTGTCCACTAGGCGGCCTCCTCAAGCGTGTCTTCCCAGCGTTCGATGTCAACGCGGCGTATGCGGAGCTGGCCGTTGGGCAGCTTGATACAGCGAGGCGCGCGGCCTTTAGCGCGCCAGTCGTTCCAGGTGGATCGCGAGATCTCGTACTCGTCGAGAAACTCGGCAACTGTCAGATAGCGACGTTGGGCGCTCATCGGTGGTGTTGCTCCTTGCCGTGGCGTGGTTGGTTGGTGGGGTGGCTCCGCGGAATCCGCAGAATCCGCGGAACTGGTCGTGTGCCGGTGTTTGTGCTGCTCAGCGGGTTGGCGGTGAGTACTGGCAGCGGTCCGCGGATTGATCGCGGAATGTTCGCGGAATTGACGTGGTGTGGTGGGTCCCGACCGCAGCGCGGGGTTGGCCGATGAGTCGCGCTGGCGGACGTCGTGTTTTGCGCGGTGTTTTCGCGGTGAACTGCGGAGACCGCAGCGCGCCGCTGTGAACTGCGGCAACAGGGTTTCTGCGGTTTCTGCGGATTGCGCGGACGGGTCACGAGGTCTCCTCTGGGTGGGTTGGTCGGCTAGCAGTGGCCGGCGGCCATGCGTGCGATGGCGTTCCAGTGGCTATCGACGAGGCGGGCGGCGTCGCGTTCGGCGCGGCGGGTATTGAGTCGTTGGTCGTGGTGACGCTGCATCCATTTGACGATGGAGCGCACCTGCTTGAGGTCGTGGCTGGCATGGGTCTTGGTGATGCGCAGCGCACGGGCTCGGCTGTATCCGTGTTCGGTGAGCAAGCGCGCTTCGGCATGCCGGCCTGCGTAGAAGAAGCGGAGTTCGGCGTCTGCCTGTTCGGGGTGAAACTCGCCGAGGCGGACGTAGCCGCCGTTGCGGCGGATCTTCACGCGGGTCACCGTGAGTCCGACCGCGCGGGCGATGACGGCGTGGCCGCATTCGTGGTGGGCGATGCGGGCGCGGATGAGGTCACGATCCATGGCGTTGTCTCCTGGTTCGTTCGGGTCGTCACGGCGGGCGGGCATGCTGGCCTGTGCGCTGGTCACGTCGTGTCGGTGCGGTAGGCGGGATGCGTCCAGTAGGTGGGGCTGGGTTTGCGGCCGCGTTTGCCGGCTAGGTCGGGGGCGGGTTGGTGTTGGATGTGGCCGTGTTCTTCGAGCAGCGCGAGTGGTGCGTCGAGGTCGGTGGCTCGTTTGAAGCGGCCGCGGTTGAGTGCGGAGAACAGGTCGCGGCGGGTGAAGGTCGTCGGCCGGGTGCGTTCGATCCAGGCGAGGACGTGGCGGGCGTTGTCGAGGACGGGGTCGCTGCCGATTTGGTCGAAGGTGGCCAGGGCGTGGGTGGCGTAGTAGTCGCCGATGCGCCAGGCGTTGGCGAAGGTGTCGCCGGAGATGGGGTGTTCCCAGGCGTTGTGGGGGTACTCGGCGGCGTGGAGCAGTCCGGCGATGCGCGCGACCTGGCCGGCGTATTTGCCGCCCCAGTCGCCGATGTGTCTCCACGGGCCGCCGCGGGCGAGGCGGGTTTCGACCTCGGCTTGCAGCTCGGCCATCAGGTCGTCGGCCGAAGCGGAAAATGTGAGGGTGGCGGGTTCGTCGGTCCAGTCGAGCAGCGCGGCTGCGATGGTGTGTAGCCGGTCGTTGTAGCGGTGTTCGACGGGTTCGCGCACCGGGTCGGGTCGGGTTTTGCGGTGGCCGACCATGCTGGTCGGCATCGCGAACAGGATGCGGGCGAGGAATCCGGAGCCGCGCAGCATGGCGGTTTCGCCGAGTTCGTCGATCACGGCGGGCTGCACCGTCAACCCGAGGGTGAGCGCGGGGTTCTCGACGAGTTCGCTGGGCCGGTTGTTGCGGTCGACGCGTAGCTGAGAGCCGGTGTAGCCCTTGAGGAACACGGCGGTGTTGGCTTGCCCGGAGTAGCGGCCGGCGATGATGGAGAAGATCCCACCCTCGTCCGAGAGCACGGCCAGTCGGCCGCCCTGGTCGGCGAGCACGGTGGCGACGGCTTCGGGGGTGATGTCGTCGACCACGAGTTTCGGTTCGGAGGGCACTTCCATCTTGGCGAGGTCGGTGGCGGCGTCGACGGCTTCGGCGAGGGCGGCCTCGCGCTCGTCGCCGTGGTGGGTGCTGACGTTCTTTTCGGCTTGCGCGAGCATCTGCTCGACGGCGCGGCGCTGTACCTTGGCTTCGGCGATGCTGGTTTTGGCGTCCGTACGGAGCTTGCGTTCGAGGGCGTAGATCGGGCGGATCATCGCGGAGAACACTGGCGACTTGCGCTCGGAGGGTTCCATCACGACGACGGTGTAGAGGTTGACCGGCTCATCCCAGCCTGGTCTCACCTTCGCGATGGCGCGACCGCCCGCAGCGGTGGACAACGCGGCCAGTGCGAGGCAGCCCGGTAGGTCTGCCGGGGTTTGGATGGCCTCGGCGACCGCGTCGACCTGCTCACCGAGCCACGGCGGCAGGGCGTCAACCGGGAAGGCGGGCAACTCACGCACGATCGCTAGGGGCAGTGGTGGTTCCCACCCGCTTTGTGCGCCGTCGGTTGGCACGGCGCGCAGTGGGCGTACTGGGTTGCTCATCAGGAGGGTTCCTCCAGCTCGGACAGCGGGTGCATGGTGTCGGCGTCGTGGTGTGCGCTCACGCGTTTGAGTACGCGCCCGCATACGTCGGCCAAGGTGTCGGCGGTCATCCGGTAGGTCTCGTCCGGTGCTGCACCGCGGAACCCGGCGAGGACGACCTCGGCGAGGGCGTCCTTGATGGCTTCCGCGATCCACGGGTTGACCCATGCCTCCGGGTCGCTGGGATCCGGCACCAGACGTCCGGGGTGACGGTCGCGGTTCTTCGAGGGTGTCGGCATCACGGGGTTCTCCTCGGTCAGCTCGAACAGCGGGTGCATCGTCTGGGCGAGTTCGGCCGCGCGGACGTGGCGGCGTGTTCGGGCATGGTGGTCGGCGTCGTGGTGGACGTGGCAGCCCTGACACAGGGCGCGCAGGTTCTCGGGCCGGCAGTCCTCCGGGGTGTGGTTGAGGTGCGCCGTGGTCAGCACGACCCGCGCGCCGGTGCGGTAGGCGAGTTGGCCGTGGCGGTTACGGCAGCGGCCGTCGGTGTCGAGGTGCCCGCGGGGACGTCCGCACTCGCCGCGGCACTCGCAGCGGTCGTCGGCGCGGCCGAAGCGGATGCAGGCCGAGATCTCGTCCCAGTCGCCGGGGTAGCGGTCGCGGTTCTCGGGTCGTATCGGCATCAGGCGGACTCCCTCCGGCGCTGCTGGGTGCGCCACCGCGCGCGGACCCGCTCGGCGTCGCGCGGGCTGCAGCCGAGCCGTGCGGTGATCTCGGCCCATGTGTGGCGGCGCTCGATCAGGTCGAGCACCGCCTCATCCAGCACCGTCTGCGCGGCTGAGTGCGGGGTGTCTGCCGGGCGGTGTGTGCCGTGGTGTGCGGCGCGTTCGGTGTCGGTGAGCCCGCCCCAGACGCCGTGGGGCTGGCCGGTGGTCTCGGCGTCGTCGCGGCACTGACGGCGGACGGGGCAGCTTGCGCAGATGGTTTTGGCGCGGGCGATGTCGCCGGCGGCGGGGCCGGTGTCGCTGATCGGGAAGAACAGATCAGCGGTCTCGGGTCCGCAGGCGGCGTGACGCACCCATGCGCCGGGCAGCGCCAGCGCGGGTGTCTCGCCGGTGCCGGCGCGGCGGGCGCGGATGGGGTGTGGGGGCGTGGTGGGGCGCTGCATCAGGCGGCCTCCCTTCCGGTGGCGGGCTCTGCGGCGATGGCGTCGACGGCTGCCCAGGAGGCGGCCGCCTGGGCGCGGATCTGCGTCGGCGTCTGGGGTGGCGTGGCGTGGTGGGCGCGGCGGCGCCGTAGCTCGTGGTGGCCGGGCCGGCCGGCGATGCGGTGCCAGTCGACGGCGCTTGAGATGGCGTGCGACGAGACGACCGCGAGGCGGCGTTCCTCGGTGGCGATCGCGTCACGGAGTTGCGCGGGTAGGGCGCGCCAGCGGGCGGCGTCCCACGCCAGGCCGGCGGCGTAGCTGGCCGGTAGCAGTTGCCGCGGCGGCACCGTGGGCATCGCGGCGGCGATGGCGTCGCCGAGCGCGAGCAACTCGGCGGTGGTGAGTGCGCCCGGCACGGTGGGCAGGCGAGACGAGGCGGTGGTCATGCGTGGCTCCGTGGTTGGTTGGCGGGCGTGATGGTGAGCCGGGTCGGTGCGCGGGTGTGGTGGCGGTGATGCGCACCCGACCTCGGGTTGTGCTGACTAGGGGTGCAAGTCCGTCCTTCTGTGGTTGCGGGTGGTAGTTGTCGTCGGTGTGGGCGGCCGGGGAGGGAGGCGCGCCGCAGGGGCGTGGCAGGCGCTATGCGGGGTGGTTCCGCGGGTTTTGGCAGTGCCTCCCTGGCCTCCCTGAGGCGGGTGTGTGCTGGTCAGGGCAGGGAGGCTGGGTGAGGGAGCCGGTGAGGGAGAACTCCCTGGCTCCCTGCTGGTCTCCCTAGGTCGCATCGTTGTTCTGGCGGTCACGGTCGGTGATGGCTTCCTGTATGCGAACGGCGGCGATGACCATGACGCCGTCCGACTTGTAGGGCGCGGCCGCCGTGTCGGCGAGCTGCGCTCGCAGGTCGGTGAAGGTCCACTCGCGGTAGGTGGCCGGGGCGAGTTCCGCGAGCCGCTGCAGCACCTCTTGGGTGCGCATCCGCGGCATGCCGGCGTCTTCGAGGACGGTGGCCAGATCGGTGAGTAGGTCTCGCGGTTCGAGCAGCGCGTCGGGCTCGGCCTGGTCGACGGTGCGGCCGTGCGCGGCGAGGATGTCCATCGCGCGGTTGATGACCGTGTAGGCCTCTTGGGTGCCGACGTAGTGGGAGCGCACGATGATGAAGGCTTGGCCTTCGGGGATGTCGTCGACCTCGCCGGCGGCGACGACGGTGCCGGCATCCTTACCGGAACGTAGGTCTTGCGGGCGGGCGCCGCGGTCGGCGGCGTCGGCGAGCACCATCTTGGCGGCCTCGTGGTTGGCCACGTGCAGGCAGGCGCGCACGTGCGCACCCTCGCGTACCTGGAATGGCACCGCCGACGGGTCGGGCCGCTGGGTCGCTTGGTAGAGGTGGATGTTGACCGCGCGGGCCTGGTCGTGGATGCGCCGCGCTGCCTTCCAGGCGCGGGCGTCCTTGGCGGTGCCGCCGATGGGGTGGTCGGCCTGATAGAGCACCTGGCACTCGTCGATGAAGCAGTAGATCGGGTGGAACCCGGAGCCGGGGCGGCGCGAGAGTTCGCGGGTGATGTTGCCCTTGATGCCCATGGCCCGCTTGGTGTCGTAGCGCCTCTGCATCTCGGCCACCAGCTCGTCGAGCATCAGGCAGGTCTCGGCGGCCTGCTGCTCGCCGCCGCCCTCGATGAGGGTGCGGGCGCGGCCGGCGAACATGGACCAGTCGCCGTCGCCCTTGAGGTCGGCGATGCGCAGCTCCACCGTAGGGTCGAGCGCCAGCCCGAGCGCGTCGCGGCGCATGGTGGCGGTCTTGCCCTGCTTCGATAGCGCCCCGAAGAACACGTGCCGGTGCAGCATGCCCTGGGCGACCTGCTCGCCGCGCATGGTCACACCCCAGGGCAGGCGGTCGCGGAACACGTCGAACTCGCCCTCGGCCAGCAGTGGCCAGGCGGGGGCGGGCTTGTCCATCGTGCCCCGGTCGGCGACCCACAGATCCAGCACGCGGGCGTCCCCATCGGGCAGGCGCTGTGGGTACACCTCGTGCTTGTGCCGCCCGAGGTTGCCGGCGAGGGTTTCGATCCGCTCGGGATGCAGGAAATCCGCGGCCTTCACGCCGAGCGGGAGCCGGACCTGGGTGTAGGTGCCGCCGCCCTGCTCGCGTGGGTGCACCAGGTACTCGACCACCGCCCCGGCCTTGAGCGCCCGGTTCAGCGCGGTGACGTGGCAGTTCGACAGCGCCCGGGTGATGGAGTCCTCATCCAGCACCACCAGGTCGGCGCCCTGCTCGGCGGGATTGGACAGCCACGCGGGCTGCCAGCTGCCGTGGTCGCGGCCGACCCGCCACAGGTACGCGACGAGCGCGGCGGTGCCGCCGTAGACCAGTAGCACCCCGTAGGCGAGCGCGAACCAGTACGCCCACCCGATGCCGTCCAGCAGCCACCCGAGCGGAGCCAGGAGCAGGCGCGCGTCCCCATTGGCGAGGGCGAGCATGACGCCGACCGCGAGGAAGAAACCGGCCACCGACACCGCGCCCAGGAGCGCGGTCTTGACTAGCTTGACGGGAGCGTCGAGCCAGTCCATGGCGCGCCGGTGCCGGCGCTCGCGCGCCTGCTCAGCGCGCTGTTCCCACTCGGCGAGCTTGTCCCAATCACCGGATGCCTCGGCCGCGCGCAGCAGCCGCTCATACCGGGAGTTGGTGTGCGCCTCCCACACGCGCTGCGCGACCACGACCGCGCCCGAGACCACATAGGCGCCGTGACGCACCAGCGCCTTGCCGCCGGTCTTAGCGGCCGGCGCCGCGCGGTGCGACAACTCCACCGCGCCCGAGGCCATCCGCGCACGCGCTTCATCCGGGATCAGGTGCGTGTTGAACGTGGCGCGCGCAGACGGCTCTACCTGCCGCGCCTCGGTGTCGTCGACGATCTCGGTCTCGACCACACCGTTGTCGGTGCTGGTCGCGGGCAGATACACCACGTTGTCGTCGCCGCTTGCCTCAGCGGCGGACGCGTGATGCTGCGGGTCGTGCGTGGTCATCGGCTCCCTCCCGTTGTCTCGCCGACTACCGCCAGCCGGGGTGAGTCGTCCGTGGTCGCGGAACTGTTGATGCCCTCGTCGGTCGCGTCGTCGACGGTTGGATTCAGGTGCGGCAGTGGCCGCGCGCCAGTCGGCCAGCCACCGACGCGCGGTCGCGGGATGCGCGCCCACCTCGGCGGCGAGCGCGGCACCGGTCAACGCGTCCGCGCGTCCCTCGGCGAGCGCGCGCTCGAACACCGCGCGCGCCTGTTGCCGCGCGCTTTCACCGGCCGCGCGTGCGGGCTTCTGGGATGCGCGCCGCGCGCGTGCCGCTACTCGTGCGCGCGCTCGACCGCGATACCTCGCCCGCCTTGACTGGCTCGGGTGCGCGCTCGGCGTTCTGGGTTGGCCGCGTGCTCGCACTCGGCGTGTGCGCGTCACGCGCGGTGTGCTCGTGCGTGCGGCGGATGCTCGCGTGCAGGTTGTGTTGCTGCATGAGCAGTTCGAACGCGAGCGCCAGCGCGACCGGCGGCCATGCAGCCACCAGGCGGCCGGTCACGGTCGGCTCGGCCGCGGCGACGTTCGCCGCCAGGGACGCGCTGATGCCCAGCCACAACGACACCCACGCCAGCGGGGTCGGCCGGCGACCGTGATGACGAGCCACCAGCATCGACATGCCAGCCGCGGCGAGCAGGCCGTCGACGGCAAGCGGCAGCAGCCACGAGCGCCACTCCTCACCCGAGGCCGCGGCGAGGTCGTACATGTGCGCGTAGCTGACCGCCGCCGCCACGGCGGCCACGGTGGCGACCGCCGCTGTGGTCGTGGCGCGCACCCTGCGGGCGAGCCGCGCCGAGATCGGTGTCTGCGTGGTCATCCGGTGGCCTCCCAGCCCCGACGTGCGTCGGTGTCGTCGACGGACTCGTCGGCGGTGTCGGCGACGTTCAGCCGCGCCCGCCCAGCCGGTCGCGCGCTTGTCGTGGTGCGCGTCAGGTATTGGCGCAGCCGCGGGTGGGTCGCCACCCACACGGCCACGGCAGCCGTGCCGAGCCACAGCCACGGCGTGACCCACACCGCGCCCGAGATGGTGAGCCCGCCGGCGATGACTTCCGGCGTCCACCAGCCAGCCGCATTGATCACTCGATCGCCCAGCCGTGGCCCGTCGGTGTCGTGGGTGTTCATGGCGTGTCCTCCTCCCGGATCGCGGTCACCACGGGGATGCGCCCGGTGGCGAGGCCGTACAGCTCGATCAGCCCGCCGGCGGCCGCGGCACCGGTCGCGCCGATGCCGATCAACGTCCACGGGCCCCAGTCCCACCACAGCCAGCCGCTCAGCAGCAGTGCGAGGACGGCCAGGGTGGGCATCAGGCCGCGGAGCACGGTGTTGCGTGCCTCTGGGTGTGCCAGTCTGATGTGGCCCCGCCTGGAGCGGTAGTGCTGGCTTGATTT
>WHUD01000091.1:0-837 GCA_009377385.1 Actinophytocola sp.
CGGCGTGCGCCTACTCAGGCTCGCTCAAAGCACCCACAGGTGTGTCAGGAGAGCCAGCAAAACGGCTGACCCGGCGAGCAGCCTGCCGAGCGCCAGCGCGCCCGGAGCGTAGTGCTCCCCCGCAGTGCGGATGACGATGAACGCCGACGCCCACAAGAACACGGTGACGCCAGCGGCGATCAGCGCCCGCTGGCCGACGGAAATCCCCTTCACCCCGGCAACTTTGCCGTGGCGGGCGCCGTGGTGCTAGCGATTTTCCGACATGGTCCTGCAACCGTGCGGTCGCGCGGGTCCGTCAGGGAGGCGACAATCCTCACGAGACGGGAGCCACGCCATGACCGGACATCTGACCCGAGCGTTCCTCGCTGGCGCGCTTGCCCTCACGGCATGCGGGACGCCGGCCGCCTGCGCCGACAACGTCGGGGATCAGCGCTACGAAGCCAGTGGAACGGTGCTGGCCGATGCCTCGCACGGCCCGCAACTCTGCGCCTTCGTAGCCGCGTCGTTCCCGTCGCAATGCGGTGGCCTTGACATCGCCGGCTGGGACTGGGACGCCGTCGAGTCGCAGAAGCAGGGCGATGTCCAGTGGGGCACCTACCACGTCGTCGGCACTTGGGACGGCGAGCGGCTGACCCTCACCGAACCGCCGAGCGCCCCGGAGCAACCGCAGGAGCCGCCGACCGCCCCTGCCGACGAGATCACGACGCCGTGCGAGGAACCGGACGGTGGCTGGCGTCCCGTCGATCCGGACACCGCCACCCCAGCCGACCAGGAACGCGCGATCGCCCGCGCGCGGTCGTCGTCCGACTTCGCGGGGGCGTGGCTCGACCAGGTCGG
>WHUD01000091.1:847-12407 GCA_009377385.1 Actinophytocola sp.
CGCCAAGCGCGAGTGGATCCGCGAGATCTGGGGCGGCCCACTGTGCGTCAGCAAGGCCGAGCACAGCTTCGCGCGGTTGCGACAGATCCAGCGCGAGATCAACGACGTCGCCGGGTTCATCTCCTCGGGCATCGACGAGGTCAGCAACGTCGTGCGGCTCGAGGTCTACGTTGCCACCAAGGAGCTGCGGGACCGGCTGAATGCCCGGTACGGGCGGGGAACCGTCACACTCACCGGTTTCCTCAAGCCGGTGAGCTAGCTCGCGACGATCTCCCCTGCCGAGTTGACCGTGACCTGCTGCTTCGGCAGCGGCTGCGATGCTGGCCCCTGTGCGACCGAGCCGTCATCGGCATTGAACTTGCTGCCGTGACAGCCGCAGTTGATCGTGCCGTTCCCGACATTCTCGACGATGCAGCCCTGGTGCGTGCACACCGCGCTGAAGCCGTGGAACTCGCCCTTCGACGGCTGGGTGACGACGATCTCAGCGTCGGCGAACACCGTCCCGCCGCCGACCCGGACGTCGCTGGCCTTGCCGAGGACGGTGCCCTTTTCCGGCTCGCCACCGCTACCGCTATCGCCGCCGTTACCGCCATTACCGCAGGCGGCGATTCCCGCGACGCCCGCGACCGCGAGCGCGCCCGCCCCCGCGACGGCCGCCCGGCGCGGGATCGGTGTCCCGGTGGCTGCGGTGGCTTCTTCCTGGGCATCTTCCTGCGGCATGGCCCGTCCTTCTCGTCGCACGTGTGGTAGCTCGCTACACCCTATTCGTACGAGACCCCCGGTACGGATTTCGTGCGGGGCCGGAAATTTTCACCGTTCCGGCGACGGCTGGTGCAGGATGCGGCTCGCCAGCCAGGAAATCTGCCGCGCGACCTCGGCCGCCGGCGCGAGCGGCATGACGAGGTGGCTGACCACCAACCGGACGATCGACTCAACAACGAGGGTGCGTTCGGCCTCGTCGAGTTCGATCTCGGGCCAGTGGTCGTTGAGGTAGGTCAGCAGCACGCGCCTCGCTGCGGCGAGGATCGGGCCGGAGCGCGTGGTGACGAATGGCAACAGCTCGGTCGCGCCGCCCCGCGTCGCGGTCAGTATCGCCTTGAGCAGCGGGTTGACCTCGGCCTCGGAGAGCGTGTACTCGACGGCGGCGGTGATGGCGGTGAGCAGGTCGTCGGGGTGTTCGTCCAGTGTGGCCCCGACCCCGCCGAGGAACCGTTCCGCCTCGCGCATGGCAAGCGCCTCGCCGAGGCTGGTCTTGTTGCCGAATTCGTTGTAGACGGTCTGCCTGCTGACGCCGACCGCGCGGGCGACGTCGGCCATCTTGAGCTGGTTCCAGCCGCCCGCCATGAGGGATTCGGACGCCGCGTCGAGTAGCTGTTCGCGCAGCAGCGACCGCACCGACTCCCGGAATGTCGAACGAGCTGCCGCCACGGGCCCAACTGTACGGGGCTCTCGGGTCACTCCGGCAATCGACGCCGCCCGGCGAAACCCAGGCGAGGCCGCCCGGCTACTCCTGTAGGCGACGCCGCCCCGCGAAGCCCAGATCACGCCGGTGGTACCAGTCGATACCGTCCTCGCCTTCCAGCCAGCACAGCAGCACCTGCTCGTCGTTCAGGTCGGACGGAAAGTCGAGCAGCAGCGGCGCGAAGCCCTTGATTTCGACGCCGGACTCCTGGATGAGCGTGACCAGCTCGTCGAGGCGCGCCTGCTTGGCCTTGAGTTCGGGCAGCCCGCCGAGGTCGGACGGACTGCCGCCCGGCGACGTCGCCACCGCGAGCTCTGCCGCGTCCGCCCGCAGCGTGACGACCTCATCGATCACCGGCCGGAGCTGGCGTAGCTCCGCACGCGCTTCCTCCACCGTGAACAGCGACATGCCCCGAGCCTCCCACGCGCCAGCCCACGCGCAGCCCCCGGTGCGCCGTGTCCCCCGCTCCCAGCGTCGTGTCCCCCATTCCCGACGGCGTGTTCCCCGCTCCGAACGCCGTGTCCACGTGCCCGGCCCCTCGATCGTGTGATCATCTCCGTGGTGGGAACCAGTCGACCGCGCGGAGCGACTACGTGGACACCGATCACGCCGGGCCGGTCGCGGCTCGCCGCCCACAGGCCCGGTGTCATCGGCGACGGGCGGCCGCAAGTCCGAACTCACGCCTCCGCAACGCGGAACTCATGGCACCAGAACCGGGGACTCGCGGGCCCGGAGCGCAGGACTCGCGCAACGCCAGGTGCAATTCGTGCGCCCGAGAGTGCAACTCGCGCCAGCAAGAGTGCGACTCGCGGTGACCGCCGGGCGGCCGGACGCTCCGGGGTCACGCCCGGAGCCAGGCCTGCGCCTCCCGGACGCCGTCGACGGTGAGCTGGTGCCCGCCGGGGTGCCGGTGGATCCGGACCTCGGCCGAGCGCGACCGGAGGTCCGCGACCAACTGCTCCGTGGACGGCAGCGGCGCCATCGGGTCCTGCTCGCCGTTGGACAACAGCACCCGCGTGCCGGTCAGGTCACGATCCGGTGGGTCGGGCATCGGACGCATCGCCGCGAACGCCGCCACCTCGCGGAGCGCATCCGGTCGCAGCAGCGCCGTAGCGACCCCGATGTTCGCGCCGTTGGAAAACCCGACGGCGACGAGCCGCCGCCCGCCGAAGCCGTACTTCTCCCGCGCGGCGACCAAGAAGTCCGCGAGCTGATTCGCCCGCACGACGACGTCCTCGTGGTCGAACACGCCCTCGGCCAGCCGCCGGAACCACCGCGCCATGCCGTTCTCCGACACCGGACCCGCCGGCGCGAGCACGCCAGCGGCCGGGTCCAGCTCGCGTGCGACGCCGAGCAGATCCTGCGGCGTCCCGCCGGTGCCGTGCAGCAGCAACAGCACCGGCGCGTCGACGTCGCCCTTGCTGTACGAATGTCGCAGGCTCAGGTCAGCCGCCGTCATGCCCGCAGCCTTTCCGGGACCTCGGGGTTGTTCTCGTCGGGCAGGTTCAGCTTCGGCAGTGCCGCCTGGATCTGCTCCCGGTTCGGTTCCAGCCATGGCGGCAGTTTTAGCGCCTGCCCCAGTTCGAGCAGCGGCTCGTCGTAGTTGAAGCCGATGTCCTCGGTCGCGATCTCCAGCAGCGTGCCGCCCGGCTCACGGAAGTAGATCGAGTGGAAGTACTGCCGGTCCATGATCGCGGTGACCTGGACGCCCTTGCCGACCAGTTCCTCCCGCCATGCGCGTTGCGTCGCGTCGTCGGGCACCCGCCACGCGACGTGGTGCACGGTGCCGCCTGCGACGAGGCCGTCCGGCGCGTTAGGCGTGATCAGGACGTCGACCAGCGCGCCGGGCCCGCCGTCGGCCGCCTCGAACCGCATCCGGTTGCCGTGCTGGCTGTGGAACGTCAGGCCGAGGTCGTCGGCGAGCATCGACGCGGTCGCTGCCTCCTTGGCGACAGACAGCGTCACCGAGTGCAGCCCCCGGATCGCGTGCTCGGCAGGCACGAACGGCGTGTCCCACGGATCGCGCGGATCTCCTTGCGGGTGAGCGACCAGGGCGATCTCCAGGCCGTCCGGGTCACGGAAGGACAGCGTGTCCTCGTTGTCCGTGCTGGTGACGCGGCTCGTCTCGACCCCTACGTCGTTCAGGTGCTGTTGCCACCACCCGATCGAGTGAGGCGGGACCGAGAACGACGTCGTGGTGGCCTGGCCGTTGCCCTGGCGCCCGCCGGGCACGCCGCGCCAGGGAAAGAAGGTCAGCAGCGAGCCCGGCTTGCCGGACTCGTCGCCGTAATAGAGGTGGTAGGTGCCGGGATCGTCGAAGTTCACCGTGGTCTTCACCAGTCGCAGCCCGAGGGTGCGCAGGTAGAAGTCGGCGTTGCGCTGCGGATCGCCACCGATCGCCGTGACGTGGTGCAGCCCCGAGGTCCTGATCGCCATGATGTGCTCCCTTCGTTGTCGATCCCGGCACCAAGGGGTCAGCTGACCTTGATGGCGGAAACCTCGAACTCAAGCGTGACCTTGTCGCTGACCAGCACGCCACCGGTCTCCAGCGCGACGTTGAAGGTGACGCCGTAGTCCTTGCGGTTGATGACCGTCGAGCCCTCGAAGCCGATGCGGTCGTTGCCGAACGGGTCCTTGGCAGCGCCCTGGTACTCGAACGGCACGGTCACCTGCTGCGTGGTGCCCTTGATCGTCAGGTCACCCGTAACGTCGAACGTGTCCTCACCGGTCTGGGTGATGCTGGTCGAAGTGAAGGTGATCTCCGGGTAGTCCTCGACCTGCAGGAAGTCGTTGTTGCGCAGGTGCGCGTCCCGGTCGGCGTTGCGGGTGTCGATGCTGTCGACCTTGATGGTGACGTTGGCGCTCGACTGGCTCAGGTCATCGCCATTGACAACGGCGGTGCCGCTGAACTCGTTGAACGCTCCCCGCACCTTGGTGACCATCGCGTGCCTCGCAACGAATCCGATCCGGGTGTGAGTGGGGTCGAGCTCATACGTGCCAGTGACCTCGCTGGTGAAAACAGGTGCGCTTGTCGTCATGGTAGACCTCCAAGTTGGTTGACGTGTCATCTTCATCCTACACAACATGGTTGACGTGTCAACTATTCCGCTACACTGACGGCGTGACACGATGGCTCTCCGACGACGAACAGCGCGCCTGGCGCGCCTTCGTCTCCCTGCAGGCGAAGCTGAACGCGCAGCTCGGCCGCGAGCTCCAGGCCGAATCCGACCTCTCGCTCGCCGACTTCGAGGTACTGGTGCGTCTCACCGACCGGGACGACGCGCGGGTGCGCGCGTTCGAGTTGGCCAAGGACATCGAGTGGGAGAAGAGCCGGCTGTCCCACCACCTGGCGCGGATGCAGCGCCGGGGGCTGATCGACCGCGTTGGGTGCCCGGAGGATGCCCGGGGTTCCTACATCGAGCTGACGCCTGAGGGCAGGCGGGCGATCGAGCAGGCGGCGCCGGGGCACGTCGAGAGCGTGCGTCGGTTGGTCTTCGACCAGCTCACCCCGGAACAGGTCCAGGCCCTCCGCACGATTTCGGAGACCGTGCTCGGCCAGCTCGACTGACGAACACGGCGTCGGGAACGGGGGACACGACGTCCGGAACGGGGGACACGACGCACCGGGTCCGGACACGGACCACCGGAACGTGGGATGCACGCCGCAGGGCGGAGCCGATCGGATGTAAGACCCGTCACAGCGATATGAACAGTAATGACGCAAGTCCGACACCACGGCTTCCCGGCGCGGGCGAGCCGGTGGACGACTTCGTCAGCGGACTCACGCCCAGGCTCCGCACCGTGCTGCGACGCTGCAGGCTTGGCGAGGCCGACGTCGAGGACGTCCTGCAGGAGGTGTGGCTCCGGTTCCTCGAGCACGGCGACGCCATCCGGCACCCAGAACGCGCGGCGGGCTGGCTGCGCACCATCGCCGTCCGCGAGGCCATGCGGGCGCGGCGCCACTACCGCACCGAGAGCCCGTCGGAGGACGTCACCACCGGGGTGACGCCGGACGTCGCCGACGGCCCGGGCGAGGACGTATCCAGGCGGGATCGCGACCGGACGCTGTGGCGGGTCGTCGCCACCTTGCCTGCCAGGGACCGCCTTCTGGCGCACCTGATCGCACGGACACCAGGGCTGAGCTACGCCGACCTCGCGACGACGCTCGGCGTCGCCCCCGCCAGCGTCGGTCAGCTCCGCACCCGGTGCCTGCGACGGCTACGCAGGGCGTTGGCCCGCGCGGGCGTCACGACGCCATAACAGCGGGCATCACGGCGCCATAACACCCCCACACCGAGCCCACGAACTTGCCAGACGAACCGGACGCACCGCCATCCGGCGCGATAGGGTGAGCTGCGTGTCTGACCTCGTCACCGGAGAAGCCGTCGAACTCGACCTGCGACACGCCCGGCTGGCGAGCAGAGGGCTGGCGTTCGCGATCGACGTCCTGCTCCAGTTCCTCGCGCTCGTGGTGCTGTACGCCATCGTGTTCACCGGTGCGGACGTCGACACCTCACTACAGCTGACGATCGTCTTCGTGATCGCCGTATTCGTCCTGGTGGGTTACCCCGTCACCGCCGAGTCGCTGACCAGGGGCCGCACGGTGGGCAAGCTCGCCCTCGGCCTGCGGGTGGTGCGTGACGACGGCGGCCCAGTGCGGTTCCGGCACGCTCTTGTGCGCGGGCTCGCCGGGTTCTTCGTCGACTTCTGGGCGCTCGGGCTCGGCGGGTTCGTCGCGGTGATCGTGTCGCTGTTCTCCAGGACCGGCAAGCGGGTCGGCGACTTCCTCGCGGGCACCGTCGTGATCAACGTGCGCTCGCCACAGCCGCAGGTCGGCGAGATCGCGATGCCGCCGCAGCTCGCGGAGTGGGCGACTCAGCTCGACCTGTCCCGAGTGCCGGACGGACTCGCGCTCGCAATCCGCCAGTACCTCGGCAGGTTCCACACGCTCGCGCCCGAATCCCGCGCCATACTCGGCGCGCGCCTGGTCACCGAGGTCACCGACTACACCGGCACGCCGTGCCCACCGGGGGTGCCGCCGTGGGCGTACCTTTCCGCGATCGTTGCGGAGCGCCGCAACAGGGAAGCCGCCAAGGTGTGGATGTCAACGGCGGCCGTGCCACACCACGACGTCCAGCCACCGCAGCGGCCCACCACGCCCGGCTCACCTGGTGACGCACCGTTCACGCCGCCAAGCTGAATAGACTCCAAACAGGACAACATCCGACCACTAACGACCAGGATCCTTTCATGAGCGACACCGGTTGGCACCAGCCCGACCAGCCCAACGACCGCGATCAGCAGCCGAACATGCCGCCCCCGCCGAGCTGGCAGGTGCCGGAGAAACCCGGCGTCATCACGCTGCGCCCACTCAGTCTGACCGAAATCATCGACGGCGCGATCTCGACCATGCGCTCCTACCCGAAGGTCATGTTCGGGGTCGCCGCCATCGTCGTCACCATCAGCACGGTCATCGGCTTCCCCAGCCAGGCGAGCCTCACCAACTCAGCGAGCCAGCTCCCCGCAGACGCGACCGGTGAACAGGCCATGGACGCGATCGGGCCAACGCTGACCGGCGCGGGCATCGCGGCGGTCATTGGCCTGGTCGCAGGGGCCTTCCTGACCGGGTTCCTGACCACCGTCGTCGGCAAGGCCGTCCTCGGCAGGCCCGCCCCGTTCTCAGGCGTGTGGGCCGAGGTCAAGCCGCAGCTCGGCAGGCTGATCGGGCTCGCGCTCTTCTCCATCGTGCCCGCGCTCGGCATCGCGCTCGTCGTCGTCCTCGTCGGGGTGGTGCTGCCGCCACTGCTGCTCATCGCCGTCCCAGCGGCGATCGTCGTCGGCGCCTGGCTCTACGTGCTGTACTTCGCGCTCGCGGCTCCCGCGCTTGTGCTGGAACGCTGCAGCGTGATCGAGTCGGTCAAGCGGTCCCGTGCGCTGGTGCAGCGGTCGTGGTGGCGGGTCTTCGGCATCCTGCTGCTCGCCGGAATCCTCGTCGCGGTGATCAGCTCGATCATCCAGATCCCGTTCGGACTCGCCGGCGGCGGCGCCAGCACGTTCACCGGCGGCGGTGGCGACATCACGTTCTTCGGCATGGTGATCGGCACGATCGGCGCCATCATCGCGGGCACGATCACCGAACCCTTCTTCGCCGCCGTCTCCGCGCTGCTCTACACCGACCAGCGGATGCGCCGCGAAGGGCTCGACATCGAACTGGCACGCAACGCGCGCACCGAGCCGCCACCACAGTGACGGTGACCCTGGGGCTGGCCTCGCCTCGTGTCGCAGTCCCTGTCGAGCCGGACAGGGACGAGGCGCGGGAGGCGGCACGGGAGGAGCTGTCCGACCCGATCTACCGCGAGGCAGAGCCGTCCTGGTTCGAGCGGCTGATCAACTGGCTCGACGATCGGCTGACCGAGCTGTTCGAGGCGGCGTCCCGGCTCGGGCCGGGCGGCATCACCGGACTGCTTGTCGTGCTGGTCGTGCTGCTCATCGTGGTGGTGGCGATCCGGCTGCGCACCGGAAAGCTGGCCAGGTCGCCGCGTGGGGCGCACGCCCCGCTCGGCGACGCGACGGTGCCCGCGAGCGCGCACCGGGAGGAAGCGGCGGCGGCGCTCGCGGCCGCCGACCTGCATCGCGCGGTGGTTGCGCGGTTCCGCGCGCTGGCGCGGGAGCTGGAGCAACGCGGCGTGCTGGACGTGCAGACCGGCCGCACGGCCGACGAACTCGCCGCGCAGGCGGCGGTCGCGCTCCCGGAGTGCGCCGACGCCCTGCGCGCGGCGGCGCGAATCTTCGACGACGTCTACTACGGCGGCAAACCGGCGACCACAGACGCCTACGGCGTTGTGGCGGAGACGGACGACGCGGTCAGCACCGGACGACCCGCGCTGGCCGGTGCCCCATGACGCAGGTGAGCCCCGACGCCCGCCGGGTCTGGCTCGCCGCGCGGGGGCCGCTCGCGATCCTGCTGGTGATCATCGCGGTGGCGATCGTGCTCACCCTGCTGCGTGGCAACAGCGAGGGCGGGAGGCTCGACCCGCGCTCCGCCGACCCGAACGGCTCCCGCGCGCTGGCGCAGTTGCTCGGCGACTACGGCGTTGACGTCGAGCCGGTGCACACCCTCGCCGCGACAACGGGAGCGGCCAGCGACGCCACCGTGCTCGTCACCCACCCGAACACCTTGGACCCCGCCGACCTGCGGCAGCTTGGCGAAAAGGCCGCCGGGCTCGTGCTCATCGCGCCGAACAAGAAGCTGGCCCGTGCGCTCGACATCGACGTCACCGGCCACACCGCGGACGCCCTGCACCAGCCGGAGTGCGCGCTGGCCGACACTGCAGGCGAGGCGACGACCGGCGGCGTCAGCTACCGGGCCCAGGACGGCGAGCGGTGCTACGGCGCGTCGCTGGTGCGGGTCAGCCACGACAGCACGCCGGTGACGCTGCTCGGCACCGCCACGCCGCTGACCAACGACGCGCTGGACGACGCGGGCAACGCCGCGCTGACGATGCGGCTGCTTGGTGAACGGGAGCGGCTGGTCTGGTACGTGCCGTCGCCGAACGACCCCGCGCTGCGGGACGGCACAGCGTCGCTGATGTCGCTGCTGCCGCGCGGCTGGCAGTACGGCATCGCCACGCTGGCCATCGCCGCGGTGCTGCTGGCGCTGTGGCGGGCGCGGCGTCTCGGGCCGGTGGTCACCGAGCCGCTGCCGGTCGTGGTGCACGCGGCGGAGACGACCGAAGGTCGCGCGCGGCTGTACCAGCGGGCTGGCGCCGCCGACCACGCCGCCGATGCGCTGCGGGGCGCGGCCCGTCACCGCATCGCCACCAGCGCTGGGCTCACCGCGGACGCCGGACCAGACGCGGTCGTCATGGCTGCGAGCAGGGCCGGCAGACCCCCCAACGAGGCGCACTGGCTGCTGTACGGTCCGGCACCATCCGACGACGCGGCCCTTGTCCGGCTCGCGGCAGAACTCGACCGGCTGGAGAACGAGGTACGACAGGCATGCGCGAACCATCCGGAATGGACACCCGCGCCGCGCTCGTCGCGCTGCGCACCGAGGTCGGCAAGGCGATCGTCGGCAACGACGCGGCGGTGACCGGGCTGATCGTCGCGTTGCTGTGCCGGGGGCACGTGCTGCTCGAAGGCGTCCCTGGCGTGGCGAAGACGCTGCTGGTCCGCGCGCTGGCGAAGGCGCTCGACGTCGACTCGGGCAGGATCCAGTTCACGCCTGACCTGATGCCTGGCGACGTCACCGGCTCGCTTGTCTACGACGCCCGCAGCGCCGAGTTCTCCTTCAAGCAGGGTCCGGTGTTCACCAACCTGCTGCTGGCCGACGAGATCAACCGGACGCCGCCGAAGACGCAGTCCTCGCTGCTCGAAGCCATGGAGGAACGGCAGGTGTCGGTGGACGGCAAGCCGAAGCCGCTGCCCGACCCGTTCGTGGTGATCGCGACGCAGAACCCGGTCGAGTACGAGGGCACCTACCCGCTGCCGGAGGCCCAGCTCGACCGGTTCCTGCTCAAGCTGACGATGCCGCTGCCGCCGCGCGAGGACGAGATCGGCGTGCTGATGCGGCACGCTGCCGGGTTCGACCCGCGCGACCTCGACGCGGCCGGCGTGCGGCCGGTCGCCAACGCGCATCAGCTCGCGGCTGCGCGGGCGGCGGTCGCCACCGTCACGCTGGACCAGCACGTCATCAGCTACATCGTTGACATCTGCCGCGCCACGCGGTCGGCCGCTGCGGTGCGGCTCGGGGTGTCGCCGCGCGGTGCGACAGCGCTGATGGCGGCGGCGCGGGCGTGGGCGTGGCTGTCCGGAAAGGACTACGTGACGCCGGACGACGTCAAGACCGTCTCGCGGCCAGCGCTGCGGCATCGCATCGAGCTGCGGCCCGAGGCGGAGCTCGAGGGTGCGACGCCGGACGGCGTACTGGACCGGGTACTGGCCGCGGTGCCCGTCCCCCGCTGACCATGTCGCTCACCGGAAGGACCCCGCTGCTCGCGGCCATCGGCGCCGTCGTCGTCGGCGTCGCCGCGCCGTCGGGGACCGGGATCGCGGTGGTCGTGACGGTGTTGCTGCTCGGAGTCGTTGTGGACGTCGTGTTCGCGGGCAGCCCACGTGGGCTGCGGTTCTCCCGTGCCGGGTCGACGTCGGTCAGGCTCGGCGAGCAGGCCGACGTCACGCTGCACGTGGCGAACTCCGGACGCCGGGTGCGGGGCGTGCTCCGTGACGCCTGGCAGCCGAGCGCCGGAGCGGTGGCCGACCGGCATCGGATCGACGTCGGCGCTGGTCAACGGACCCGCGTGGCGACAGTGCTGCGGCCGACGCGGCGGGGCGACCGGAGAGCGGCGCGGGTGACGGTGCGCTCGGTTGGCCCGTTGGGGCTGGCGGCGCGGCAGTCCTCGCACGAGGTGCCGTGGACCGTGCGGGCGCTGCCGCCGTTCGAGAGCCGCAAACACCTGCCGTCGCGGCTGGCGCGGTTGCAGCAGCTCGACGGCAGGCAGGCGGTGCTGATCCGGGGCCAGGGCACCGAGTTCGACTCGCTGCGGGAGTACGTCGTCGGCGACGACGTGCGGTCGATCGACTGGCGGGCGTCGGCGCGGGCGGCGGACGTGATGGTGCGGACTTGGCGGCCGGAGCGGGACCGTCGGATCCTGATCGTGCTGGACACGTCGCGGACGTCGGCGGGCCGAGTCGGCGACGTGCCGAGGCTGGACGCGGCGATGGATGCGGTGCTGCTGCTGGCCACGATCGCCTCCCACGCTGGGGACCGGGTGGATCTGGTCGCCTATGACCGGCGGGTGAAGGCGGCGGTGTCCGGCACGTCCTCGGCGAACCTGCTGCCGCCGCTGGTCAACGCGATGGCACCGGTGGAGCCGGAGCTTGTCGAACTGGACGCGCGCGGCATGGTCGCCGAGGTGCTGCGCCGATCGCGCCAGCGCAGCCTGGTTGTGCTGCTGACCGGCCTGGACGCCGCGCCGATCGAGCACGGACTGCTACCTGTGCTGCCGTCGCTGACCGCGCGGCATGAGCTGTTGGTCGCCGGGATCGCCGACCCTCGAGTGGCGGAGATGGCGTCCGGCAGGGGCGACGCGCAGGCGG
>WHUD01000091.1:12417-18609 GCA_009377385.1 Actinophytocola sp.
AGCTCGCCATCCTGGTGGGTAAGCAGGTAGCCGACATGACGCCCCAGCGCGGACTTCGGCACGGTGACGACGTTGTCGCAGCTGACCACGCTGTTGTGGTCGAGGCCGTTGGCGCCGTCAACAGGGACTTCGGTCGACAGGCCCCTGGTCGTGCTGGTAATGGGCGCGACCGTCACGCGCGTCAAGTACGGCCGTACCGCCTCCCGCGTCAGGACGAGCACCGGACGAGCCTTGTCGAGCTGCGCGATGTGGATCGGCCACATCAGTCGAGGTCGTCCATTGGCACCGTGGCCGCATACTCGGCAAGTTCGTCGAGGTCTTTGTCGGCTCCGGCGGCAGCAAGAATCGCCGCGTCCCGCTCGGAGCGTCGTTGCCGTCGATCACGGTCGAGGGCTTCCGCCACCAGCGCGGCCCGGCTCGACGCACGACCCTCAGCAACGACCTCGTCGATGTATGCGACCAGGTCGTTCGACAACCTCAGGGCGATCTGCTTGCTCATACCGCGATGGTATCAGGATTGGGATGCAGGAAACATCCCAATGCTCACCCCGTGGCGGGCATGCTCGCGCCCGCGTGGCTCTGGTCGATGTCGCCGGTCTCCCCGGCATGCGCGGCGCGCCTGCCAAGCACGAACACGTACGCCAGGAACAACACCTCAGCGAGCACGCCGATCCCGATACGCGCCGCCGTCGGCAGCCCTGACGGCGTCACGAACGCCTCGATCACCCCGGAGATGAGCAGCACCGCGACGAGCCCAAGCGCCACCCCGATCACGGCGCGGCCCTCCTGTGCGAGCGCGGCAGACCTGCTGCGTCTGCCCGGGTCGATCACCGTCCAGCCGAGCTTGAGGCCGAGCCCGCCCGCGACGAACACGGCGGTCAGCTCGAGCAGGCCGTGTGGCGTGATCAAGCCGAGGAAGATGTCCAGCCTGCCCACCGAAGCCATCATGCCGCCCGCCACCGCGACGTTGGCCGCGTTGGCCAGCAGCATCACGACCACCGGGATGCCGAACAGCACGCCGAGCGTCAGGGCGCCCGCGCTGACCCAGACGTTGTTGGTCCAGACGTTGAAGGCGAACGACGCGGCTGGGGCCGAGGAGTAGTAGCTCTCGAAGTCGCCGCCGGGCGCGGTCAGCTTCTTGATCTCCGCCGGGGTGGCGAGCTGGCCGCGCACGTCGACGTCGGTGGCGACCCACGCCGCGAGCGCGCCACTGACCAGCAAGAACGCCGTGGCGACCGGGATCCACCACATCCGTGCGCGGTAGATCGCGGCGGGAAACCGCCGGGAGAAGAACAGCCCGAACTCGCGCCAGCTCGGGTTGTGCGAACCGGCGACGGCCGCACGGCCCTGCGCGACCAGCGATGACAGCTTGCTGAGCAGTGCGGGATCTGGCGCGGTCGAGCGAACGATCGACAGGTGCGTCGCCGTTCGCTGGTACAGCGCCACCAGCTCGTCGGCCTCCGGCCCGCGCAGTTTCCGCGCGCGCCGCACCAGGTACCGCAGCCGGTCCCATTCCGCCCGGTGCTGTGCGACGAACACGTCGATGTCCACGCTCCGACCCCTCCCGTCCCGGCTCCGCAGCGCCGTGTCCCACGTCCCGGACGCCGTGTTCGTCGCTCAGCGCGCTGTGTTCTCCGTCCGTAACGACCCTATCGCCGCAAACCAGACGACGTCACCGAAGTCGCGCGCCGTGCGGCGGCGACCACAGCACACCGGGACTCGCAGCGCGAGGCCATGAGCGGCGTGATTGGGTATCGGGCATGGAGCTCGTTCACACCGGCAAGGTCCGCGACCTCTACACCGACCGGGGCGACCTGCTGCTGGTCGCGTCGGACCGGGTCTCGGTCTACGACGTCTCGCTGCCGACCCCGATCCCGGACAAGGGCGCGCTGCTCACGCAGCTCTCGGCGTGGTGGTTCGACCGGCTCGCCGACGTCGTGCCGAACCACGTGCTGTCCACCACCGACGTCCCCGACGAGTTCCGGGGCAGGGCGATCCGGTGCAAGCGGCTGGACATGATCGGCGTGGAGTGCATCGCGCGCGGCTACCTGACCGGCTCAGGGCTGCGGGAATACCAGCGCACCGGGGCGGTATCGGGGGTGCGGCTGCCGGACGGTCTCGTCGAGGCGGACAAGCTGCCCGAGCCGATCTTCACGCCGACGACGAAGGCGTCCGAGGGCCACGACGAGCCCATCACGTTCGACGACGTCATCGCGATGATCGGCAAGGACGACGCCGAGCGGCTGCGGGAGACCTCGATCGACGTCTACCGCAGGGGCGCGGAGCACGCGGCGTCGCGCGGCATCATCATCGCCGACACCAAGTTCGAGTTCGGCTTCGACGCCGATGGCACGATGACGCTGGCCGACGAGGTCCTGACCTCGGACTCCTCCCGGTTCTGGCCGGCGGACGAGTGGCAGCCGGGACGCCAGCAGCACTCGTTCGACAAGCAGTTCGTGCGGGACTGGTCGGTCAGCACCGGCTGGGACAAGACGGCGCCTGGCCCGGAGATCCCTGACGACATCGTGCGAGCCACCCGGCAGCGGTACATCGACGTCTACGAGCGGATCACGGCGCAGACCTGGCAAAGCTGACGACCCCACCATTGACCATGACGGCCCGCAGAGCGCATAGTAGGGCCGTTCTGAGCGGCAACGAGGGTGGTCAGGTGTGTCGACGGTAATGGGGGCGCGCTGGGAGCAGCGCGACCGGCAACGACTCGACATCCTCACCGCAGCGCGCCAGCGGCTGACCGACGGCGGCTTCGTCGCCCTGACGATGCCCGAGATCGCCGAGGACGCCGGGGTCAGCGAGGACACGATCTACATCTTCTTCCGGGGAACGGAAGACCTGTTCGCGACGCTGTTCGCGCAGCGGTTGGACGACTTCCACGCCGAGATCACCCCGGCGTGCCGGGTGGCCGAGACCGGCGAGCAGATCATCGCCACCGTCGCCACCGCCTACCTCGACGTCTACCGCGTGTTCGGGCGGGAGCTGAACATCTGGGCGCTGGTGCTCGGTGATCACCCCGCCGCCAATGACATCGCCAAGCCGCTGGTCGCGGCGTCGCAGCGGGTGCTGAACACACTCGGCGCCGCGCTGACCCGCACCGCGAAGCGCCCGGTGGCGGCGGGCGAGTTGCGGCTCGCGCTGCCGTTCGTGTGGGCGACGATCACCGGCCTCGCCGAGCACGTCACCGGCGGCAGGCAGGTGCTGCACTCGTGCAGTTGGGAGCAGCTACTCGACTTCACGGCCCGTACCGTCATCGCGGGGCTCGACGCGATGCGCAACCCCCAGGAGTGAACCGATGCTGTCCGCTCTGACCCGCGCGGCGACCGCTGCCGTCAACTGGGCGGTCAATCCCCGGCCCTGCCACGACCTCGCGGACATCGCCGAGGCAGTGCGGGGCAAGAACGTGCTGGTCACCGGCGCCTCGTACGGAGTGGGTGCGGCCACAGCGCGACTGCTCGCACGCGGGGGCGCGAGGGTGCTGCTCGCCGCGCGCACCGAGGAGCGGCTCGCCGCAGTAGCCGACGAAATCACCGCAGCGGGTGGGACGGCGTACTACTACTGCGCCAACCTTGCCGACCCGGTGGCCGCCGAGGCGCTGGCTGGCACGATCCTCGCCGAGCACGGTCACGTCGACATCGTCGTCAGTAACGCGGGCAAGTCAATCCGGCGGTCGGTTGACCTGCAGTACGACCGGTTCCACGACTTCGAACGCACCATCGGCGTCAACTACCTCGGCCCGGTGCGGATGCTGCTCGCGCTGCTGCCTTCGATGCGGGCACGCGGGCAGGGGCAGATCATCAACGTCTCCACCATCGGCGTCCGGCTGACGCCCGCGCCACGCTGGGGCGCGTACCAGGCGTCGAAGAGCGCGCTCGACACCTGGCTGCGCAGCATCGCGCCGGAGATCGCGGCGGACGGCGTCGCGGTGTCGACGTTCTATCCCTCGCTGATCTACACCAGGATGAGCGCGCCGACACCGATCATGCGCCAACTGCCAGGGCTCAGCTCCGCGGAGGCCGCCGAGATCGTCGGGCGCGCGATCGTGACCCGCGAACGCGCGGTCGGGCCGTGGTGGCTCGGGCCTGCCGAGCTGGGCAGCGTGCTGCTCGCCGGGCCGGTGACGTGGGCGCTGGGCGTGCTCTACCGCTACACCGACGACACGCCGAGCGCCAACGGCGAGGCGACCACCGGCACCTCCCACGCCAGCGCCGAGCGGTAGTCAGGACATCGTCACCAGCATGGCTGCCATCATGGCGTTCATGGCAGCCCGCCCGGTCAGCCGCGTGCGGTGACGCAACGCCAGTGGCAGCCCCGACGCGGCTCGCCTCCGCCCACGCACCAGGCACGCCCCGACGTCGACGGCGAAGTAGGCCACCGCGATCCCACCGGCCGTTGCGAGCAGCGGGCCACCAGTGTGGCCGCCGTGACCAGCGGAATGTCCCGCCATGGCGGCGAGCATGAGCAGCATCGCGAGCGAGCCGAGCAGGTGGTGCCCGCACTGCGACGTCACGCAGCACGTGTCGTCGCGGCGCCTGCGGACCCAGGTCACCGCGAGGAGGACGGCGGCGAGCGCGAACACCGCCAGCCAGCCTGCCCTCGGGATCGGCCAGCCAGCGGGTAGCAGCATGGCGAGCATGCCGAGGCTCATCAGCACCTCGGCCACCTCGTCCTCACGGCGGACGTGCGTGCGCAGCGCGGAGGCGGGATGTGCGTGCGCGAGGCGTGTCACGGCGAGCGCCCCGACCAGCACGAGCACGACACCCTGTACCACCAGCACTGGCATCGGTGCGCCCATGGCCACCCCGCGCGTCGGCAACAGCCCCATCCACGGTCGCAGCCGGACCTGACCGACGCCAGACTGCGATCGGGGGATGACGCTTCGTGTGCGTCAGAACATGAAACCGCCGCCGCAGACGAGGGTCTGGCCGCTGACGTAGTCCGACTCGGGGATGCACAGCAGATACACCGATCCGGCTGCCTCGGCCGGGGTGCCGCTGCGGCCGAGCGGGATCATGTGCTTCATCATCGCGAGCACGTCGGGGTTGACGCCGATGTTGATCTCCCTGCCGCCGATGTTGACGGTGGCGCGCTCGTCGGCGGGCGCTGCGGTGAGCCGGGTCTTGATCAGTCCGAACGCGACGGTGTTGACGGTGACGTTGTAGCGGCCCCATTCCTTCGCCAGCGCCTTGGTGAGCCCGGTGACGCCCGCCTTCGCCGCGGCGTAGTTCGCCTGGCCCGCGTTGCCGCCGAGCCCCGCGATCGAGGAGATGTTGACGACCTTCCGGCACGGCACCGGCTCTCCCGCCCGCTTCGCTGCCTTGACGGCGGTGGAGATGACCGGCTGGGCGGCCCGCAGGATCCGGAACGGTGCCTTGAGGTGGACGTCGAGGATCGCGTCCCACTGCTCGTCGGTCATCTTTTGGATGATCGAGCCCCAGGAGTAGCCCGCGTTGTTGACGATGATGTCGATGCCGCCGAAGTTGTCCACCGCGGTCTGGACGAACCGGTCGGCGAAGTCGTCGTCGGTGACGCTGCCGACGCAGGCGACCGCCGTCCCGCCGGCCGCTTCGATTGTGGCGACGGTGTCCTTGGCCGGTTCGGCGTCGAGGTCGTTGACGACGACCCGCGCGCCGTCACCGGCAAGTTTGAGGGCGATCTCGCGGCCGATGCCGCGCCCCGATCCGGTGACGAGCGCGGACTTGTTGTCGAGCTTTCCCATGGCGGTGTCCTCAGGTGATGTCGATGGTGGCGTCGCCGCGCAGCGTGACGGTGCCGTCGGCGAGGGTGACGGTGAGTTCGAGAGTCGCCACGCCGTCGGCGATGGCGGTGACGCGGAGTCGGCGCGCACCACGATCGTGCCGGTCACCCCGGCCTGCCGGGCGGTGGTGATAGCTTCGGCCACCAGGGTGGCCGCGCCGCGCCCGGAGGCGGCGTTGCCGCCCCGCAACCTGGTCGCGGCCACGACCGGCGCCGACAGCGGGGTGGACACGGTGGCCGCGAGCGCGTTCAGCCCCCGCACCAGCAGCGACTTCGACGCGATCTTGGCGTGCCCGAACGCCGCGCCCTGCTTGCTGCCCCCGAACACCCGCCGCTGCAGCGAGTCGACATCCACGAACGCCAGCGTGTCACCGCCGGGCAGCAGCGGTGTCTGCCCGGCCAGTTCGGCCAGCACCCGACGGT
>WHUD01000092.1 GCA_009377385.1 Actinophytocola sp.
CGACGACGGTCGGTGCCAGCTCCGCCCACTCGGCGTGCGCCGCCGTCTGCTGCCGCTGGGCGACCGTGGCGCACAGCTCCTCGACGTCGCGCCCGTGCGGGCGGCCCGCCTCCGCCTCGGCGTCAAGCACAGCGGCGGCGAGGGTGGCGGCGCGGTCGTCGCCGAGCCGCATCGCCCATCCCCTGCTGCCCGCGAGCGCGACCTCGGCGCGGCAGGCCAGCACGTCGCCGAGCAGGAACCAGTCGGCGGCCACCGGCTCGCGCACCTGCGCGGTCACGCAGCCGACCTCCGGCGCGACCAGCACCTCCAGCTCGACGCCGTCGGCGAGGCAGTCATCGGCGAGCGCGACCAGCTCAGTCGGCTCGGCGACGGCCAGCAGCGCGCAGCGCTCCTCCCTGCCCACTCTGTTCATGCGTTGTTCTCCTCGAAGTTGTCCATTTCGACGACGATGCGTACCGCGTCCACCCGGGTCCAGCTGGTGCTGCACATGACCGGCCTGCCGGACGTGGCGTCGCGGCTGAGGCTGTCGACCTGCCACGCCAGCAGGCCGGGCTCCATCCCCAGCACCCGCGCCACCTCCGGTGTCGGGGCGTCCAGGCTGACCCGGCACCACGCGCGCACCGGCTCGACCCGGCCCATCTGCCGCAGCACGACGTCCAGCGAGTCGACGACGTGCAGCGCCAGGTCGAGCTCTGACACCTCGGCGACCGGAATCCACTCGTGCACCCGGCACGCGAGCAGCTCGTCGATGTAGAACTCGCGGATGACCCGGTGCACCGCGTCGCCTGGCGCGCGGTCGAGCCGTTCGGCGACGTCGCAGGGCATCGGCACCCGGTCGACGGACTTGACGATCGCGCGCGGCTCGGCACCCGCCGCGGCGACGGTACTGTGCCACGACGGCGGCATCCGTTCCGAGATCCGGTAGTCGATGCGCCGGTTCAGGAAGGTGCCGACGCCCTGTACCCGCCGGACGACGAGGCGGCGCTCCAGCTCCTGCAACGCCGCCCGTGACGCGGCACGGCCGACCCCGAACCGGGCTGCGATCTCGTTCTCGCTCGCCACCCTGGTGCCCGGGGCGGCATCGGAGAGCTCCGCCGACAGCGCGTCGGCGATCTCCAAGTACCGGGTCGATGTCATGCCACCACGATCGGCCCCGGTATTGTCCGGACAACCTCGCCTCGGCGAACACCGGCCGGTCACCCAGGTGAACACTCGTGACGCTTGTATCCGACTCACCGCACGACACGGCGCAGCCAGAGCGCGAGCAGCTCGACCAGCATCACCGTGCCGAACACAAGCAGCATCACCGTGGTCACCACCCCGAACTCCAATACCCGGGATGCGTTGAGCAGGTGATAGCCGATTCCGCCAGCGCCGACGATGCCCAGCAGCGTCGCGGCCCTGATGTTGACGTCGAGCTGGTACAGCAGATGCCCGACGAACGCGGGCGCCGCCTGCGGCAGCGTCGCGGCGAAGTACACCTGCCACCGCCCAGCACCGGTCGCGCGCACGGCCTCCTCGACGCCGGGGTCGACCTCCTCGAGCGAGTCCGCGACCAGCTTGCCGAGCAGCCCGATCGACCCGATGCCCAGCGCGAGCGCGCCAGCCACCCCGCCGAGCCCGGTAACGACGACGAGCACGATCGCCAGCACCAGCTCCGGTACGCCGCGCACGAACACGACGATGCCCCGGAACGCCTGCCCGACGGCAGCCGACCGCGCCACGTTGCGGGCCGCGAGCGAGCCGATGGGCAGCGCGAGCACCGCCCCGATCAGCGTCGCGGCCAGCGCGATCTTGACCGTCAGCCACAGGTCCGCGAGCAGGACCGGCATGATGCCGCCCGACTCCGGCGGCCAGAACAGCCCGAGCACCTCCCCAGGCTCATGGAACGCACGGAGGAACTGCGTGAACGACAGGTCCGCGCCCCACACCGATGCGACGACCACCAGCACGGTCGTCACGCCATAGATCACCCTGCGGGCTCTGCGGAACGTCCACGGTGGACTGACGCGGCCCGACGTGTCGCCGCTGCCGATCCGCCTGCTGCCGCGCTCTGACGGCCGCAGCAGCGCCCGCCGGATTGCCCCCGACAGCAGCTCGACCACGACGCACAGCAGCAGCACGATGAGGGCGAGCGCCATGCCGCGCTGGTAGTCCAGCGTCCGGAACGCGCTGGCCATGGCGAAGCCGAGGCCGTCGACGCCGACGAATCCGAGCACGACCGAGATCCGCAGGTTGATGTCGAACCGGTGCAGCCCCGTCGCCACGAACGCGGGCGCCACCTGCGGCACCATCCCCGACGTCAGCTCCTGCAACCTGCTTGCGCCGCCCGCGCGCACCGCCGAGCGCGGCCCCTCGTCGATCTGCTCGACCGCGTCGGCGTACAGCTTGGCCACCATGCCGACCGAGTGCAGCCCCATCGCGAGCACGCCAGCCAGTGCGCCGAGCCCGAACAGCCGGAAGAACACGATGGCCAGCACGACGTCCGGGATGGCCCGTGCCGCCACGATCACGCCCCTGGAGCCGAGCCGTGCCGCCACGAACGGGCTGGTGTTGCCTGCCGCGAGCACCGCGACCGGGATGCTGATCAGCACCGACAGCAATGTCGCGCACAGCACGATGGCCAGCGTCTTGCCGGTCAGCGCTAGCAGCTCGGCGGGCGCGGGGAAGTCGAGCGGGAACATCCGTGCCGCGAAGTCGGCAGCGTTGCCCGCGCTGTCCACCAGCGTCGCGACGTTGATTCGCAGGTCGACCAGCGACCACGCGGACACGGCGAGCAGCGCACCGATCACCAGAAGGGCAAACGATCCGTTCGCGCCCGGCCGGGTCAGTGTCTTCGGTTGTGGCTTCGTGTGGTGCGGCGTCTCCGGCGGCCGCTCGGTGGCCAGCGTCATACGGCCGCGGCGAGGACGGCGTCTGCGGTGGCACCGACCTGGGAGTACACCGCCATCACCTCGTCACGCCCCAGCCCGCTCGCCGCCGTGTCGAGCACGACCCGGCCGCCACGCAGCCCGACCATCCGGTCGCCCCAGGACAGCGCGAGGTCAACCTGGTGCAGGCTACACAGCACGGTCAGCCCATCCTCCGCGCTGATCTCCCTGATCAGCGCCATGACCTGGGCGGAGGACTCCGGATCGAGCGAGGCGACCGGCTCGTCTGCGAGCAGGATCTCCGGCCGCTGCAGCAGCGCCCGCGCCACCGCACCGCGCTGCTGCTGGCCGCCGGAGAGGGTGTCCGCCCGCTGGAACGCCTGGTCGGCGAGCCCGACCCGCTCCAGCTGGCGCAGTGCCTCCAGCCGGACGTCGCGCGGGTAGCTGAGCAGGCCGAGCCTCGGACCCCGCAGCCTGCCGAGCGCACCGGTGCAGACGTTCTCCAGCAGCGTCAGGCTGCCGACAAGGTCGAACTGCTGGAAGATGAAGCCGATCCGGGTGCGCAGGCCGCGCAGCGTCCTGCCGCCCGCGTTACCGACGTCGGTGTCGAGCACGCTCACCGTGCCCGACGTCGGGCGGCGCAAGCCGTCGACGTGTCGCAGCAGCGTGGACTTGCCGGAGCCGGACAGCCCGAGCAGGACGACGACCTCGCCGGGCCGGACGCTGAACGTCACGTCGTCGAGCGCCGTGACGTCCGGCGCGAACCGCTTGCTCACTCCGTCGAAGCGGACGACTGGCTCCGGGAAGCGGCCCACTTCCTCGGCGCTCTGCTCACTGAGCGTGGCGGTCATGACGCTTCCTTACACGCCTCGCCGAGCGTCTCGCAGACCCGGCGGACACCGGCGTAGGCCGAGTCATCGACCTTGGTGTAGCCCCAGCTGCCTTCCTCGCCGATTGCGCAGTCACCGCCGCACATGCCGTTCGACTCGAGGTAGTCGACGTTGGCCTTCTCCTGGATGACCGTGGCGATGGTGTCCTTCAGCTCCGGGCTGAGGTCGTCGGAGACGGCCAGCGGCGAACTCATGATCATCTCGGACTTCCACACGACGTCGAGGTCGCCCTTGGCGAGCTGGCCCGACTCGATGAGCTGCTCAGTGACCATCGAGTCGTAGGCGAACCCGGCGTCGCACTGGCCCTTCGCCACCGCGATCGCCGAGGCGTCGTGACCGCCAGCCATCACCGGCGTGACGTCCTGCTTCGGGTCGACGCCGGCGTCCAGCAAGCCTGCCGACGGATACAGGTAGCCCGACGTGGATGCCGGGTCGACGAAGCAAACCTTCTTGCCCTGGTAGTCGTCGAGGCTGTCGATGCCCGAACCGGCCTTGGTGATGCCGTACGACTTGTACCCTGGCCGTTCGTTCTTCTCCTCGACCTGCGCACCGACCGGCGTCGTCTCGACGCCACTGTCGGTGGCCAGCACGTAGGAGAACGGCCCGTACTGCGCGATGTCGATCTTGCCAGCGCGCTGGCCCTCGATGATGGCGGCGTAGTCGGTCGCCTTCTGGAACGTGACCTGCTTGCCGGTCTCCCGCTCCAGCAGCGCGATGATCGGCTCGTAGGCCGCCTGCAGGCCGGTCGCCTCCTCACTGGGCACCGCGGCAAAGACCAGCTCGTCTGAGTCGCCGGACGATGACCCGGAGTCGGCCGCGCTGTCCCCACATGCGGCGAGCACGAGAGCGGCGATCGCGGATAGGGCCGACAGGCTGGCCCCTCGCTTCACAGGGCGATACATGGTGTGAGGCACTCCTTCTCCCGCCGGACGCGGGTTATGGCGACAGCGACGTGCCTCAGGCTGCTGCGTACCGATGCAAACGCCCCGACGCGGCGGTTACCAACAACGAAACACCGCCGGTCAACTTCGGGCACCTGACCGAAGAACCCACCCGCCGTGACGCCGTGTCCCCCATTCCGGCCGCCGTGTTCTGCGCTCGGGACCGGTTCGGTGACGCCGTAGCCGTCGTGCCCGACGACAAGCTGGCCTTGTTCCACCAAGAGCCGACGTGGTGGGCCAAGACCATCTACGGCCCGGACTCATCCTGGTGACTGGGCGAGGTGAACACGCCGCTGCGCCCGTATCCGTGACCAGTTCATCGCGGCGGGCACCACGGAGCACGACACCACGATCATTCGACCCGACCGGGTTGATGACGAAGGAAGACCCGGCCGGGCAGCGGGCCACAGGATGTCGGCCTCCCAGGCGCTCGGTGCCTCCTGATCGTCCAGAGTGGCGACCAGATGCGGGTCGGCGTCGTCGATCCGAGGGCGTCTCACCAAACCGGTCGCGGTACGCCGGGCAGTGGGATCACCGCGGAAGGAAGGCCACTCACCGGTGCAACCGAGGTCGCTGCCGGTGTGTCTATGCGGCAGACGGTCCGACTGGGACTGTCCCCGCCACATTCACGGCCCGGGGATGCAGGGGTTGGTGGTGGTCGCTTGCTGCTGCTGGCCGGATGCCAGCCGCGGCATGGATCTGGGAGTACTGGAATGAGACGAACACTGCTGGCGGCGCTGGCCGCCCTGGCGTTGCTCCTGGTTGCCGGGGTCAGCCCGGCACACGCGCAGGTACAGACCTGGCACTTCAAATTCAAGGGTCTCGATGCCTTCGCCGTTTACTCCACTGTGGACTCATCGGGCTGCGTCTACACCGATGTGCTGCTCTACGGTGTGGACGGCCGGGTCAAGTTCGGGCCAGGGAAGCCCGACGCGGAATCCGCGGCGGTCGCGATCGTGGACCGCTATGACGCGTGTGCCGACAAGGAACTGCTCGGCGCTTTCGGCTACGCGACGTTGACACCGGGCCAGTTCCAGATCGACAGCCAACTGAACGAAGCCAGCCTCACCGCGACCATCGAGCTGTACGACTATGTGTCCGATACCTCGTTCCCCGTCTCGGTCGACATGGACTGGGTGGGCCACGGAGACAAGGTCACAGTCAAGGATCACTTCCAGATGAAGTCCAGCGGATTCAAGCTCAACTACAAGTTCTCCGGCACGTTCCGGGAGTCCACGACGGCAGGCGCGGTGTCTGACGGTACTACGAACTTCACGCCGGAACCGGCGGTCTACGCGGACATGGGCTCGCTCAAGGAAGGCGAGATCGCGGTCGCCCGCAACTGAACCCGGTGCCCACGGCGGGCTGCCGCCCCGCCGCGGCACGGCCGGCCCTCTCATCACACGGGAGGGCCGGCTCCCGGCATGATCTCGATCAGCTCCTGACTCGCCGGGGCTTACCCCGCTGGGTCGCGCCGCGCGCGGATACGAGCCGGGATGGGCCCGGCTGCCGTCGTGGTGAACGAGGGTGCCGCGGATCAACGAACTTCCCGCGTTGCTGGCCTTCACCCTGCGACCCCGCGAGCTGGACCCGGCCAGTCAACTGGCACGAGCGTGCTGCCGAAGCTGCACCAGCTAGGCGGCAACGCCGTGCACCGCGCTCGCACCTCCGCCGTTCTCGGCGGCAACGGCACGCTCGGGGATGCGGCCGCGATCGCTGAACTCGACACCTCGGCCGCAGCGGAGGCCGCCCATGCCGAAGCCGACGTGCTCGACACCCACTCCCCCGTCGCACTATCTCGGGTTGATGCTGCTGGAAAGTCGCGGTCATCTCCATCTCGCACAAGGAAACACCGAGCAGGCGCTGGCCGAACTCCAGGCGTGCGGACAAACCCTGCACCGAATCGGTTACCCGAACAGCGCTCAGTTCAGCTGGCGTAGCGGCGCCGCTCGGTGCCTGCTCAACCTCGGCGAACGCACACAGGCGACCGAACTCGCCGCCGCGCAGCTGAACGACGCCCGCAAGTTCGGTGCCACCCCATGGCTCGGCGCACCCCTGCGCGGGCTGGGCATCGTCCGCGGCGGCGACGAAGGCATCATGCTGTTGCGCGAAGCGGTCGCCGTGCTGGAACAGCGGGCGCGGGATGCGCTGGTGTGGTGGTTGTGGCGCAAGAGCACACCTAGCTCGTGCAGCGCGTGGGGGCACTCCAGCCGCGCCGCGTTGGTGTCGACTCACCCACGACCTTCCCCGACAACCCGCAGGACCCCGCCGCAACCGGGTCACGCAACCTGCGCAGTTCGCTGGAGCACGTGCTCCAATCCGGGCGGCCACACGACATGATCGTCCAGCGCTACGACATCGCCGCCGTCGGCGATCCTGACCGGTTCCAGTGCAAGGTATGGAGCCCGATCAACTCCCCGATCCACACCGACAACGGCGCGGTCGGCACCACCGCGAGCAGACCACCCTCATCGACTACAACGACGCCCTGCGAACCGCGCTCCTGGTGGCCGGGGCCAGCCGAACCCACGGTTCCGAGGCCGGCGAGCAGGAGATGACCTTACGCTATTTGGGTGCTTTATGTTCGTTCATCGGGGTCTGTCGCAACGCCATGCGCCGAGCCGCGAAGTCTCTTACTAGCTCGCTGATGAGCGAACCAGACCGGCAGGCGCAGCGAGCGGCCGCACTCCTAAGGAGGAAACCAGCATGGCCGACCCATTGAACGCACAAACCCCGCACACGTCCCTGTCCAGCGAACCGGAGGAAACCGGCAAGCCCGTCGAGGCGGGTCCATCTGAGGAACCGTCGACCGGATCCGCCGCGGAGGTCGCCGAGGACGCAGGCGACGTCGAAGCCGTCGAGGGCCTGCGGCGTCCCGAGGCAGCCATGGTCGAGGATACGGCTCCGGACACCAGCGGCCTCGCCGACATCGCCGTCGCCTCGTTCGGCGAGCCAGCCGAAGCCATCCTCGGCACCGACGACCGGGTCCAGATCACCAATACCAGCGCCTACCCGTGGCGGGTGCACGCCTCGTTGCTGATCACCGCGGCGGACGGGTCGAGCTGGATCGGCACCGGCTGGTTCATCGGCCCGCACACCCTGGCCACCGCCGGGCACTGCGTGTACATCAAGAACAGCGGCGTACCCGGCCGCGACGGGTGGGTACGCAGCATCCGGGTGATGCCAGGGCGCAACGGCTCCACGCTGCCCTACGGCAGCGTCACGACCAGCACGTTCCGCACGGTCACCGGCTGGGCCAACAACGGCGACCAGAACTACGACTACGGCGCCATCATCCTGCCCACCAACCTGGGCAACACGACCGGCTGGTTCGGCATCGGGGTATTCTCCGACAGCCAGCTCAACGGCTCGACGGTGAACATCTCCGGCTATCCGGGCGACAAGCCGGCCGGGACCCAGTGGTATCACTCCAACCGGGTCACCGCGGTCAACGCGCTGAAGGTTTTCTACACCGTGGACACCATGGGCGGGCAAAGCGGCAGCGCGGTTTACCGGATCGAGAACGGCAACCGATACGGGGTCGCGGTGCACGCCTACGGTGGCTCGACCGCCAACTCCGGGACCCGGATCAACCAGCAGGTGTACGACAACCTCGTACGATGGAAGGCGTGACGAAACGGCGGATGCCGCGGTGTCCCAGGTGATCAACGGCCGGGTCCGCGACGCGGACGGTCGGCCCGTTGCCGAGGCACGGGCCGGCTACCTCAGCGGGCCCGTGCCGCTGCCCGACATCGCCGCGCTGACCGACGCGGACGGCACCTTCGTGCTGGCCGCGCCGGTTCCGGGCGGGTACGAGATCATCTGCTCCCTGCCCGACGGCACTAATGCGTCCCAGGCGGTCGACGTCCGGCCGGGGGAGGACGCCACCGTCACCTTCGCGCTGGGTAGCTGACCTCCCGGCACCGGTCGCACGACAACGATCACTACCGCCGCCCAGAACAGGCGGGGCCACCGAGCAGCAACGCCATCACGATGACCCGGACGGCGAGCACCACGGCCAACACGAACAGGAAGCCCGCCCACGAGTCGGCGCCGACCAGCAGCACCCGCAGGTCGGAATACAGATCGAGGGGTGGCGGCCCAACCAGGTGCGACATACCGGGCCACACCGGCACCCCTGGGGAACCGCGAGCTGGGTCAGCTGAGGATTGTGCGTGGCTATCGCTGGTCCACCAGTCGCCGGCCGGGTTCTCGTATCGTCCGGGCGTCGAACTCGATGGTCGCGTCGAGGTCGAACTCGACCGTGAAGTCGTCCCGTTGCGTCGCGGGCTGGCTGCGGGCGACGGCCAGCGCGAGCAGCGCGCCCACTCCGCATGCGATGCCCATCAGTGTGATTACCGCGGGGACGGGTAGCAGCGCGATCAGTGGCCCGGCGAGCAGCGGACCGGCGGACTGCCCGATCAGCAGAAAGCTGTTGGCGGATCCGACGGCACCGCTGGTGTGACCTGCCGGGGCGGACGTGCTGACGTGGTGGAACAGGGACTGGGCCAGGGCGGCGAAGCAGAACCCCTGCAGCAGGCGCAGCGGGATCAGCGCTACCGGGTCCAACGGTAGTGCTTGCGCGGCGATGCCGATCGCGCAGCCGCCGGCGGCGAGCGCGAAGGTGGGCACGGGTCGTTGGTCGCGGTCGTTGCGCCGTCCCCACCAGAACGAGGCGAGCAGGGTGGCGCCCCACGTCAGGGATTGAAGGACACCGACCCACATGCCGGCCGAAGCGACACCTGCGGTGGCGCTGACGTGTTCGGCGAACACTGGGATCAGGCCGTAGACACCGAAGTAGGCCGCGATCGCGGCGATGGCGAGCGGGATCGCGCCGGGCACATGGTCGCGCAGCCGCGGCTTGGGTGGGTGCAAGGCATGGCGGGGCGAGCCTGGCCGTCGCGGGCGCGGCGCATCGGCCTCCTTGGTTGTGGTGGAGCTGGGTTCGCGCAAGCCGACCGCGCAGGCCACGCCGAGGATCACGGCCAGGGCGGCGATGGCCAGCATCAGCTCCCGCAGCCCGCCGGTGCCGACCAGGGCGCCGCCGGCCAACGGACCGACCAACGCTCCGGCGGCGGTCGCGCTGAAGGACTTGCCCAGTGTCGAACCGCGCTTGCCGGTGGGCCCGCT
Organism: Actinophytocola sp.; assembly: GCA_009377385.1. Lineage (GTDB taxonomy): Bacteria > Actinomycetota > Actinomycetes > Mycobacteriales > Pseudonocardiaceae > Haloechinothrix_A. The sequence continues at coordinate 9,832 of WHUD01000092.1, forward strand.
TGCACCCGCGAAGGCGGCCGCCGCTTCGACCACGCCGCCCAGGCCGCCCTGCAGAAGCCTGCCGGCCAGCAACAGCATCGGCGAGGTGGCCGAGACCATGACCACCATCGCGGCGGCGAGCCCGGCCAATGCGCGGACCACCATCCACTTCCGGCCGATCCGATCACCGAGCCGGCCCCACAGCGGAGTCGCCACAATGAGACTAAGGGCGGGGGCCGCGATCGCGACCCCCGCCCAGGTCTGGACCTCGGCGACGCCGTCGATGCCCATGCCATGCACATAGAACGGCATGATCGGCACCAGCATCATCAGCCCTGCCGTGTTGATGAACTGCCCCACCCACAGCAGGCGCAGGTTGCGTCGATCCGCAGACGCCGACCGCATCATGGGCTGGCCACCAGCTCGTGGTGCGCCGCCTCGCCGGCGCCCCGCGCGTCGTCGCCGTAGACCAGGTCCAGATAACGCTCGCCGCGGTCGGCCAGCACGGTGACCACCCGCGCCGGCCCGCCGAGTTTCTCGCACAAGCCACCGATGGCGGAGATCACCGCGCCCGATGAGCCGCCGGCCAGGATGCCCTCGGTATCCACGAGGCGGCGACAGCCCGCGATGGATTCGGCGTCATCGACGTGGATCACCTGGTCGATCTCCTCCGCGTGGAGCAGCTCCGGAACCCGGCTGGCGCCGAAGCCCGGTATCCCGCGCGGACCGGGCGGGGTGCCGAAGATGACCGACCCCGCCGCGTCGACCGCCACCACACGCAGCCGCGGGTGGCGTTCCCGCAGGCGACGAGCGATGCCGTGCAGAGACCCCGTAGTGGACACGGCCGCGACGAGGTAATCCACCGGCCCGTCGATCGCCGACAGGATCTCGGCGCCGAGGGTTTCGTAGTAGGCCCGCCAGTTGAGGTCGTTGGCGTACTGGTTCACCCAGACCGCGTCCGGCAGCGTCTCGGTGAGCTGCCGTGCCCGCCGCACGCGGGTGTGCAGGTATCCCCCGGCGTCGTCCGGTTCGGTGACCATCTCGACATCGCCACCGAACACCTCGAGCAACCTGAGGTTGGTCGGCGAGGTATTGGGGTCGACGACGGCGGTGAACGACAGTCCCCGCATCCGCGCGGCGACCGCGAGCGCGATCCCGAGGTTGCCCGAGGTGCTCTCCACCAGCCGCATGCCCGGACACAGCAAGCCGTTCCGAAAACCCTGCTCGACGATGAACCGGGCGGGGCGATCCTTCATGCTCCCGCACGGGTTGAGCATCTCCAGCTTGGCCAAGACCTCGATGTCAGGGTCAGGAAAGCAGCGATCCAACCGGACCATTGGCGTGGAACCGACACAGTCGAGGACAGAGTCATATATCACGAAAGAGCCTCCAACGTCGCCTTCATTCCGCGTCAAATCGCGGTGAAGCAGCCGTACTCAAAAGGGTGGGAAAATGAGAATCAAGGCGAGATGGCCAGCAATTGAACGCGCCACGGATGCCGCCATGGCGACCCGATCTACCGGGCGACGGCGGTGTTGCGTGCGGCGAATGCGGGCCCGTCGCGAGATATCACGTGCGCAGCACGCAGAGGAGGCTCAGCAGGCGCGGTCCATGCGGATGCCACCACGGGCGAGTCTCCGGGGACCGATGCTGGAGTGCCGGATCGGCGCAGCCCGCGGTCGGGAAGTCGTACCCGACCGGTGCGGGTTTCCCCTCGTCATGGTTGCGCGACGTGCAGCGATCCGGCGAACCGGACATGGGCGCGTCTGCTGGATGGCACACCGGTATCGGGTCGTCGCCGCCAGCGTGGTCCGCGGACGGATGCGGGTCCGATTCGCCGGGGCCGAGCGCCGACGTTCCCCCGGTGTGATGGGTCGCGTGTGCGGACGCGGTATCCGTTCCTGTGAAGTCAGCGACGGCCTGATGTGTCGGAAGAATGCCGGAGATAACAATGGCGAGTAGCACGAGTGGAAACAGCGCGGTACGCACAGGTTTCGCGCTCGAAATCGACGCCATGCCCTCAACGTAACAGAGCCGTGATCGCCGCCGAGCGGAAATGGCGATCCTCACAAGTGTGACCGCTCGCCGTGACGAAATACCATCCGTGATAACCCGCGCTGGTGTGGACCGGTCAGCTGACGGGTCGTGCCCTCGCGGCCGGACTGGGATGGCACGGCCAGCTTTCGATTCCGCACCGCTCGAGACGGGCGAGTAACTGACTGTGTGCACGGTTGCTACACCCGCCGCGAAGGTCTAGCTTGCGTTCTTAGGCAGGGTGATGCGTGTGGACGTTGACGTGCGTGCATCGTGGGATGCCCAGGCGCGCGAGTCTCACGAGCACATCGCGAGGATGTATGACGAGGCACTCACTACTATCAGCCGCATGCATTCTCAGATCATCACAGCGCTCAGGCAACCAGCATGGCCTGCCCCCACGCATGGCGCCGACCACGGCCAACGCCACCTCCGCTCCCATATCGAACAGTACTGAACAACAAGTGCCGTTCGCGGAGGCATGCCAGTACACAGGCTCCTGACCACGACATCGGCCCACCAGTGTCTGCCACGGTCGCTTCGTGCGCATATCGTTTTTCGCTTTCGTCGTGACATCGCGTCTAATTACTCGTTAACCGGACATACACATAGAACCGTACGGTTTTCGCGTGCGACGCAGGCGAGATCGGGAGTCCCATGAGTGTCCTGGAGACGGTTTCGGAACGAGGTGGCGGCGCAGAAGCGCAAGTGACCTGCATGTTGGCCGGCGTCGGGGTGTCCGCGACACAGGAACGCCTGTATGTCCTGCTGCTGGATCATCCCGGGCTCACCCAGCCCGCGATCTCGCGCGCTAGCGGCATGTCGCTGGGTGCCGCTGAGCAGACCATCGCCGACCTGTTGGCGATGGGTCTGCTCACCGAGGAGCCGGGCCCGGTGCTGCGGTACTGGCCGGTGGCGCCAGACGTGGCGATCGAGGCGCTCGTCGCGCAGCAGCAGGAAGAGTTGGCGCGAGCGCGAGTTGCCGCATCGGTGTTGCGGGAACGAGTGCGTCAAGCCGCCGCCCAACGCCACGACGACCACATTAACACCGTGGAGACCGTGCGCGGCGGGGCCGCGGCTGCCCAGCGGCTCTGGCAGTCACAGGTCGCCGCGGAACGGGATGTGCTCGCCATCGGAATGCCAGCCGCAGGTCGACCGGCCGATGACCGCGAGCCGGTTGCGCTGAGCTGTCTGCGGCGTGGGGTCCGGTATCGCGCGCTCTATTCCCGCGCCGCCCTGGCAGACCCGGGCGCCGCGCACGCCATTCGTGCCTGCGTCGCCGCAGGAGGTCAGGCAAGGGTAGCCGAGCCGCCGGTCCAGCTGCTGCTCGTGGACGGTCGCGTTGCGGTGCTGCCACAGTACCTCGACCACGGCCTCTCGAGCGCGGTCGTGACGCGGTCGGCGCCGGTGGTGGCTGCGCTGTCGGCGCTCGCCGAAGTCGCCTGGGCGCAAGCCGCTCCCATGGCCTTCATCTCCGACGGTCCCGCCATCCCCGCCAATAGCGCGAGTGCGGACGTCGCACACCTTGTCCCGTTGCTGGCGGCGGGATGCAAGGACGAGACCATCGCGCGTCAGCTCGGCGTCTCCACCAGGACTCTTGACCGGCGCGTCCGCGTCCTGATGGATGAGCTCGGCGCTGTGACACGTTTCCAGGCCGGCTGGCTAGCAGCAGGCAGGTACGTGGAGGCCAGCGGACGGGAAAGGTAGCCGCCGGCCAGGTGGCGAAAGGGCGTCATTGCGTTCTTCCGCCAGCTACGCCCTCTTCCGCCCTGGTAAATTCGCGAACACCGCAATCTGGTCATGGCCAAGTGCCAAACGCGTCGCCGACGGCAGCCACGGATAACAGCGCGACCCGTGGATTGCCGTGAGCTGCCGGCTGACTCGAGGAGCTTACGAATGACGCCTGCGGAGAAGCGCTCTGCTCCGGTGGATGCGGGCGGGCGGTTGCTGGCCGCGGTAGGCCTCAGCGAAGCTGAGGAGCGCGCCTATCTGGTACTGCTGGAACATCCCATGGCAACGGTGGCCGAGGTCGCTGATCTGCTCGGCAAGACCCCGCGGTGGACGAGCACGCTCCTGGCCGCGCTGGAGGCGAAAGGCATGGTGACGCGCTCCCTCGATGACGAGGTGAGGTTCGAGCCCGCTCCGCCGGAGGCCGCGGTCGAGGCCCTCATCGCGCGGCGGCAACGTGAACTCAGCCAGGCACTGCGCCATGCGAAGTCGTTGGCCGCGCGAAAGCGGCCCGGCGGTGGCTTCGGTCGTCCGCGTTCACCCGCCGAGTGAGTCGTCGGCGACGAAGTCCGCACCTGCGCTCTGCCGAACCAGACCTGGGTGCGAGATCGCGCCGTCGGGTTTGCGGGCGGTGTCGGAGTAGGCGATCACGAACCGGCCGTCTGCGGTGATCGCGTTGGTGTGGTAGTCGCCCAGCCTGCGGTCGGTCCCGCCCACCTGACAGGTCGTGCCGCTGGAACAGATCGTTCCGGTGTGGAATGGATCCGGCGTGGCGACCGCGACCTCGTAATCCGGTGCGTGCTCGATCTCGCACTCGTCGATCCAGCCGTGCCCGGTCACCGTCTGCGCAGCGTAGACCCGGTACTCGGCGTTCGTCGTTTCGGTGTCGGGCACCGGCCGGTCGGCCTGGAACCAGGACACCGCGACCCGGCCGTCGGATCCGGCGGAAATCCAGGGCCACAACACCTCCTCGGCGACCTCCGGCGTCGCGTCGTCGGCGGTGTCGTGGATGACGATGGTGTCCCAGGTCAGACCGCGGTCGGTGGAGTGCGAAACCTGGACCTGTTTGCCGGTGCTGGCCACCACGTAGACGTTGCCCGCCGCGTCGATGGTCATGTCGACCAGGAAGCCGTGCGCGTGCGGGGTGTCGCCGATGTCCCCGTCGACGCGGGTGAAGTCGCCCGTGCGGGCGTCGGGGTAGATCGCGATTCCGCCGGATCCGTCGGGGAAATACAGCCGCCCGTCGGACTGGTCGACGTAGATCTTCGACGGCGGCCCCGACCCGGGCAACGGCACCGGATTGGCCAGGTCGAAGGTGAGCCCGCCGTCGGTGGACTTCCACAGCTGACGGCCTTGGGCCAGGTGGTTGCCGTTGAGGTAGACGATGTTCTCCTCGTCGGCGGCCAGCCACTCCCGGTCGGTCAGCACGGTGGCGAACGGATGCCCGGACCAGGTGGCGCCGGAATCGGCGGACTTCGCCACGTAGACGTTGGCCAGGTTGATGCCCGAGGTGTAGACGTTGCCCGCGGCGTCGACGGCGAAGTCGGGGTCGGAGAACCCTGACACCGTGGCATGCGGCCCGACCTCGGTTCCGCCAAGCCCGACGTAGCTCCAGGTATCCCCGCCGTCAGCGGAGCGTCAGACGTAGGTCGCTCCGCTGTAGGGGGTGACGTAATCGGGGTCGGGCATGTTGTCCCGCTTGAACAGCGTCGTGGATGCGTGCGCCGCGTACAGCAGGGTGCCGTCGAGCAGGCCCGCCACGCTCGGCTCGCCGCCGGCCCGTACCTCGTCGATCACCTGCGGGTCGGCGAACGCCAGCGGCTCCATCGCGGGCGGCTGGCCGCACTCGCCGGGCGTTGTGCCGGCGGCGGTGCCGCCGGTGACGAACAGCGGCCCGGCGAGCAGCAGCGCGGACAACCCCGCGATGGTCCGTGGCATGCCGTCTCCTCAGCTAGTGGTGTTCTCCCACGGTGCCGGGCCTTCGCCGGTCCACTTGAATACGTCGAAGCCGCGGTTGATGTCACCGACGTAGAGATACGGACCCTGGTAGAACTTGGCCGACCACGCGTTGGAGCCCTCCAGCACGGCGGCGCCGACCTCTTGCGGCAGGGTCCGGTTGGCGAAGTCGACGACCCGCGACCCCAGCGTGTACCACCCGATGGTGATGACATGGTTGTTGTCGGCGACCTTGCCGAAGTGCGATGTGCACGGCCCTGTCAGTGGCTCGACCTGTTGCGGGGCGTAGTAGCCGTGGAGAACGGGGGCACTCTCCGCTGCGCCTTCGATGTCGTAGAAGGCGAGTCCTTCACCCGGGCACACGCCGCTGCCCTCGACGAAGAACCCACCAAGCACCAGGCTCTCGTTGTTGGTGATCATCATGCTCTTGTCCGGCGTCGGGAACACCCCGTGTGCGTAGCTGCCGATGTTGGGGGTGCCGCCGATGAGCGTGGGATTGGCGGGATCGGTCGTGTCGTAGATCTCGTAGTGGTTCTCCGCGGCGACGTAGGCCCGGGTGCCGTCGGCGCTGAACTCGAGGTCGTGCGGCCCGCCAGCCGGAACGTCGATGCGGCTGATCGTCGGCGCGTTGGGATCACGGAAGTCGATGATCGGGACCCAGTTGAACCCGAGCGGCGGTCCAAGTGCCCCGGGCAGATCTCCGGTGGCTGCCCATCCGAAGGGCTGGGTCGGGTGGAAGGTGAAGTTGTGCGCGCCGCCCTCGAACTGCACGCTGTACATCGCCGACCACTCATACGGGTCCGTGACGTCGTAGACCGTGATGCCCGCGTTGTGGTTGTCCCCGATCCGAGGCTGGCGCAGGCAGATCGGCCCGCCGAAGTCATCCTTGGCCAGCGCCAGCAACCACAGGCTGTTGCCGTCGGCGTCGGTGAACTGCTTGACCGCCGGGTCGTTACGAACCTGCTCGCATTCCACTTCGGACACGAACCGCGGCTCATCGGGGTCGGTGATGTCGAAGATCCGCGCACCAACGCTCCACGAACCGGCCACCGCGAAGTCCCGCTCGGCCAGGATCGGCTCCGCCTCGATCGGGTTGCCGTCGGCATCTTCAGTCGGCAGCGGGTTGCCTTCCTCGTCGACGAAGTCACCCGTCGCGTAGTCCCGCAGCGGCACCTCGGCGGTCCAGAAGTCGAGGTCGGTGCCTTCGGCATCCGCACTCTCGCCGGTTCCGAAGTTGTAGATGTGCTCGAAATTCTCCAGCAGTTCGGCGGCCGCGCCATCCCGCGGCGCGTCCTGCTCGTGCGCCATGCCGGGCGCCGCCGCTGTGAACAGCGTCAGCAAGACACCCGCCGCCAGCGCCGCTGTGACTCTACGCATGCTCCCTGCCCTACTCGATCGTTACCGGAACGCCGCGCACCCCGCAGTTGTCGGCGAAACATGCCCTCGCGAAGACCTCGTAGTCACCGGGGCCGAGTGCGCCGACATCCAGGTCGCCGCCGAAGGAGCCGTCGTCGGCCAGCGCCGCGCTGGTCGTGAACGGCACCCCGCCCGGGTCCGTGCCCGCCGGGACGATGCCGATCCTGACCGCCTTGTCCGGGATCGCATAGTCGACGTCCTGGACCACGGCGTCCGATGTGGTGGCGTTGGAGACGACGAGCTGGAACGAGGCGTTCACCTCACCTGCTGTGATGCGTGCTCCTGGGGTGAAGTGGGGCGCTACCTCGAGGCCGAGCGGGACGGTCATCCTGACCTCGTTCGCCTCGGTGTCGAAGACGCCGTCGATCCAGGCGAGGTGTTGACAGGTCGCGACGGTCTCGGCGTCCGGCACCAGGAATCCGCAGTTCCCGCGCAGCCGGAACGACCCGGGGATGTGCTCCAGCGTCCCTTGCGGATCGTCGAGGAACGCCGTTGCTGTGCTGATGTCGGAAGTCTTGGCCTGGATCCAGTACTCCTCGCCGTCCACCTTCATCTGCCACAGATACCGGACGACCTCGGGCGGCGGCTCCGCGCTGAGCTCGGTGACCCGAATGGTGAACTCCAGTTCGCCTGAGCCCGGGTCGGGCCGGTGGATGGCGAGCTCGGTTACGTCGAGTCCGAACGCGGCGGCCTCCGGCCGGATCGGTGCGTCGCCGGTCGGATCCTCCCCGACGAGCAACGGTTGCTGGCCGCCGAACACCGCGGTTCCGGTGACGGTCACGGCGTCGCCTGACCGCTCAGCGGCGAGCGCGGTCACCTCGATCGACGCGGGTGGCTCGGCTGCGGCGGCCGTCAGGGCTGCGGCCATGAGCAATGCCGCACCGATCGGCACGACAAACGCTTGGCGGATCCGTGGACGCATGCCAACCACCCCCATCCCGTACAATCAGTGCATCAGGCGCATTGACAGTAACGACCTCCGCGCCGCGACCGGTATGACATGCCGGTGACGAAAAGGCGCAATGGCGCTCATCCGCCATCAGCCGCATCCCACGGTCACTTGCCGGGTGAGGGACCGGGTGACGTGTGGCCAGCGGTTGTCCGAGACGATGAGGGTCACCGGATAGGTGCCGGGCTGGCCGAAGGTGCGGGTCGCGGTATCGCCGGAGCCGGTCGTGCCGTCGCCGAAGTCCCACTCGAAGCCGGTCAGCGGGCCGTCCTCGTCGGTCGAGCCAGCGGCGTCGAGGCTCACGGTAAGGACTCGCGGCGAAATAAAGTAGGTTTTTGATCCCGCGGCCGCTACGGTTGTGC
>WHUD01000093.1 GCA_009377385.1 Actinophytocola sp.
GTGTGCGACGAGGGTCGCGCGCGACAGGCCCAAGCGGTCGAGGAAGGACACGACCACGGCGGCATGCTCCTCAGGCAGGTACCGGTAACCGGGTGCCGCTACCGACAAACCGAACCCGGGATAGTCGAGGGCGATGCACCGGAACCGATCCCGCAGGGATTCGATGACCTGGCGGTACACAAAGGACCACGTCGGATTCCCATGCAACATCAACAGGATCGGTCCCGAACCCTCGTCGACGTAGTGAACGACGTGCCCGTCCAGCTCAACGAAGCGGCTCTCGAAGGGAAACAGATCGTCGTCCACCCACGACGGACGTGCACCTGCGGACTGCTGATTCGTCATACCTGGGTCTCCTGTGAAGATTCCTGGACGAGGTACCGGAGCCGCCGCAGCGGTGCCGTCGATCCCTCGGTGTGCAATCCCAGCCCGCGCGCCGCTGGCACCGTGAGTTGCCTGGTGAGCACGCCGAGGATAAGGGGAGCGGCGCCTTCGAGGACGAGGTCGGGCGATCGGGGAGCGCTGGACCTCGTGCGCATCTCGCCGTTGCTCAGTTCGATGAACGCGGGCCGATCCCCGCTTCGGATCTCCATGACAACCGGTGGCCCGGAAGGTTCCGCGTCCTCGAGCAGCTCCGAGACGGGGAAGGTCAGCCAGTGACTGCGGAACTCCTCGTCGCCGGAGGGCTCGGCCATGTACCGCGCACCGAAACGTCCGAGCGCACCGATGACCGACTTGAGCTCGCTGCCGGCGTCGGTCAGGTGGTAGAGGGTCGCGGCGACTGGAGGAGGCGCTGCCTCCCGTCTGACCAGCCCGTTCGCCTCAAGCTCCCGCAGCCGGTCGCCGAGCAGGTTGGTTGCGATCCCTGGCAGCCCCCTGAGCAGATCGGTGTAGCGACATCCGCCCTGGAGGAGAAGCTCGCGAACCACGAGGAGTGTCCAGCGGTCGCCGATCACGTCGAGGGCCTTCGCGACCGAGCAGTACTGACCGTAGGAGCGCACGATCCGAGCCTAGGCGGCGTCCACTTGAAATTCAATAGCGATCACTTGAGTCAATCAAGTCCATCGGATATACCTCGGGATGGGCTTGATCTCCACCCCGGCCACCGAGTCGATCATCCTGGTGCTGCCACCATCCCGGGCCGGTGTCCCTCCGAAGGAGGTGACATCCCTGGCCCCGGTCGGCGGCCGGGACGGGAATACTCGGTGACATGGCACGGCTGGAGCACTACCGCGCGAAACGCGACTTCGCGGTTACGCCCGAGCCAGCGGGGGAGGCGCAGGCGACGGGCAGCGGCCGCTTCGTCGTGCAGCGGCATCGCGCGCGGCGGCTGCACTACGACCTGCGGCTGGACGTCGGTGGGGTGCTGGTCAGCTGGGCGGTGCCGAAGGGGCCGACACTGGACCCGAAGGCGCGACACCTCGCGATGCACGTCGAGGACCACCCGATCGAGTACCTGCACTTCGAGGGCGTGATCCCGGCAGGGGAGTACGGCGGCGGCGACGTGATCGTCTGGGACAGGGGCAGCTGGCGACCAGCCCGCACCGACGACCCCGCCACGGCGATCGAGAACGGCGAGCTGCACTTCGACCTTGAGGGCGAGAAGCTGGCCGGCCGGTTCGTGCTGATCCGCCGAGGCAGGGACGGCGACCGGGACCAGTGGCTACTGCTGCACAAGAACGACGACTACGCGGTGCCGGGCTGGGACCCGGAGGACCATCCCGCGTCGGTCAAGAGCGGACGCACCAACGAGGAGGTCGCCGCCCGCCCGGACGCCATCTGGCGCAGCGACGCGCCCGCCGCCGAGGCGGAGCAACAACTGCCAGCACAGCAGCAGACGTGGGAGCCAGCGACCGACGATGAACTGGCCGCACTCGACTCGCTTGGCTCCGGCGGCCGGTGGCGGGTCGGCGGCCGCGACGTGAAACTGACGAACCTGGACAAGGTGCTGTTCCCCGGTACCGACGACGAGCCACCGGCGACGAAGCGCGACGTCATCCGGTATTACGCCACGATCGCTCCCGCCATGCTGCCCTACCTCGCCGGGCGGCCGGTCAACGCGCAGCGCTATCCGGATGGCGTCGGCAAGCCTGGCTTCTGGCACAAGGAGGTGCCGAGCCACGCGCCGAAGTGGCTGACCACATGGCGGAACCCGGACGCCGATGAGGACGAGACCCGCCGCTACGCGGTCGTCGACAGCGTGCCCGCGCTGGTCTGGATGGCCAACTACGCCGCGATCGAACTACATCCGTGGACGTCGATGCTGCCAGACGTCAACCAGCCGACGTGGGCGCTGATCGACATCGACCCCGGCGACCAGACGGACTTCGACGACGTGCTGACCTACGCCAGGCTGTACCGCACCGCGCTCGACCACCTCGGCCTGGCAGGCGCGCCCAAGGTGACGGGGAAACGCGGCGTGCAGATCTGGGTGCCCGTGCGGGCCGGGTACAGCTTCGACGACACCCGGCACTGGGTCCACCGGCTCTCCCGCATGGTCGGCAAGACCCTGCCGGACCGGGTGAGCTGGGAGTGGGAGAAGCGCAGACGTGGCGGGCTCATCCGGCTCGACTACACCCAGAACGCGATCAACAAGACGCTGGTCGCGCCGTTCAGCACACGGCCAGCGCCGGGCGCCCCGGTGTCGGTGCCGATTACCTGGGAGGAGCTGGACGACCCCGAGCTGCGCCCTGACCGCTGGACTATCCGCACGGTGCCGGAGCGGCTACGCCTCGCGGGCGACCCGTTGGCCCCGCTCATCGGCACGCCGCAAACGCTGCCCCGGTTGTGACGCGCTGACGACCGCTAGGTCGACGTGAGCGGCATCGGGTTCGGCTGCTGGTACGCGGACTCCCGGTCGTCGTAGAGATCCAGGTACCGGTCGACACCGGTGATCGTCAGCGGGAGGCGGACGGCGCGGTGGGTGCCGACGATGCGGAAGTCGGTGCCGACCGTCTGCGCGCGCTGGTGGGTCTCCACGACAGTCGAGATGCCGCAACTGTCGAAGAACGATACCCTACTGAAATCGGCGATGAGCACCATGGGCGACGGTGGCGCGAGCGCGTCGAACAGTGCCGACTTGACGTCGCCATGGGTGCGCAGGTCGACCTCGCCAGCGGCCGCAACGAGGATGGCATCGGAGTCGAGCTGACGCACCACGACATTGACAGAGCCAGAGTTTCGAGACATTCCCTGATCGGTCTGCGTCATCGGTCTCGCCTCATTCCTGTAGAGGGCGCGTCCGGTCGTGGTCTCGACGGTATGCGAGGGCGCGGCAGCTCGCCATGTGATCCCCGAGGTGTGCCGGGTTTATGCCGTGATATACGGAATGTATTGGCCCGATGTGGGGGGGGTACGCCACGACAGGCGGTCCGCACTAGAGCCAGTGGCGGGGGATGACCTCGTGCCAGTTGCGGGAGATGAGCCTGCGCTCGCCGAGTTACGGCTCGCAGATGCGGGTCGCCGCTGTCCTGTCGTCAGCGGGTAGGTAGTGCCGCGTCTCGGTGACGGCTTCGGCTAGTTCTTCGATGTGCAGGTGCTCGATGTGCTGAATCCCGAGCTGGTGCGCCTCGGCGGCGAGCTCGGACCTGTTCAGTTCAGATGGCGGTGGACCAATATCGAGTGCCATTGCGCCTCCTTCGCGGTGCTAGGGAAGGAATAGCCAGCGGCGCACCGGGTCAACCTTCTCGATTGTTACGAAAGGGCCCCGCACCCACCGGCGTCCGGTGTTGCGGGCCCGATCGCGCGACCGGGTCAGGTCTTGCGGCCCGTGAGGGCGTCGCGGATCTTATCGACGAACGCCGCTCCCGGCGCGAGGATGAGGTTCGCCGGCGGATGGCTTGGTGAACTGGGGTGGGGCCGGGTCGGCGCCACCTTCTTGGCGTGTTCCACCTTCGAGCCGAGGTCGCGCAGCTCGTCTGCGGTGCAGGCCTGCTGCAGCTTCGGCAGTAGGTTCTTCTCCTCGTCCTCGACGTGCTCGCGGACGTCTTGCATGAGCTGGCGCAGCAGCCGGTCGAAGTTCTCTTCGTTGGCGTCCATCGACTCCAACTGCTTCATGACCTGCTCGGCCTCGCTGTGCTCCTCGATCTCCTTCTCGGCGAGCTGCTCGCCGCCGTCGAGGTACTTGCGGACCGCTGGGTACATAAACTGCTCCTCGGCGACGGAGTGCCGCACGAGTTCGGCGATCACGTGGTCGGCCAGGTTACGCCGGTACTCGGCGTCTCCAGTGCCGCTCTCCAGCTCACCGAACGCCTGTTCCACTTCGCGGTGGTCGTTGACGATCACGGAAACCAGGTCGCCCTGTTGTGTTGCGGTCATGGGAGGTTCTCCTCGGGTGTCAGTTCGGGATGCCGCTCTGCCCTGGGATACCCGCCCGGGTGGGTAGGAAACGACCGGGTTCTCGGTGGGCATGGTCGTACCGGCTGCCTTACCGGCGCTGACGTCCTCTCGTCTTCACATCGGACTGACCAGCGCCACGGCTGGCCTGCTTGTCCGATGGGCCCTTCCTGCCCTTGGGCTCCCAGTGGTCACCGACCTTCTCGAACTGGTGCTTCAGCGCGGCGAACGCGGTCTGGTGAGCGCGCCTGCCCTCGCCGTAGGTCTCGACGGTGGAGTCGTGCGCCTTGATCCCGGTCCGCTGCGCCTTGACGGGGGACCGCTCGATCGTGCTGGGCAACTCCTTACGTGCGGGCATCGTCTCACCCTCCAGTCAATGTCGTGATCATCCTGACGTTGGCGGATTTCCCTTCGTGGTCACCGCAAACCCGGGGTTGGACGGCCGCGACGGTGGGTATGTCGGGAGTGACCCCATACGCGAGGAGGCCGCTGATGGTGGATACCGCCGTGCGTGTGGCCGAACAGGCCGACGTGCTGAACAACCCGTACGACCTCGACAGGTTGCTCGCACGGACGTCGACGGCGCGGGTCGTACTGATCGGGGAGGCCTCCCACGGCACGTCCGAGTTCTACCGCTGGCGGGCGGAGCTGACCAAGCGGCTGATCGCCGAACAGGGCTTCGGGTTCGTCGCCGTGGAGGGTGACTGGCCGGATTGCCACCGGCTGCACTGCTGCGTTCGAGGAGCGCCTGGCTCCCCGAACGACCCTGCGGCTGTGCTGTGGGGGTTCCGCCGTTGGCCGCGCTGGATGTGGGGCAACGAGGAGGTCGCCGAGTTCGCGAGCTGGCTGCGCGAGCTGAACACAAGCGAGCTGGCGGGTACCGTCGGGCCGAACCACCCGGTCGGCTTCCACGGCCTCGACGTCTACAGCCTGTGGGACTCCCTCGATGCCGTCGTCGGCTACCTGCGCGAGCACCGGCCGGAGCACGTCGACACCGCGCTCGCCGCGTCTCGCTGCTTCGAGCCGTACCGGGAGGACCCCAGCGCCTACGCCTACGCGACCCGGCTGGTTCCGGAGGCCTGCGAGCCAGAGGTCGTCCACCTGCTCAGCGAGCTGGCCGGTGAGGGCTCGGCACACGCGGCCGGCCTGGACAGGGACTTCGTCGCGCGGCAGAACGCCGAAGTCGTCGCGGGGGCGGAACGCTACTACCGGGCGATGCTGCGCGGTGGCCCCAACTCGTGGAACGTGCGCGACCGGCACATGATGGCCACGCTGCACCGGCTGTTCGAGGCCTACCCGCCGGGCACGAAGGCGGTCGTCTGGGCGCATAACACCCACATCGGTGACGCGCGGGCCACCGACATGTCGGCGGCGGGCGTGGTCAACATCGGCCAGCTCGCCAGGGAGGAGTTCGGCCACGGCGACGTCGTGCTCGTGGGCTTCGGCGGTTACCGCGGCAGCGTGATCGCCTCAGACGAATGGGGCGGTCAGGTGCGGCGGCTGCCGGTGCCCGCGGCGCGGGGGAGCAGCATCGAGGCGGAGTGCCACCACGCGCTGCCGGGGGAGGACGCACTGTGGGTGTTCGGCGACGTCGGTGACGAGCGGTGGGCCGGTGAGATCTGGGACCACCGTGCGATCGGCGTGGTGTATCACCCCGAGCGCGAGCATCTCGGCAACTACGTGCCCACCGTGCTCAACCGCCGCTATGACGCGTTCATCCACTGCGACAACACCCAGGCGCTGGCCCCGCTGCACCCGATCGAACCAGTACGCGGCGAGGCCGAGACCTACCCCGTCGGCCTGTGAGCGGTCGGCAAACCGAGAGGAGGCGCTCGTGAAAGCGTTGACATGGCACGGCATCGGTGACGTCCGGGTCGAGGACTGCCCCGATCCGCGCATCGAAGAACCGACCGACGCGATCGTGCGGGTGACGTCCACCGCGATCTGCGGCTCCGATCTGCACCTCTACGACGTGCTCGGTATGTTCCTCACACCTGGCGACATCCTTGGACACGAGCCGATGGGCGTCGTCCAGGAGGTCGGTTCCGAGGTCAGCCACATCAAGCCGGGCGACAGGGTCGTGGTGCCGTTCAACATCTCGTGCGGGCAGTGCTGGATGTGCCGTGGCGGCTACATGGCCCAGTGCGAGACCACTCAGGTGCGTGACCAGGGCAAGGGTGCCGCGCTGTTCGGTTACACGTCGCTGTACGGTTCGGTGCCCGGCGCGCAGGCGGAGTACCTGCGGGTGCCGCAGGCCCACTTCGGACCGATCCCGGTGCCGGAAGGCCCGCCGGATGAACGGTTCCTGTTCCTCTCCGACATCCTGCCGACAGCGTGGCAGGCGGTGCGCTACGCCGACGTCGGAGAGGGCAGCAGTTGCGCGGTCATCGGGCTCGGGCCCGTCGGTCAGTTCTGCGTGCGCGTCGCCCGGTACCTGGGCGCGGAGCGGGTCATCGGCGTCGACAACGTGCCGGAACGGCTTGAGCTGGCGCGCAAGCACGGCGCCGAGGTCATCGACACCTCGCAGACCAGTGACGTCGCCGAGGCGATCGCGGACGCCACCGGTGGCCGCGGCGCGGACGGCGTCGTCGACGCGGTCGGTATGGAGGCGCACGGCTCGCCGTTTCAGGAGCTGGCACAACGGGCGGCGGGCAAGCTGCCTGACGTGCTCGCCAAGCAGGCCATGCAGCGCTTCGGCATCGACCGGATGGCGGCCATGACGACCGCGTTCGAGTCGGTGCGCCGCGCGGGCACGGTGTCGCTCATCGGCGTCTACGGCGGCCAGGCCGACCCGATGCCGATGCTCGACCTGTTCGACAAGGGCATCACGCTGCGGATGGGCCAGGCGCACGTGAAGCGGTGGATCGACGAGATCATGCCCGCCGTCACCGGCGACATCGACCCGCTCGGCACTGAGGACCTCACGACCCACCGGATGCCGCTTGCCGACGCGCCGCGCGGCTACGAGCTGTTCAAGCACAAGAAGGAGAACTGCATCAAGGTCGTGCTGCAGCCGTAACCGGATTCAGGCGAGCCAGGAGTGGGTAACCCATGTGCGACCCACGGCCTTGGCGAGGAGGAAGCATGTCCGAGACGGTTGCCGACTTCGTGTTGCGCAGGCTCCGCGGGTGGGGCGTGCGGCAGGTTTTCGCCTACCCCGGTGACGGCATTAACGGCCTGACCAGCGCGTTCGATGCCGCCGACAATGACCCGAAGTTCGTGCAGTCCCGGCACGAGGAGATGTCGGCGTTTCAGGCGGTCGGCTACGCGAAGTTCAGCGGCGACGTCGGCGTCTGCATGGCGACCTCGGGACCGGGCGCGGTGCACCTGCTCAACGGGCTCTACGACGCCAAGCTGGACCACGTGCCGGTCGTGGCGATCGTCGGGCAGACGGCGCGCACCGCCATGGGCGGCACGTTCCAGCAGGAGATCGACCTGCAGCCGCTGTACAAGGACGTCGCATCGGAGTACGTCGTCGAGGTGAACGTCTCCGAGCAGCTGCCGAACGCGCTGGACCGGGCGATCCGGATCGCAGGGGCGCGCCGCGCGCCCACCGCGGTGATCATCCCCGCCGATGTGCAGGAAGAGGAGTACTCGCCGCCACGGCACGAGTTCAAGCACGTGCCGTCCAGTCAGCCCGGCCAGTCGCACTCGGTGTCGATCCCGCCGGAGGACGAGGTGGCCCGCGCGGCCGACGTCATCAACGCGGGAGAGCGGGTGGCGATCCTGGTCGGGCAGGGCGCGCGCAACGCGGCGGAGGAGGTGCGCCAGGTCGCCGACATCACCGGCGCCGGGGTCGCCAAGGCGCTGCTCGGCCTCGACGTCCTCCCGGACGACCTCGACTACGTGACCGGCGCGATCGGGCTGCTCGGCACCCGGCCGAGCTACGAGCTGATGCGGGACTGCGACACGTTGCTGATCGTCGGCTCCAGTTTCCCCTATGTGCAGTTCCTTCCCGAGCTGGACCAGGCTCGCGCTGTCGAGATCGACATCGACGCCGCCCAGATCGGGATGCGCTACCCGACAGAGGTCAACCTGATCGGCGAGGCGAAGGGCACGCTGCGTGCGCTGCTGCCGCACCTGGAGCACAAGGACGACCACGACTGGCGGCAGACCATCGAGTCCACTGTGGCCTCATGGCGCGACACCATGACGCAGCAGGCGATGCTCGACGCGGACCCGGTCAACCCGATGCGCGTGGTGCACGAGCTGTCGCAGCGGATTCCCGCGGACGCGATGGTGACCGCGGACTCCGGGTCGTCGACCAACTGGTACGCCAGGCTGCTGCGGTTCCACGGCAGGATGCGCGGCACGTTGTCCGGCACGCTGGCCACGATGGGTCCTGGCGTGCCGTACGCCATCGGCGCGAAGTTCGCCAACCCCGACCGGCCAGCCATCGCGCTGGTCGGTGACGGCGCGATGCAGATGAACGGCATGGCCGAGCTGATCACCATCGCGCGCTACTGGCGGGAGTGGCAGGACCCGAGGCTGGTGGTGTGCGTGTTCCACAACAACGACCTCAACCAGGTCACCTGGGAGCTACGCGCCATGGGCGGCGCGCCGAAGTTCGAGCAGTCGCAGGACATCCCGGACGTCTCCTACGCAGAGTTCGCTGAGCAGATCGGGTTCACGTCGCTGGCCGTCGCGGACCCGGACGCCCTCGGCGACGCCTGGGACGCGGCGCTGTCCGCGCCCCGGCCAGCGCTGCTCGACGTCCGGTGCGACCCCGAGGTGCCGCCGATCCCGCCGCACGCCACGTTCGAGCAGATCAAGTCCACCACGGAGGCGGTGCTGCGCGGCGACCCGAACGCCTGGCGGATGGTGACGCAGGGGTTGAAGACCAAGGCGCAGGAGTTGATTTCCAGCAGGTGACGTCGGGGGGCCCAGGCGCCGGGCGCGTGCCCGGCGCCTGGCGCGCTCGCGGCCTACTCCGGGTCGACGTCGACGAGGCACAGGCCGTCGAACCGGTCGAAGCGTGTGCGGTTGCGGGTCGCGAACGGCAGGTCGAACCGCAGGCACGTGCCCGCTTGCAGGCAGTGGGCATCGGCGCGGGCGTCGTCATAGGCCGAGGGTCATCGCGCGCTGGCGACCGCGTCGTCGATGGAGTCAAACACGGTGAATGACTCACTGACCCCGGTGATCTCCAGTGGCCGGAGGACGACCCGTTCGGTCGTGACGAGGCGGAAGCTGATGCCGCTCGACTTCGCCGACTCCGCGCTGGCGAGCAGGACAGACAGGCCAGCCGAGCTGAAAAACGAGACCTCGGACATGTCGAGGATGACGACTTCGTTCGGCGGGCAGAGCACGGATTTGAGCTGGGTCTCGAACTCGTCGGCCGTGACGAGGTCGACGTCCCCCGCGGCTGCGAGCACTACCGCCTGGCCAGGGCCCACCGTGGTGCGCGTGAACGAGAGCTGCTGCGCCATCAATTGCTCCTTAGCAACGTCGGTCGACAACCCCAGGTACAGCCAGCCTCTCGCAGTTCGGCTACTCGTTCAAGCTCGCCGCGTCGGTGCCTTTGAATACATGCCAATGGGTCACGTCGTGCCGCCGTGCGGGTGATCCGCAGCGTGCCACAGGCGCGGTCGTGCGGACTACTTACCGGGTGTCGTTGCCGCAGGCTCTGGGTATCCGACAGGGGACACGAAGGGAGGACAACAGTGAAACACGATCAGTTCATCGGGCTCGTGCAGGACAGGGCCCAGCTGGCGAGCCGAGGCGACGCGGAGACCGCGACCCGCGCCACCCTGGAGACCCTCGGTCAGCGCATCCCGGAGCACTTGGCGGCGAATCTGGCCGCGCAGCTCCCGCAGGAGATCGGTGAGCACCTGCGGCGCACCGTGACGATGGGCGGCGCTGGCACCGGTGATCGGTTCGGCCTCGACGAGTTCGCCCAACTCGCCGCCGAACGCGGCTACACCGACGAACCGAACGCGATCTTTCGCGCCAGGGTTGTGCTGGAAGTGATCGGCGGGGCCACCGAGGACATCCTGGACAAGGTCCGGGACGCCCTGCCCGCCGAGCTGAGCAGCCTGGTCGAGTCGGGCAGCTCAGGCAGGCTGAACGGCGGCGGCTGACCGGGCGGCTCGGCGTTTGCCTCGTCGTACGGCAGCCAACCCACCACGGCTATCCCGGCGACGGCATCAACGGGCCGCTGGGCGCGTTCGACCGAGCCGAGGGCGACCCGCATTTCGTGCGGACCCGCCATGAGGAGATGGCGGCGTTCGTGGCGTGCGGGCACGCCAAGTTCAAGAAGTCCGTTCGGTTTCCAGTTGTGACATCACCACGAACGATGACCAACTCCCGTCTGGTTCTCGCAGTGTCTCCCGAAGAAGGCCCTCCCGCACGAATCCCTCGTTCGCGTAGAGGTCTTGCGCCAAATGGTTGGTTTCCTTGACCTCGAGCCACACGCGGTGCGCACCGTGGCCGAACGCCCGGGCGACCGTGGCACGAAATGCCGCTTTCCCGAGGCCCTGGCCGCGATGCTCGGCTGACACGACGATACGGCGCAGCTCAACACTGCGATGCGGGTCGGACAAGCCGGCCAGGATCGCGAAGCCGACAACACGGTCGTCGCTGAGCATGACCATGTGCTCCCGATCGCTGTCGTCGAGTGCGGCGCGATGCCACTCGCGCGAGGTGTCGCCAATCCAGCGGCGGGTTTCCTGATCCACCTCGGCGGCGGCTACCGCGTCGAGATCGGTGTCGACGGTCGCTCGCAAAGTAACCATCACCCCATTGTGGGCGGTGAAAAAGAGGTCCGACAGTCGGCGCTATTGGCGAGATGCACCACGGTCACCGCGGTGCGATACTGACCCGGCACCGGACGGCTCGGAGTTGATGTCATGCCCAGTATCCGCAGTTGGCTCCTGATCGGATGGTTTCGGTTGCGCCGCTACAAAAAAAGTCTGGCTCGACACGACGGAGTTCGACAAAAGCATTGTGGACAGCCAGCGCAAAGACACATCGACGTTACCGGCTTCGCTATACCGCCGAAACCACATCGAGTGGAGCGAGGTACGCGGGTTCCCGTGTGCGACTTTCTCGCCGCGCGGGGAGTCGAGTGGACAACACGTACTCTATCTTCACGGCGGCGCCTACGTACATTCGATCGAACAGGCGCACTGGCGATTCGTCAGCAGGCTTGTGAGCCGTCTAGGATGCACGGTGACCGTGCCGGTATACCCGCTCGCGCCCGACTACCACTACGACGAGACACAAGCCGTCGTCGCTGAAGCCTACGACCAATTCGTTGCCGACACTGATCCTGCGCAGCAGGTCATCATGGGCGATTCCGCGGGCAGCGCGCTCACCCTGGTACTCGCCCGCGCGCTCAGGGAGCAGGGACGGCCCCAACCCGCTCATCTCGTCCTCATCTCTCCCTGGTTGGACGCCACCATGAAGGACCCGGCGGTGCCTGTCGTTGATCGGCGGGACCCCTACCTGAGCACTCCGGGCCTGCTCGAAGCAGCACGCATGTACTCAGGCGAACTCGACACGGCACACCCGCGCATCAGCCCGATCAACGGCGCCTTCGACGGTTTGGGCCACATCAGCGTCTTCGTCGGCACCCGCGACACCCTCCTGCTCGATTCGCGAAGCCTGCAGCGAATCGCGGCTCGCCAGGGCGTGGACATCGACTACTTCGAATACCAGGGCATGGTGCACGGCTGGATGCTGCTCAAACACATCCCCGAAGCCCGTAAGGCGACCGACGAACTTGTCGGCGTTCTCCAGCAACCCAAATAGGGTTGGGTGGCGTCCCGGCTGGCAGCCCGCGACGACGGCTGGCAACGACGTGCTCCACCCTGTGCTGCTCGGCGTGCAGTGGTTGCTGCTTACCACCCTCGGTGTCCGCCCTCCGTTACGCGGGACAGGGTGAGGCGGGCCTGCGTCCCCAACGCCCGCAGGCCCACCTCACGGCCTGCGCCAGTCGTGGTCCCCGAGGCGCAGGCCCGCTTCGACGCCCATGAGCGTCACGCCGCCGTCGACCAGCAACGACGTCCCGGTGATGTAGGAAGCGGCGGGGGTGGCGAGGAAGGACACCGCCGCCGCGACCTCGTGTGCGGCCCCGGTACGGCCGAGCGGCACGCCAGGGCGCTCCTGCTCGCGCGGGTCGGCGTCGTCCTGGCCGGTCATCGGCGTGGAAATCTCGCCGGGCGCGATGGAGTTCACCGTGATGCCGTACTCGGCCAGCTCCAGGGCGAGCACCTTGGTCAGCGCGCCGAGCCCCGCCTTGGCGGCGCTGTAGGCCGCGAAGCCGACGCGGGGCTGGTGCTCGTGCACGCTGGTGATGTTCACGATCCTGCCGCCGTGGCCGCCGTCGATCATGTACCGGGCCGCACGTTGCGTGCACAGGAACGACCCGTCCAGGTCGACGCCGAGCACGTGCCGCCAGGTGTCGAAGTCCGTGTCGAGCGCGCGCTCGCTTGTGGTCGTCCCCGCGTTGTTGACCAGCATGTCCAGCCCGCCGAGCTTGTCGGCGAGTGTGTCGATCGCGCTGGTCGCGGTCGGCAGGTCCGCCAGGTCCATGTGCTCGACGGCGGTGGTCACGCCGTGCTCGCCCGCCTCATCGGCGGTGTGCGCGGCGCCGTCGGCGTCCTGGTGGTAGGTGATGCCGACGTCGACACCCCCGCCGGCCAGCGCGACGGCGGTGGCCTTACCGATGCCGGAGTCGCCACCGGTGACGATGGCGCGCCGTGGACGGCCCGGCAGCTCCTGCGGAAGTGGTGCTGGCGTTGTCATACCCGAGCGATACCCACCGGAACGCCCGGCTACACCCGTGATGGCGCGTGAAGCCAGGCGCGGCGGGGTACCCGCAGTCCATGACGGCGACGAAGACGACGGCGGCGGACTTCCTGCCCGCCGACCGCGACATCGGCAGCCTGCGCACGGCCGCGTCGTCATGCCAGGGCTGTGGGCTATACCAGCACGCCACGCAAACGGTGTTCGGCGACGTGCCACGCGATGCGAAGCTGGTCGTCGTCGGCGAGCAACCAGGGGACAAGGAGGACACGGCGGGGGAGCCGTTCGTCGGCCCCGCCGGAGCGCTGCTGGGCAGGGCGCTGACGGAAGCGGGCATCGACCGTCGCGAGGCGTACGTGACGAACGCCGTTAAGCACTTCAAGTTCGTTCCGCCGGAACGCGGCAAGCGCCGTATCCACCAGAAGCCGTCCCGCACCGAGGTCGTCGCGTGCCGGCCCTGGCTGGTCGCGGAGGTGGAGGCGCTGCGGCCGGACCTGGTGCTCTGTCTCGGCGCGACGGCGGCGCAGTCGGTGCTCGGGACGTCGTTCCGCATCACCCGTGAGCGGGGCCAGCTACTGGACTGGGACGTCGAAGTGGCGGGCAACGTCACCGACCCGCCCGCGGTGCTCGCGACAACGCACCCGGCGTCGGTGTTGCGCGCCAAGGACGAGGACCGCAAACGCGCCTACGCCGACCTCGTCGACGACCTACGGGCCGCGGCGCGGGCGCTGCGGTAGTGCCCGCGCCGCGGGTCACCTGCCGCAGGAAACGGCGCTGTAGTGCCTGCTGGGCGCGGGAGCGCGCCGCGATGGCGACGTTTTCCCGGCCGCGACGCCGGGTAGCCCCGATGCGCACCATTCGTCGCGTCGTGGGAGGTGGCATGGGCGGCACCGGGGACGGCGAACGTTCCGGCGCGAACGGCCAGCAGAACCAACCAGCCGACGGCAAGGAACTGTTCCGGCTCGGCACGGCGCGGGATGACGTCGAGTTGCGTCGGTACCACTACCGGTGGCCGGAGCAGGAGACCCGTGCGGAACGGCGCGCCCGCAGGCACGTGCTGTACTGGTGGGCGCTGACCGTCGTCGCCGGTCTCGGGGCCGCTGTGGTGTACCTGGTGTGGCCGTGGGAGTACGTTCCGCCAGGCGGCGAGGGCTATGTCTGGTACCGGCTGTACACGCCGGTGCTCGGGCTCTGCATCGGGGTCGCGCTGATCAGCTTCGCCTGCGGGTTCATCGTGCTGGTCAAGCGGTTCTTCCCGGACGAGCAGGCGGTGCAGCAGCGGCACGACGCCGAGCAGTCGCCTGCGGAGGATAGGGCCACGCTCGCCGCGACCGCCGCCGAGGCGGCGAACGCCTCCCAGCTCCGCAGGCGGTCGGTGTTCACCCGCGCCGCCGGCGTGAGCGCGGGTGCGCTCGGCACCGGGCTCGGCGTCACGATCCTCGGCGGCGTCTGGCAATACCCGTGGGAGACCACAGGACACGATGAGTCCACAAAGGACACACTATGGCATACCGGGTGGGCGCAGGACGGCGACGAGACGGTGTACCTGCGGGAAGACAGCGGCGACGTCCACGAGGTCACACTGCTTACCCCGGAGGACATCGCCGCGCCGGGCCTGATGGCCGTCGTGCCGTTCCGGGAGTCCGAACGGGACGACCCGGAAGCCCTCCGCAAAGCACGGGAACGCGCCGACAATCCCGCCACCCTGCTGCGACTTCCGCCCGGCACCGAGGTGGAGCCGAAGGCGGTACGGGAAGGCATGAACGTCGGTGACTTCTACGCCTACTCGAGAATCTGCACCCACCTCGGCTGCCCCGTGGGGATGTACGAAGGCAGGACCGACCGACTGTTCTGCCCGTGCCACCAGTCGATGTTCGACCTGCGCAGGCACGCAGAGCCGATCTTCGGTCCTGCTGCGCGACCGCTGCCACAACTGCCGATCGACCTCGACGAGTCCGGCTACTTCATCGCGAAGGGCGACTTCACCGCGCCGATCGGCCCGAGCTTCTGGGAGCTCGAACCATGACAGGGCAGCGCCACAGCGTGAGCGTGAAGGCAGGGGGCAGGCTGTTCGACTTCGTCGACGAACGGTTTCCATCGGCGGACACGTTCCGCCACCAGCTCAACAAGGTGTTCCAGAAGCACGGCTCGTTCCTGCTCGGCGAGGTGGCCCTGTACAGCTTTGTCGTGCTGCTGCTCTCCGGCACTTACTTGGCGTGGTTCTTCGACCCGTCGATGGAAACGGTCACCTACGACGGCTCATACACCATGCTGCACGGCATCGAGATGTCGCGGGCATACGAGTCCTCCCTGGACATCTCGTTCGAGGTGCGCGGCGGGCTGCTCGCACGGCAGATCCACCACTGGGCCGCGCTGGTGTTCGTCGCGGCGATCGTGACCCACATGGGACGCATCTTCTTCACCGGCGCGTTCCGCAAACCGCGCGAGCTGAACTGGGTCATCGGGGTGCTGCTGCTCACCCTCGCGATCGTGGAAGGCTTCACCGGCTACTCGCTGCCCGACGACCTGCTCTCCGGCACCGGCCTGCGGATCACCTCCGGCATCGTGATGTCCATCCCGGTGCTCGGCACCTGGCTGCACTGGATCGTCTTCGGCGGTGAGTTCCAAGGGGAGGAGATCATTCCCCGGCTGTTCACCATCCACATCCTGCTGCTGCCAGGCTTACTGCTCGCGCTCATAGGGGTGCACCTTGGCATCGTCTGGTACCAGAAGCACACCCAGTGGCGAGGCACGGTCAGCCGCGAGTCGAACGCGGTCGGCGTCAGGGTCATGCCGACGTTCGCCGCCAAGAGCGGATCGTTGTTCACCGCCGTGACCGGCATCCTCGCGGCGATGGGCGGGCTGCTGCAGATCAACCCGATCTGGAACTACGGCCCGTACAAGCCATCGCACGTCTCGGCGGGATCGCAGCCCGACTGGTACCTGATCTGGGTCGACGGCGCAGCGCGCATCTGGCCGGCATGGGAGATCCCGGTGGTGGACTACCGCATCCCAGCGGCGATGTGGCCGACGGTCGTCACGCCAGCGCTGCTGATCGGAGCCGCGCTGTGCTACCCCTGGATCGACAAGCTCATCAGCAACGACCACGCGCGGCACAACCAGCTGCAGCGGCCGCGCGATGCCCCGGTGCGCACCGCGATCGGCGCGATGGTGATCGCGTTCCTGCTGGTGCTGCTGGCGTCCGGCGTCAACGACATCATCGCGCACGTCTTTGACATCTCGCTGGACGGGCTGATCTGGGCGGGCCGCATCGGGATCGTGTTCCTGCCGTTCGCCGCGTACCTGCTGACCTACCACGTCTGCCGCGCCCTGCAGCGCGACGACAGGAAGGTGCTCGAAGAGGGCATGGAGACCGGCATCATCCGGCGATACGCCCATGGCCACATGGTCGACATTCACCAGCCGCTGGCCATCAGCGACGGCGAGGCGAAACCGTTGCAGTACTCGGGCACCAGGGTTCCGAAGAAGGCCAACGAGCTCGGGCTGGCCGGGAAGCCGGTGCCAGGCGGGCTGCTGCGGCCGGACCCGCCAGCGAAATCCGAGAGCCAGCGTGGTGAGGACGGTGGCGAGTCATGACCAAGCGCACCACCGAGGAAGACCGGGTGGCACCGGGACTGTTCATCGCCGCGGTGGGGTGCCTGCTCTACCTCGGCGGCCTGTTCGTCATGGCGCTGGCGCGAGGGCCCAACCCGCTCTACGTTTACGTCAGCGCGGCGGCCGTTGTCCTGTTCGCGCTCGGCATCGCCCAGGCGGTGCGGGTCAGGGCACGCAACCTGCGGGCGCGGGGGCGTCGCGGCGGGTAGCCGTCACGACTCCCCGTAAGACTGCACCTTGCGTTCCAGGTCCATCCGGCGGCTCATGTGCGGGTAGTGCAGCTCGAACGACGGCCGTTCGGAGCGGATCCGAGGCAGCTCATAGAAGTTGTGCCGGGGTGGCGGGCTGGTCGTCGACCATTCCAGCGAGTTGCCGTGTCCCCACGGGTCGTCGTGGATCACGGGCTCGCCGAACCGGAAGCTGGCGAAGACGTTGTACAGGAACGGCAACATGGACAGCCCCAGCAGCAGGGAGCCGACGGTGGAGACGCTGTTGAGGACAGTGAATCCGTCGCTGGGCAGGTAGTTGGCGATGCGGCGCGGCATGCCTTCCGCGCCGAGCCAGTGGTGCACCAGGAACGTGATGTGGAAGCCGATGAACGTGCTCCAGAAGTGCCACTTGCCGAGCCGCTCGTCCATCATCCGGCCGGTGATCTTCGGGAACCAGAAGTATATCCCGGCGAACGTGGCGAACACGATCGTGCCGAACAGCACGTAGTGCAGGTGCGCCACGATGAAATAGGTGTCGGTCAGGTGGAAGTCCATCACCGGGGCCGCGACGATCACCCCGGACAGCCCGCCGATCACGAACGTCAGCATGAACCCAAGCGACCACAGCATCGGCGTCTCGAAGGTGATCTTGCCGCGCCACATGGTGCCGATCCAGTTC
>WHUD01000094.1 GCA_009377385.1 Actinophytocola sp.
CGGTGACTACCAGCCCGGCCAGTTCGGATGACGAGACCCTCGCACCTCTCAGCGCGAGGGGCCTTACGGGTTCGATCCGCTGTCTGACCAGGCGAAGCCACGGGCTCGCTCACTACGGGCGGCCCGGCGCTTCTCCGAAGGTCTCGTTCGACACCGGTATCGTGGTAACCGAGCGATCGATCATAGGTTGCTCTGGTCCAGGCCGAACGACATCGCTAACGGCGCACCGTCACCGCGACCATCCGTTTCATGGCACGCCTCCCTGAGGTCCATTGCGAAGAGTGGCGCTTATCCCGCCGCGCGGACGTCCTCCCACTCGTGGACGTCCACCGCGTCGCCGACGGTGATCTCGCCTGGCCGGGTCACGGCGGCCTTCATCGCGAACGCGACACCGCCATCGGCGTCGCGCCGGTAGCTCGCCAGCATGCGCAGCGGTTCCGGACCCGGTTTCTGGCCGCTGTCCTGGTCGATCGTCGTCACCTGGCACCGGATGTCGCGCTTGGCGAAGCCGAATCGGGCGGTGCCGATCGACATGGTGCGGACGTTGTCCTCGGTGTGCGGCCTGCTCCAGCCGTCGAGCACGATGTTGACGCGGAACCGATCCATCGGCACCGGCTCGCCTCCGCGCTCCAGGATGCGGGCGCTGAGCTCGTCCAACGAGGCGAGCGAGGCCACGGTGACCGCATGACCGTCGGCGAATCCGGCGGTGCCCCGGTGCAGCCCGCCGGTCTCGCGACGATGGTCCCGTGGAACGCGGGCCAACCGGCACGGCACGCCGAGCACGGTGGCGAACCACTCGGCGGCATCGTCGCCCTGGTCGATGCCGTGGCCGTTGTGCTTGAACACCGTGACCGGAATCCGCGTGCCCTCCCGCCGCACCGGGAGCGTGAGCGTCCCGGCCGCCGGGTGACGCACAGTGAGCTGTTCGCCGGTGACCGCCACCCGTACGGCCGCCAAGGTGCGGTGCTTGCGCTGGGTGAGGCACGCGCCATCGGCGTCGACCACCGTGAATACGCGATCGTGCGCCAGCCCGGCGTCGGTCACGTGCGCGTGCTCCGCCGCCACGGCCCCGCACGCCTTGATCGGGTAGTAGTGCAGGGAACGCACGGTGGCTCGCGATGGTGTCACGACACGACGCTAACCGATTCGGCTGACCTCTCAGCTCCCGAGCGCTAGCCTGCCGCGCATGAAGGTCTTCGTCACCGGCGGCACCGGGGCGGTCGGCAGCCACGCGGTGCCCGCACTCGTCCGCGCTGGCCACTCGGTCACCGCGCTCGCCCGCACCCCAGAGAAGGCAGCCACGCTGCGAGCACAGGGAGCCACCCCTGTGACGGTCTCGCTCTTCGACCGCGCCGGGCTGGCCAAGGAGTTCACCGGTCACGACGCCGTCGTCAACCTCGCGACAGCGCAGCCGTCCATAACACAGTTTCTGCGTGCCTCGGCATGGCGGGAGACCACGCGCATCCGCACCAAGGGGTCGGCGACGGTCGTCGACGCCGCACTCGACGCCGGAGTCGGCCGCCTGGTGCAGGAGTCCGTCGCCATGCTGTATCCCGACAGGGGCGATCGGTGGATTGACGAGAGCGTGCCGGTCGACCCATACCCGATCGCACGCGGCAACCTCGCCGCCGAGGCCAGCGCACGCAGGTTCACCGAAGCGGGCGGCGGTGGCGTCGTGCTGCGGTTCGGCTTGTTCTACGGCCCTGGCGCCAGGCACAGCGAGCAGATGCTCGGCCTTGCGCGTCACCACGTGTGCACCGCCATCGGACCGCCGGGCAGCTACACCCCGCTCATCCACATGGCCGACGCCGGGGCGGCGGTCGCGCACGCACTCGACGTTCCCGCAGGCACCTACAACGTCGTCGACGACGAGCCGCTGACCACCCGCGATTCCGCCGCAGCACTCGAAACCGCAGCAGGGGCGCGGGCGTGGCTCCGAGTGCCGGGCAAGGCAGCGTTGCTGTTCGGCAACCGTGTCGCATCACTCACCCGCTCGCTCCGCGTCAGCAACGCGCGCTTCCGCGACGCGACGGCGTGGGCGCCGCGCTATCCCAGCGCCCGCGAAGGCTGGGCCGCGACGGCGTCCGCCCTGCGCGGCTGAGAAAAACCGTGGCACGGCCGCCGCGCGCCGGGCATGCTGCGAGCATGACGAAACGCACCATGGCAGAGCTGGAAGCGCAGCTCGACTACTTTCTCGCCGCGCCAGCCGACGTGGGGACCGTCGAGCTCGTGGTGCGCAGGCCGGCCGTCGACCAGCGCGAAGTCCTCGACGAGGGGGAACTGAACACCGAGGTCGGCCTCGTCGGCGACAACTGGATCGAGCGCGGCAACTCGCGCACCCCGGACGGCTCCGCGCACCCGGACGCGCAGATCACCGTCATGAGCGCCCGCGTCGTCTCCTACCTCGCGGGCGACCCCGAGCGCAGGGCGCTAGCCGGTGACCAGCTCTACCTCGACCTCGACCTCACCGAGTCGAACCTCCCGGCGGGCACGCGGCTGGCGCTGGGCACAGCGGTCATCCAGGTCACCGAGAAGCCACATACGGCATGCAAGAAAGTCGCCAACCGCTTCGGGCTGGACGCGCTGCGCTTCATCAACGCGCCACACCGCCGTGAGCTGCGGCTGCGCGGGCTCAACGCCAAGGTCGTCACGCCAGGAGTCGTGCGACCCGGCGACAAGGTCACCAAGGTCGCTTGACGTGTCCCGCTGACTTCCCGCTGGCGGGGCGTAGCCGCGTGATCAGCGGGTCGTGGTCGCTGCTCTGGTCCTGGAACTCCGCGTTGATGTGCACGACGTCTATGTCGGCCGCCAGCGCGGGCGAGACCAGGATGTGGTCGAGCACCTGCGAGCGCCCCTCGTAGATGTAGGTGTACTGGTCCTCGGTGGGCAGTTCGCTGACCAGCGCGCGCAGCGCGCCGTCCTCGGTGAGCGTGCCGACCGTCGGGGAGAACTGGAAGTCGTTGACGTCGCCAGCGACGACGACGTTCGCGTGCTCATCGACGTTGCGGATGTCGTCGACGAACTCGCGCACCCGCTCGGCCTGCGGGATTCGCTCCTGCTCGGACACCCGCGCCGGTGGCTGGAACCGGCCGTGCACCGGCTGGTCGCCGAACTTCGAGCTGAGGTGGGTCGCGACGACGAACACCCGCTTGCCCCGGAAAGTGAACTCGCCAGCGAGCGGCTTGCGGCTGTCCGTGAAGGCGTCGTCGTTCGGCGCGATGCGGCCGGGCGAGATCGACAGCCGTGGCTCGCCGCCGTCCGATGTCACCTCGACGGCGGTGGTGGCGTCGCCGCCCTCCCGGTCCACGAAGGACACCCGCGCCGGGTTGAACAGGAAACCGACGCGGATGTTGCCGCCCGGCTGGCCGCCGTCTTGACCTTCCAGTGGATCGATCTGCCGCCACTCGTAGCGCGGCCCGCCCGCGTCGGCGATGGCATCGGTGAACCGGCGCAACGTCTTGTCCGCCGCGACGACGCCGTCGTCGGTGTCCGTCGGACCGTTGTTGTCCTGGATCTCCGCCAACGCCACGATGTCCGGCGAACGCAAGTTATCCACAACCCCGTGGGCAAGTGCGTCGAACCTGGCCTGGTTATCCACACCCGACAGGTTCTCCACGTTGTAGCTGGCCACCGACAGCTCGTTCGCCCGCTGCTCCCGCGTGGTCTCGGGTGCCAGCCCGCCGTCCGTCACCCTGCCGAGTGCGGTCGCCTGCAGGGTGTAGCCGCCGAACTGGTCGTACTCGATGACGCCCTCGGTGACGCCGGAGAGCCTGTCGCCGGTGTCGCTGTCGGGGAATGGCCGCTCACTGAATGGGATCAGCGACTCGATCTTCAGCACACCGGTGTTGTCGTTGTCGTATCCGGTGTAGACGGTGCCGCCGCGCGGCGATGCGTACTGGCCGGGCTTCGTCGTCACGTACAGCTCGTTGTAGGGCGTGCTCGGACCGACGATGCGCGGGCTGTCCACCGACGTCCGCATACCCTCGCGCGATTCCCAAAAGTCGAGCGCGTAGCTGTCCGGCTCGAGATCGGACGGTTCGATGTTGCCTCCCGGCTTCGCCGTGAGCACATCGGACAGTGTGTCCGGCTTGAGGACTTCGGTATCTGGTAACGGGTTTCCGGACGACTCAACAGTCCACCGTGCGTCTGTGAGTTCCGTTGTGGACAGATACGGCGAGTCGGAAGGGTTGGTCGGGTAGTACTCCTTCACCGTCCCGGTGACCTGGACGGCGTCGCCGGGTGCGACGTCCGGTGTGGTCGCTCCGGTGAACACGAACAGACCCTCGCTGGTGCGCGGGTCGTCGTCGCCGTCGGCGTCCTGGAACCAGAACCCCCTTGCGGAGCCGAACCGCTTGATCGCGGTGACGACACCGGTCACGCCGGAGACCGTCCCGCCAGCGTGCGGCGATAGCCACGACGTGCCTTGGATGCCCGCGATAGTCTGCGTGCCTGACGCCACTGCCGCCGTGACGCTGCCGCAGGCCACGGCCACCGTAGCCAGTGCGATCGTCGCTGTTCGAGCCATGCGCTGCCGGATCATCACCGCGGCCCCTCTCACTCTGAACGGTGACGACATCGTCGCTCAGCGGAGTGAATGACGGAAGAAGCCGAAATGACGGTTATCGCCAATTAAACCCGATTGGCTCACAACTTTCGTAGGTAATGCCACCGGATCGACGTAGGTTCTGATTTCGGTGCAGGTCAGACGAACCGACTACAGACCGACATAAAGGTTCGCCCGTTCAGCCTATTGTGAATCGCATTCGTACCCGATTGGGTGATCGGGGTCACGTGGGCCGCCGCACAACGGCGGACAACCCGGGAGGGAACGAATGAGAGCAACTCTCGCTACCGCGACGATCGCGCTGTTCACAGCGTCGATCATCGGTGCTATCCCGGCATCGGCGCATGAGCAGGGCTTCGACCAGGTCTCACCGCCGACAGCGGAAGAGCGGGCGCCCGAGCTCGCCGCAGCGCCGCAAGGATCCGCGACCTGCGTCAACGGCGTCGCGGCCGACACCTACAGCTGCAAGGGCATCGACATGCTCGACCACCTGTGGCTGGAGGACCTCGGGCTGAGCTTCGCCAACGACATGTGGGGCTGGACCGACCCGGCGACCGGCACAGACTACGCCATCGTCGGTGGCACGGAAGGCACCGTGTTCGTCGACCTGAGCAACCCGCGCAAGGCGGAAGTCGTCGGCATGCTGCCAGCGCACGTACTCGACGAGAACCGCCCGTACTGGCGCGACATCAAGGTCAACGACAACCACGCCTTCATCGTCTCCGAGCAGCGGCCACATGGGATGCAGGTGTTCGACCTGACCCGGCTGCGGAGTGAGAGCGGGGTGTTCACCGAGAACGCGCACTACGACGGGTTCGGCAACGCCCACAACATCGCGATCAACGAGGACACCGGCTACGCCTACGCCATCGGTACGAACACCTGCGACGGCGGGCTGCACATGGTCGACATCAGCGAGCCGCAGAGCCCGACAGGGGCAGGCTGCTTCAACGAGCACGGCTACATCCACGACACGCAGTGCGTGACGTACTCCGGCCCGGACGCGGACTACCAGGGCCGCGAGCTGTGCTTCAACTCGAATGCGGACCGAGGCGGGAACGGCCACTTCGTGTCCATTACGGACGTGACCGATAAGGACAATCCAGTCTCGGTCGCGCGGGTGCCCTACGCGGACGCGGGCTACAGCCACCAGGGCTGGCTCACGCCGGACCAGAAGTACTTCCTGCACGGCGACGAGTTGGACGAGGTCGAGCACGGCAACAACACCAGGACCCGGATCTGGGACATGCGCGACCTGGACGACCCGAAGCACATCGGCACGTTCGACAACGACACGACGTCGATCGACCACAACATCTACATCAAGAAGCAGCGCGCCTACGCCTCGAACTACACCTCGGGCCTGCGCGTGTACAACACGAAGAAGGTCGCGTCCGGCCAGCTATCTGAGACGGCGTTCTTCGACGTCTACCCGGAGAACGACAACGCGTCGTTCGAGGGCGGCACCTGGAGCAACTATCCCTACTTCAAGCAGGACATCGTGGGTGTCAACACGATGGACCGGGGCCTGTTTGTCCTGAGGGTTCGGTGAGGTAGCGCCTCACGCGTGGCACGCGCCGTCACCCACACACCGCACCATCGGCCGCTGACCCGACCAACTTCGCGAACTTCGCCAGCACGCCGGTGGTGTAGCGGGGTGGACGGGGCCGCCACGCCTCGCGCCTGCGCGACAGTTCCGCCTCGTCCACCAGCAGGTCGAGCCGCCGGGCGTCCAGATCGAGCCGCACCCGGTCGCCGTCGGCGACCAGCCCGATCGGCCCGCCCCGAGTGGCCTCCGGCGCAACATGCCCGATGCACGGCCCGTAGGTCGCCCCGGAGAACCGGCCGTCGGTGAGCAGCAGGACGTCGGAGCCGAGCCCCGCGCCCTTGATCGCCGCGGTCACCGCCAGCATCTCCCGCATGCCCGGCCCACCTGCAGGGCCCTCGTAGCGGATCACCACTGCGTCGCCCGGCTTGATCTCGCCCGCCGTCACCGCGGCCATCGCGTCGGACTCGTCGTCGAACACCCGCGCGCGCCCTTCGGTGACGCCGCGCGCCAGCGACGCGCTCTTGACCACGGCGCCCTCCGGGGCGAGCGAGCCGCGCAGGATCGTCAGCCCGCCGGTGGGCGCGAGCGGGCTCGACGCCGCC
This sequence comes from Actinophytocola sp., assembly GCA_009377385.1. Lineage (GTDB taxonomy): Bacteria > Actinomycetota > Actinomycetes > Mycobacteriales > Pseudonocardiaceae > Haloechinothrix_A. The sequence goes on from WHUD01000094.1 coordinate 6,716, forward strand.
GCGATGATCTTGCCGTCCGGGTCTGGCGGGCTGATCTCGGCCAGGTTCTCCGCCATCGTCGTGCCGGTCACGGTGAGCGTGTCACCGTGCAACAGCCCGGCGTCGAGCAGCGCCTTCATCACCACCGGCAGCCCGCCGACGCCGTCGATGTCGCTCATGACGTAGCGGCCGAACGGTTTGACGTCGGCCAGCAGCGGGGTGCGGTCGCCGATGCGGTTGAAGTCGTCGATGTTCAGCTCGACCCCGGCCTCTCGGGCGATCGCGAGCAGGTGCAGCACGGCGTTTGTCGACCCGCCGAGCGCGGTCACCACGGTGATGGCGTTCTCGAACGCCTTGCGCGTCATGATCTGCCGCGCGGTGACGCCGTTCTTGATCAGATCGACGACGGCCTCACCGGAGCGGCGGGCGTAGTCGTCCCTGCGGCGGTCCGGAGCGGGCGGCGACGCCGAGCCGGGCAGCGACATGCCGAGCGCCTCGGCCGCACTCGCCATGGTGTTCGCGGTGAACATCCCGCCGCACGCGCCCTCACCGGGGCAGGCGTGGCGCTCGATGTCGTCCAGCTCCTCCGCCGTGATGCGGCCGAGCGCGCACGCGCCGACGCCCTCGAAGGCGTCCTGGATGGTGATGTCGTGGTTGTCGACGCGGCCCGGCAACGTCGACCCAGCGTAGAGGAACACCGACGCCAGGTCGAGGCGCGCGGCGGCCATCAGCATGCCTGGCAGCGACTTGTCACACCCGGCGAGCAACACCGTGCCGTCGAGGCGCTCCGCGTGCACGACGCACTCGACGGAGTCGGCGATGATCTCGCGGCTGACCAGCGAGGCGCGCATGCCCTCGTGGCCCATGGAAATGCCGTCGGACACCGAGATGGTGCCGAACTCCATCGGGAAGCCGCCCGCATCGCGGACGCCGTCCTTGGAGCCTGCCGCGAGCCGCTGCAGGGACAGGTTGCATGGCGTGATCTCGTTCCACGACGACGCGATGCCGATCTGCGACTTCTCGAAGTCCTCGTCGGTCATGCCAACGGCGCGCAGCATCGCCCGCGCGGGCGCGCGCTCGTAGCCGCTGGTCACCTCGGAGCTACGGGGCTTGGGGGTGTGCTCGTTCATGCAACGAATCGTCCCCCATCGCGCAAGCCTTCGCCCGCCTCACCCGATGTCGCGACCACGGAAGGCCGCGAGACCCGCACCGAGCAGGACGGCCGCGAGCCCCGTGAGCCACAGTACCGCAGCGACCCCGACGACCAGCCAGATCGCGGGGAGCCGCACCAACGCCGCGGCCAGCATCGCGCCCACGTTGCCTGCGACGTCGCCCGCCCGCAACCCGTGCGAGATCCCGGCGGCCAGCCCAGCCACCGCCAGCACGACGGCTGTGCCGAGCAACGCGAAGACCAGGTGGCTCAGCACGAACCGCCACCGGGTCACGGCCGTCGCGAGCAGCGGCTCCAGCCGCGTGACAACCTCCTCGCCGCGTGCCCGCAGCGTGGCCTGCACGCCGTAGAACGCGGCGACCATGCCGAATATCCCTGCGATCTGCGCCAGGAAGGCGTCGATGATCAGCTCGGAGCCGCCCATCCGCGCGACCATCGCGCGCATCGTGGGGTTGTCGCCGATCAGGTCGCCGATGCCGAGCGCGACCGCCCCGAACGCCGCGCCAGCAAGCGCGACGCCGACCGTCCAGCCGACCAGCGAGCCTCGGTGCAGCCGCCAGGCCAGCGCGAACGGACTGCGCAGGCTCGGCGTCGCGTGCGCCCTGCCGATCCGTTCCGGCAGGATCCCGGCACCGGCGTCGCGGCGGCCGAGCAGCAGGTAGCCCGCCGCGAGCGTGCCGACGGTCGCGGCAAGCGGCAGCGCGAGCACCCACCACCGTTCCCCCGCGAACGGCCGGAGCTGCTGCGCCCAGCCGATCGGCGACAGCCATGACAGCCAACTCGCCTCATCCGAGGCGTCGCCGAGCCCCCGCAGCAGATAGGACGCGCCGAGCACGCCGGTGGCGATGCCGTTCGACGTCCGCCCGAACGCGACCAGTTGCGCCGCGACCGCGGCGACGCCGGTGAACACCCAGCCCACTCCGGCGACCGCCGCCCCGAACGCCAGCGCGCCCGCCGTGGTCAGTCCCGCGGCGAGCAGCACCGCCGTGGCGAGCAGGCCCGCAACGGTCGCGGCACCGCCAGCCACAAGCACGGCAGCCGTCAGCGGGGCGTATCGGCCGACGACGCCCGATGCCAGCAGCTCGTGCCGCGCGGTCTCCTCCTCGGCCCTCGTGTGGCGGGTGACGGTGAAGACCACCATCAGCGCGGTGATCACCCCCAGAAAACCGAGCACCCGCCACGCGGTGAACCCGCCCGGCGTCGACAGGTCGAACGCGGGCCCGATCAGCACAGCGAGCGCGGGGTTGCCGCCGACCGTCGACGTCAGCGGCGCCCGCATCGCCTCGTTCGGGTAGAGCTGTTCGTAGGCGTTGACGACACCGGCAGGCAGCACGCCGATCACCGCGAGCCACGGCGGGACGACGACCCGGTCCCGCCGCAGCGCGAGCCGGACGAGCTGTCCGGTGCCCGCCAACGCCGTCATCACCTACACCGATTCGAGGTCGCGCTGCCGCAACGCACCGAACCCGAGCATGACCAGGCCGGCCGCGACCGCCGTGAGCAGCACAAGCGGCGTGAACTCGACGTCGACCGCAGGCAACTGCGGCACGTGCGAGAACGGCGACAGGTTTGTCAGCCAGCCAGGCAATTGCAGCAGCGGGCCGAGCATGCCGATGAAAAGGCCGTACCCGAGCACCACCCACGCGGCATGCACCGCGCCAGGTAGCAGCCCGAACAGCGTCAGCGCGAGCCCGGTCGCTAGCCACACCGCCGGGATGTAGGCCAGCGCGGCACCGAGCAGGTCGGACAGCAGCGCCGAGTCGCCCGTGCTCGCCATGGCGCTCAGCCCGAGGCCGAGCCCGGCGCTTAGCATCACGACCGCGCCACCGCCGAGCGCGACCGCCAGGTGTCCGGTGACCCACTTCGGGCGGGTCAGCGCGGTGGACAGCACCGGCTCCGCGCGCCCGGACGTCTCCTCTGTGCGCATCCGCACGATGGCGAGCACGCCGAACACCGAGCACACCATCGCCAGCATCGACATGATCGAGGCGAGCCAGGACTGCGTGAACGACGCGCTGCCCATCCGCTGCACGAACTCCTGCATCGCGGGGTTGTCCTCGACGAACGTCTCCACTTCGGACGCCAACGAGCCGTACATCGCGCCGAAAAGGAACATCGCCGACGTCCAGCCGATCACCGCGCCCCGGTGCAGCCTGAGCGCGAAGCCGAGCGGTGTGCTCAGCGCGTCGGACGCGCCCGCAGCACCTGGCTGGGACTGGCGCAGCCCAGCGCCGACGTCCCTGCGGGTGCTGAGCGAGAACGCGACCGCGACCAGCGCGCCCGCCACGACGAGCCCGAGCAGCAGCGGCAACGCCGTACCGTCCACATACGACTTCGTCCGCTGCGCCCAGCCGATTGGCGAGAGCCAGGACAGCGCCGGGTTGCCCATGTCGCCGGCCGCCCTGAGCGCGTACGCGATGCCGATCAGCGCGCCAGCCATGCCGGATGCCGCCCTGCCGTGCTCGAAGACCTGCGCCGATACGGCGGACGCGGCGGCGAACACGACGCCGACCATCGCCAGCGACGCGGCGAAAAGCGCCGTCCCGCCCCAGGTGATCGTCTCGATGCCGAGCCCGGCGATGACCACGGTGAGGACCACCGCGAGCAGCACGTTCGTGAGCATGGTGACTGCCAGCGTCGCAGTGAGGCTGGCGTGACGGCCGACGATGCCTGCCCGGATCAGCTCGGCGCGGCCCTGCTCCTCCTCGTGCCTGGTGTGCCTGCTGACCATCAGCACGCTCATGAGGGCCACGAAGATCGCGAGGAAGCCGATCATCTCGTTGGCCAGCATCGCGCCGAAGGTGTAGTCGTCAAGCCCGAAACCAGGGCCGCTCATGGCCGTCGCGGCCGGACTGTCCATCAAGGACGCCCGTGACTGCCGCGACTCCGCTGTGGGGTACAGGTCGGGGAACCCGGCAACGGTGCCCAAAGTGAGCAGCGTCAGCGCAGCGATCCACACGGGAATCCGAATGCGCTCCCGCCGCAACGCGAATCGCAGCAGCGTGCCGAAGCCGGTCAGCGTGCTTTCGATGTCGCGCGTGGACTGCACTCGCTCGACGGTGGTGGTCATGACGTCGTCGCCTTGCCGTTGGCGCGGGCGGTTTCCTCGGTGTAGTGCCGCAGGAACAGCTCCTCCAATGTGGGCGGTTGGCTGACGAGGCTCCGTACGCCGACGGAAGTGAGGTGCCGGAGCGCGTCGTCGAGCGCGGCGGTTTCGACATCGAACCGCACCTTGCTGCCCTCCACCTTGAGGTCGTGCACGTTGGCCAGCGCGGCAATACCGTCGGCAGGTCCAGCCAGCTCCGCGGTGATCGACGTCCTGGTGAGGTGGCGCAGCTCGGCGAGCGTGCCGGTCTCGACCGTCTTACCGTTGCGGATGATGCTTACCCGGTCGCACAGCGCCTCGACCTCGGCGAGGATGTGGCTGGACAGCAGCACGGTGCGGCCCTCTTTGCGTTCTTCCTCGATGGTGCGCCGGAAGGTGGCCTCCATCAGCGGGTCGAGGCCAGCGGTCGGTTCGTCGAGCAGCAGCAGGTCGACGTTCGACGCAAGCGCCGCGATGATCGCGACTTTCTGCCGGTTGCCCTTGGAGTAGGTGCGGCCCTTCTTCCTCGGGTCGAGGTCAAACCGATCGACCAGGTCGTCGCGCCTGCGGGTGTCGAGCCCGCCGCGCAGCCTGCCGAGCAAGTCGATGACCTCGCCGCCGGAGAGGTTGGGCCAGAGGTTGACGTCGCCTGGCACGTACGCGAGGCGCCGGTGCAGGCTGGCGACGTCGGTCCACGGGTCGCCGCCGAGCAGGCGCGCCGTGCCCGAGTCGGCCTTGAGCAGACCGAGCAGCACGCGAATGGTGGTTGTCTTGCCTGAGCCGTTGGGGCCGAGGAAGCCGTGGATTTCCCCCCTGGTGACGGTCAGGTCGAGACCGTCGAGCGCGTGGGTGCGTCCGAACGACTTGTGGAGCCCGGAGACCGCGATTGCGGGAGTGGTGCCGTCCATGCCAGGTAAGCTACACTTATTTCACAACCTTGTGAAGATAATGAAAGTTCACGATCTGGTGTAGCTATGGCAGGCGGTTTCAGGTGAGAGAGGATGCCCCGGTGACTCGGGACGCGAAACGGGACGACGCGCTGCTGCAATTCGTGGAGAAGCTGGCGCTGGGGCTCGCCGACATGGGCTGGCAGCGGATGGCGGCGCGGGTGTTCGCCGCGTTGATGGTGACCCACAACGGCAGGCTGACAGCGGGTGAGCTGGCCGAGATGCTGTCGGTGAGCCCTGCCGCGATCTCCGGCGCGGTGCGGTACCTAGAGCCGCTCGGCCTCATCACCAGGGAGCGGGTCCCAGGCGAGCGGCGCGACTCCTACCGGGTGGTCGACGACATGTGGTACGCCAGCTTCCTCAAGCAGGACCGGCTGCTGAAGCTGTGGGTGGACACGGCGAGCGAGGGCATCGACGTCCTCGGCGCCAGCACCCCGGCCGGCCAACGCCTCGCCGAGATGCGCGACTTCTTCGCGTTCTTCGCGGAGGAGATGCCGCTGCTGTTCGAACGCTGGCACGCCCGCCGCATCAAGGCGCAGCACGCCGAGGGCGTTGACTGACGCCGGGGCGAGGCCGCGAGTCGCACCGTCGCGCCCGGCGAGTCGCACCGTCGCGCCCGGCGAGTCGCACCGTCGCGCCCGGCCATCGCCGGGCGGGGCGCTACTTCCGCTCGGCGGCCTGGATCGCCTTGTCCGCGACGGCGCCGATGAACTTCGCCAGGCCGCGCTCGGCGAGCTTGCCCGTGCCGAGGATCCGCTCGTCGAAGGTCCCGCGCCAGGTGAGCTGAGTACCGCCGCCCGCGCGCGGCTCCAGCCGGACCTCCGCTCGGTAATTGTTCACCGGACCAGGCGTCAGCAGCTTGTAGGCGTGCAGCCGGTCCTGCTCGTACGCCGTCGTTTCCTCCTTCACCCCGACCGGTCCCGCACCGAGCTTGCGGACCGAGCCGACCCCGTTCGGCGCGTCGGCGCCCGACGTGACCAGCGATGAGCTGGCGACAAGCGGCTTGGCCCACTCCGACCAGCGCGCCCCGTCGCTGACCAGCGCGAACAGCGTCGCCGCGTCGGCGTTGCTCGTCCGGGTGACTTCAAAGGTGAACGACTCTGCTGGCATGGTTGCCTCCTCGGTGATCACTTCCGACTCGCGACAGCCTAGGCCGTTACCCCGGGTCAGCACGCGCTGCCCAGCCGCGACGGGGACTCGCGTCTATTTTCCTTCCCAGCGCTATCGGGCGACAGGCGCAGTCTAAAATGGATCAAATAGTTCGAACAAGCGAAACAGCGAACAAGACATCTGCGCTTCCGGCCGCCCATTCCAAACTGGAACTTGTTTCACTAGCTGACGCGAATGCTTTGTCTCGTATTCGCAGGCGCTTATACTGGCGACCGTCGACGGCCGTTGTCGCACGCCGAGGCGGACGTCGGTGTGTGGCTGGCTGGGGGCAGACCCCCCGAGGCAAGCGCAGGAGCGGTACGCCAGGGCCGACGTCGTCAGAACTGGCTTACCCAGGCCCCCGCACCAGGCCGGAGGGAGGCGCGATGGTCTCGACCATGCTGATCCCGCACATGCGAGCCGCCTGTGCTCACGCCGCCGCCTGGAGTAGCTGATGGCCTGCCGCGATGTGCCGAATAAGTCCGGTATGGACTGTCATGACGATATCCCACACAACGTTCGGATTCGCCGGTTGGTCGCGCTTGATCCGGAGCATTTCCACACGGACATGCGCCATGTGGACATCGGCGAAGGCGTGGAACTCAGCGCGATCAGCTGGGGCGGACCCGTCGTGGTCGAGACGGAGCCGCTCCTCACCAGGTACCTGGTCACCGTCCCACTCGCCGGGGAGATCACCGTCAACTCCGGCGCTGGGGACGTCGTCGCGGACACCGGGCGTGCGGTGATCATCGGCCCCCGTGCGGAGACCGCGCAACGCTGGTCGGCCGACGCAGGGGCGATCTGGCTGCATCTCGCGCGCGAAGGCGTCGAAGACGAGGCGCGGCACCTTCTCCGCGCCGAGGAAAGCGGCGTGACCCTGCCGGAACGACGGCCGGTGGATCTCGCGCCGAGCCTGGACCTCACCCGGGCGCCGGGACAGCCGTGGCGCGCCACGCTCCAGCGGCTCGTTGACCTGCTGGACGAGTACCACCCGGAGAGCATCCCACCGCACCGTCTGACCGCGCTGCGGCGCGACGTCGTCACCGGACTACTACGGGCGACGTGGCAACGGTAGCCCGAACGGCGTAGCCCGGCACCCGCCAAGCCGAGCCCTACCCCTGCCCGCGCTCGTCGTCGAGCATCGGCAGCGCGCCGACGGCGACATTGTCACTCAGCTCGGTGACGCGCCCGCCCTGCGCGCCGAGCGCGAGCAGCGCCTCAGGCGCGTCGGTCGCGGCCAGGTCGATGCGCACCGGCGAGCTCGGGGACCCTGCCTGCGTAGCGCGGGCGCGGGTGGCCTCGTACCCAGCATTGATGGTCGCGCCAAGCGAGCCGGTCGACGCCAGCGCGCCGCGTGCCGCGCCGAGCATCCCCAGTGCGGAGTCCAGCACCGGAAGCAGCGCCGCCCGGTTGCCCTCCGCCATCGCGCGAGTCAGCTCGGGCCGTGTCGCGGCGACCCGCGTGCCATCAGAGAACGACCCTGCGGCCAGCGACAGCGGTAACGGCCCGTCCTCGGCACCCACATGGGCGAGCACTGCGGCGAGCAGGTGCGGCAGATGCGAGATGCGCGCAACGGCCTCGTCGTGCTGCTCTGACGTCGTCGGCACGACCTTGGCACCGACGTCGATGGCGAGCGCGGCGACTTCCGCCCAGCTCGCCAGGTCGGTGTCCTCGTCGACGCAGACCACCCAGGCGGCTTTGGCGAACAGTTGGGCGTCACTCGCCTGCCAGCCCGATCGGGTGGTACCCGCCATCGGGTGACCACCGACGAAGCTCGCTTGCGGCGTGATCCGTGCGGCCAGCTCGGCGATCGGCCGCTTGACGCTGGTGACGTCGGTGAGCAGGCAGTGTGGCGCCAGCTCCGCCACCGTGCGCAGCACCGTCTCGGCCTCGGTCAGCGGCACGGCGAGCACCACCATGGCATCGCGTTCCGCCGCACGGCGTAACGCCGACTCGACGGCAGGCTCGACGTCGAAGCCGTCGGTGCGGGCGGCGTCGGCGTCCGCACTTGACTCCGTCGCACCCCAGGCTGTCCTGCCGGTTTGGGTGGCCGCGCGGAGCAGCGAACCACCGATCAGTCCAAGGCCGATCACGCACAGATCTCGCACGCGCACAGTCTCTCATCGATTCGAGTGGTCAGGACGGCATCCCTCGGAATACCGTGTGTGAATGACGGTGCAGAAGCCGGGAGCGGGATTCGCGGTGGCTGCCGTGCTCGAAGACGGCAGGTGGCGGTGCAGTGAGCTGGACCCGAACGCGCTGACCGACCTCGACGCGGCGATCACGGAGCTGGGCAAGATCGTCTCGACGGGCGCGGTCGTGGCGTTACTGTCCGTCGATGACGAGTTCTTCGTGCTGATCCGGCTCGCGCCGAGCGGCACGGAGCTGGTGTTGTCCGACGCCGTCGCCGCGCTCGACTACGACATCGCCGCAGACGTGCTGGACATGCTGCGGGTCGACATGCCAGACGAGGACGAGGACGAGACGTGGGCAGAGGGCGACCTCGGCATGATGTCCGATCTCGGCCTGCCGTCCGAGGAGCTGGAGATGATCGCCAGCGACATCGACCTCTACCCCGACGAGCAGCTGCGGATGATCGCGCGGCGCTGCGGGTTCGGCGACGAGTTCGACGAGCTGCTCGACCGGCTCTGACGACCGTGCCACCAGTGGAACCAACGACGGCGATGCGCGCTGCGCTCGCCGAGGCTCGTGCCGCGTTCGAGGGTGCCGATGTTCCCATCGGCGCGGTGGTGTTCGCCCCGGACGGCAGCGAGTTGTCCCGTGCGCACAACGCAAGGGAGGCGACCGGTGACCCGACCGCGCACGCCGAGATCCTCGTGCTGCGTGAAGCGGCGGCGCGCCACAGCGACGGCTGGCGGCTGGAAGGCTGCACGCTCGCGGTGACGGTGGAGCCCTGCACGATGTGCGCTGGGGCGATCGTGCTCGCGCGGGTCGCGCGGGTGGTGTTCGGCACGTGGGAACCAAAAACCGGCGCGGTCGGTTCGCTGTGGGACGTCGTCCGCGACCGGCGGCTCAACCACCGCCCCGAAGTGGTCGCCGGGGTGCTCCAGGACGAGTGCGCGGCGCTGCTTGACGACTTCTTCCTGCGCCACCGGGAGCGCCCGTAGGGCCCCACCCCAGCAACGGCTCGACATGGACCGTCCGGTAGCCTAGTCGGCGGTAGCGTGTCCGAGCGGCCGAAGGAGCTCGCCTCGAAAGCGAGTGAGGGGCAACCCTCCGTGGGTTCAAATCCCACCGCTACCGCGCTTGTGAACAGGCGAAACGCTGGGTGATGCTCGGAGCATCACCCAGCGTTTCGCTGTTGGGTTTCATTTTGGGTCTCAGTTGTACCCCGTTGGGCCAGCGCTGGTTCGTACTTGTCCTGGTCGCCGGAGGCTGGCGCTCGCGATGGGGTGAGTTAGGAAGTGCTGGGTTCGCGCCCCGCGCTTCAGCCACTACTCAAAGATCAACCTGGTGACCACCTCGGAATTGTTCCGGCACAGAAGCTCAGCGTTGAGACGCAGGCCCGCTTGTTTCAGTACCTAGGCCTGGCGGACGACGATGGCTTTGGTGAGTAAATTCGTTCTCCGCATACGGTGCATTTCGCAAGGGATCCCTCAGCGAGACGGGACCGGAAGGGTTGTCATGCTGAGCTCCGCAGCCGCCCGGGTGTCGAGTACGCTGCGTTCAGTCCGTCGGCTGGCCGCAGCCTGATTATTTCGAGGATGACGAGGAAAACTGGGCGGGGCGTTCACTGGGCACGGGCAACGCGCCAGGGCCGTGTATCGGCAGGAAAAGCCATAGTCGCGCACACGCACCGACCACTTGAGACCGCCGTCGTTTGCCGACACACGGCCATTGCGGGACTAATGATTCGCTTACGCCAGCTGCAGCAGGCGATCGGCGACCTCGGTGAGGTCATGCCCGTGCACGTCGGCGAGGGTGTAGACGCAGCGGGAACCCCGAGCGAGCGCCTGACCGCCGTATTCGACGCTTACCATGCCTGGGTCGTGGCTGACGACTTTCGTGGTTGCAGTTTCGTCAATGCCGCCGCGGAACTCGCCGACCTCGACCATCCTGCACGCGCGGTCATCAGCGAGCACAAGGCCAGCGTCCGGGATCAATTGGAAACCGTGACCACAACTGCTGGCTACGCCTCTACCGGTGAAGTAGCAGAGGAATGCTTTCTCCTGCTGGAGGGCCTGTCGTCACCGCCGCACTCCGGCGCGACACCGAACCCCTACAACGGGCTCGCCGGGCTGCACTGCGCCTCCGGCCACCTACGACATAGCCGGAAAGCCGTGCTTCGTAATTGACATGAGTCTCAGGCGAGGCACAAGGGGAACCCTCATTGACACCGCCGAGCAGGGACCCTCGCCGTGCGCGGCAAGGCCACAAGCTGGCATGTCGGTAACCAGGCATGTCTCAGGTACCCAGTACGGCGAAAATCTCAATGAGGGGTCGCTAAGGGCCTGCCGATGATCAACACGCTCAGGTTCCGGGCGGGTTGAGGGTGTAGTTC
>WHUD01000095.1 GCA_009377385.1 Actinophytocola sp.
ACGACCCGAAACCGAACGTCGCCCACCACGGCGTCCCAGGCGCACGGCAGCTGTCCGCCGTCGACGAGGTACTGGATGCGGCCGACTTCCTCTCCCTGCACATGCCAGGCGGCGGGGACAACCGGCACCTCATCGACGCCGCCCGGCTCAAACGCATGAAACCCACGGCGTTCCTGGTCAACACCGCGCCGCGGCGACGTGCTCGACCAGACCGCGCTCGCCGAAGCCCTGCGCGACGGCACCATCGCGGGCGCCGGCCTCGACGTCTACGAGGGCGAGCCTGCGGTGCCCACGGAGCTGCGCGAGCTGGACAACGTGGTGCTGCTGCCACACCTCGGCAGCGCGACCACCGAGACCCGCACCGCCATGGGCATGCTCGTGCTCGACAACCTCCAAGCCTATGTGGAGGGTCGCGAGCCGCCGTGCCGGGTGGCGTGACCGACCCGCGCGGATTCCTGCGCGGGCTGTTCGACACCGCCGTCGCCGCCGCCGACCCGCTGCTGCGGGTGCCGGAGTTCCTGCCGCCCGCGCCGCGCGGCCGGGTGCTCGTCGTCGGTGCGGGCAAGGCGTCGGCGCGCATGGCCCAGGCGGTCGAACACGCCGCGCGGGACGGCTGGCACGGCCGCGTCGAGGGGCTGGTCGTCACCCGCTACGGGCACACGGTGCCCTGCGAGCGGGTCGAGATCGTCGAGGCCGCCCACCCCGTGCCGGACGACGCCGGGCAGCGCGCCGCCCGCCGCATCCTCGCGCTGGTGTCCTCGGCCGGTCCTGACGACCTGGTACTCGCGCTGATCTCCGGCGGCGGGTCGTCAAGGGCGGACGGCTCGCCGCAGCGGCGTTCCCGGCAGGGACCGTCGGGCTGCTGATGTCCGACGTCCCCGGCGACGAGCCCGGCGTCATCGCATCCGGCCCCACGGTCGCCGAGTCCAGCACCGCCGCACAGGCGCTGGCGGTGCTGGACTCCTACGGCACCGGCACGGCGAGCCCGCCGCGCCGCCGTGTGTGTTGCTCTCCGGCGGGGAGACGACGGTGACCGTGCGCGGCGACGGGCGTGGCGGGCGCAACGTGGAGCTGCTGCTCGGGTTCGCGCTCGCGGCCCGGGAACTGCCCGGCGTGCACGCCATCGCGTGCGACACCGACGGTGTAGACGGCAACGAGGAGATCGCCGGGGCGTTCATCTCGCCGGGCACGCTCGCGCGGGCGCGCTCGCTTGGCCTGGACCCGGCCGCCGTGCTGGCCACGAACGACGGACACACCTTCTTCGAGAAGCTCGGCGACCAGGTCATCACCGGACCGACGCTTACCAACGTCAACGACTTCCGCGCGGTGCTGGTGACCTGATGCGATGACAGAGAGGTGCGGAATGGCGGCTGGGCAGTGTTTGTGTGGCGCGATCCGGTACCGGGTTCATGCTCCGTTACGGGACGCGGTGATCTGCCATTGCGTCGACTGCCGCCGCTGGCACGGCTCGAGTCCGGCGATGGTGGCGGCGCCCCGCGAATCCGTCGAGATCATCGGAGACGAACCCGCCTGGTACACCGAGGACGACAAACCACGGCGCGGCTTCTGCGGTCGCTGCGGCTCCAGCTTGTTCTGGGACGCCCCTGAGCGACCCAGCTTGACCATCGCCGCAGGCACCCTCGACACGCCGACCGGCCTGCGCACCGAGGCGCGCATCTTCACCGCCCACGCCGGCGACTACGAGCTGATCCCCGACGATGGCCTGCCACAGCATCCCTACCAAGCGCCGCCGGACATTGTCGCGACGCCCTGACACCGCGCGGGTTTAGCCGGTGTTGCGCATCCCTGCCGCCACGCCGTTGATGGTCAGCAGCAGTGCCCGGTGCAGGTCGGGGCAGACAGCGTCCTCACTGCTCGCACGAACCCTGGCCAGCAGGTCCACCTGCAAGTAAGAGATCGGGTCGAGGTAGGCATCGCGCACCTCCAGCGTGCGCTTGAGCGGCTGGGCGTTGTCCAGCAGCGCGCGTTGCCCGGTCACCCCCAGCACCTCGGTGCAGGTCAGCTCGTACTCATCCCGGATCACGTCGAACAGCCGCCGCAACGGCTCCGGTACCAGGGTCGCCACGTAGTGGCCCGCGATCTCGAGGTCGGTCTTGGCAAGCATCATCTCCACATTGGACAGAAACGTCCGGAAGAACTGCCAGCCGCCGTGCATCTCCGCCAGCACGTCCGAGAGACCAGCCTCACGGGCCGCGCGCAGGCCGGAGCCGACCCCGAACCAGCCCGGCACGATCTGGCGCGACTGGGTCCAGCCGAACACCCACGGGATCGCACGCAACCCCTCGATGCCGCCTCCCGACGACGGCCGACGGGCAGGACGAGAGCCGATGTTGAGCGAACCGAGCTGCTCAACCGGGGTCGACGCCACGAAGTAGGCGGGCAGGTCCGGATCCTCCACCAGTCCCCGATAGGCCCGGTAGGCATGCTCGCTCACGGTGTCCATGCAGGCGTCCCAGCGGGCGAGCACGTCGGCGGTGTGCCGTGGCGTGCGGTGCAAGGTGGACGCCTGCAGCACCGCGGCGACGGTCAGCTCCAGGTTCTCCCGCGCCAGCTCAGGCAGCGCGTACTTGTCGTTGATGACCTCACCCTGCTCGGTGAACTTGATCTCGCCGTCCAGCACGCCCCACGGCTGCGCCAGGATCGAGTCGTAGGTGGGACCGCCGCCGCGCCCGACGGTGCCGCCCCTGCCGTGGAACAGCCGCAGCCGGACGCCGTGCCGCGCCGCGACGTCGCGCAGGGTGCGTTGTGCCTTGTGGATGCCCCACTGAGACGTAGTGATGCCCGCCTGTTTGTTGGAGTCGGAGTAGCCGAGCATCACTTCCTGCGCATCGCCGCGTAGCCGTACGATCGTTCGATAGGTCGGGTCGGACAGCAGCTCGTCGAGCAGCTCACCCGCCCTTGCCAGCTCCTCGGCCGTCTCAAGCAGTGGCACGAAGTCGATGTCGCAGAACGGGGCCACCGTGGTGTCGCCGGACTCGTGGCCCCAGGCATCCAAGAGTCCCGCCTCCCTGGCGAGCACCACGGCAGCGATCAGATCGTCCACGCCCCGTGTCATCGACACGATGTAGCTGTCGATCACCTCGGGCCCGTAGGTGTCCAGCGCCTCGCGCGCCGCGACGAACACGTCGAACGTCGTCGCGCCGTCGGCGTCCAGCGGCGGCGGGGTGCGGGTCAGCGGGCGCCGGGAGGCCAGCTCGGCGCTGAGCAGCTGGGTGCGTTGCTCGCGGGAGTGCTCCCGGTAGGGCGCCATCCGCGCGCCGAGCCCGTCAAGCAACTGCCCGACAGCGTGGTGATGCACGTCGGCGTGCTCCCTGATGTCCATGGTGGCCAGATGCAGGCCGAACACCGCGACCATCCGCCGCACCCTGGCGAGCACGCCGTCCGCGATCAGCCCGCCCGCGTTGGCACGCAGCGACTCGGCGAGCACCGCGAACTCCGCCCTGAGCTCGGCGCTGCCGAGGTAGTCGCGGCCAGGGACATGCGGCGTTCCCGCGTCGACCCGCGCCAGCGTGTTGGCCAGCTTGGCATCGACGCAGGTCAGCTTGACCCGGTACGGCTCGGTGTCGGCGCGCTTGAGCATGTCCGACTCGAGGTCGGGCAGCGCCGCCAGGTCGTCCGCGATGGACCGGCGCAGCTCGGCGGAGACGTCCACCGCCAAGGTCGACGGCGACAGGTCCGCGATCAGGTTCTCGATCATCCTGCGCAGCGCGCGGACGGCGATGTGGTGCTGCATGCGCAGCACCTGCCGGGTGACGTCCGGAGTGACGTTCGGGTTGCCGTCCCGGTCGCCGCCGATCCAGGTCCCGAACGTCAACGGCGCCGCATCGGGCGGCAGCGAGACGTCGTGACGGCGCAGCTCGTCCGCCAGCGACGTCGCCAGATCCGGCAGCACCTCCTCGGCGAGTTCCTGCAGGTAGTACAGCGCGTTGCTGGCCTCGTCCACCGGGGTCGGGCGCGCGGCGCGCAGCTCGTCGGTCTGCCAAATCAGGTCGATCAGCTCGGCGATCAGCCGGTCCCGCCGGGCCTGCGCCCGCTCGCCTGGCTCGTGATCGTGCAGCAGCACCTCGGCGACGCGCCGGAGCTTGGTCAGCACCGAGCGGCGGCTCGCGTCGGTGGGGTGCGCGGTGAAGACCGGCCGGATCGCCAGCGCGTCGGCGGCGGTGTGCAGGGTGTCCGCGCTCTGTTCGGCTCGCCTCCGCCACCGACGCGGTGGCGCGGGAGAGCCAGCCGTCCTCCTCGGGGCAGTCGCGGATCCGCCGGACCCGGTCCGCCTGCTCGGCGACGTTGGCGAGCAGGAAGTACACCGAGAACGCGCGGACAAGTGCGGCGGCGATCGGCAGCGGCTGGGCGGCGAGCAGCGCACGGGCCTCATCGCGGGCGGCTGCCCGCTCGGCCGATGTTGCCGCGTCCTTGCTCTGCTTGGTCAGCCCGCGCACCCGTTCGACCAAGTCGAGCAGGTCGGGGCCGTGCTGGCGCACCAGGGACTCCCCGAGCAGGGCAGCCACCCGGCGGACGTCGCCACGGAGGTTGTCGTCGCTGCCCTCGACGACATGCAGCCCCGCGCGCGTGGGGTGCGGCAGCTCGCTGGGAGTGGCCACCGCCATCACGCCCCATGCGACAGCGTCGGGTACAGCGGATGCTTCTTGGTGAGCGCCTCGACACGGCCGAGCAGCGCCTGCTCGGTGGTGGCGTCCAAGTCGCTGGTAAGCGCCTCGGCGATGATGTCGGACACCTCGTGGAAGTCGTCCTCGCCGAAGCCCCGTGTCGCGAGTGCCGGGGTGCCAATCCGCAGCCCGGAGGTCACCATCGGTGGGCGCGGATCGTTCGGGACCGCGTTGCGGTTGACGGTGATGCCCACCGAGTGCAGCCGGTCCTCCGCCTGCTTACCGTCCAGTGCGGACTCCACGAGATCGACAAGCACCAGGTGGACGTCGGTGCCACCGGTGACGACGCGGACGCCTGCCTCGGCGCAGTCGTCCCGCGACAGCCGGTCGGCCAGGATCCTGGCGCCGGTGAGCGTGCGCTGCTGCCGGTCGGCGAACTCCGCGCCCGCCGCGATCTTGAGTGCGATCGCCTTCGCCGCGATGACGTGTTCCAGCGGGCCGCCCTGCTGGCCGGGGAAGACCGCGGAGTTGATCCGCTTGGCCAGCTCAGTGCGGCACAGGATGAGCCCGCCGCGAGGCCCGCCGAGCGTCTTGTGGGTGGTCGTGGTGACGATGTCGGCGTGGGGCACCGGGTTCGGGTGCAGCACGGCGGCGACCAGGCCAGCGAAGTGCGCCATGTCGACCATGAGCGTCGCGTCGACGTTGTCGGCGATCCGGCGGAACGCCGCGAAGTCGAGCTGTCTCGGGTACGCCGACCAGCCCGCCAGGATCAGCTTCGGCCGGTGCTGCCGCGCCAGCCGTTCCACCTCATCGAGATCGACCCGTCCGGTGTTCTCATCGACGTGGTACGGCACGACGTTGTACAGCTTGCCGGAGAAGTTGAGCCGCATGCCGTGCGTGAGATGACCGCCGTGCGCCAGGTCAAGTCCGAGGACCGTATCGCCGGGGTCGAGCAGCGCGAACAATGCGGCGGCGTTCGCCTGCGCGCCCGAATGCGGCTGCACGTTGGCGTGCTCGGCGCCGAACAGGTCTTTGGCGCGGTCGATCGCGAGCTGTTCGACGACGTCGACGTGGTCACATCCGCCGTAGTACCGGCGGCCGGGATAACCCTCCGCGTACTTGTTCGTGAGCACGGATCCCTGTGCCGCGAGCACGGCGAGCGGAGCGAAGTTCTCCGAGGCGATCATCTCCAGCGTCGACTGCTGGCGGTGCAGTTCGTCGTCGATGGCCGCGGCGATCTCGGGATCGATCGAACCGATGTGGAACGGAGATGCCGAGGTCACAATCCAACTCCTTGTCGCTGAACGGGCAGGGAATCGCTCCGTGAGTCAACGATGCTGGGTGAATGGCACGGGTGTCTATGGATTGTTTCCTTGGCACCGTCCACCATTTCCTGTGGTATTGAGCGGTTCTGGCCGCGTCGATGAGGAACCACTCATGTCGCGAAGCTGCAGGCCGCAGCGATAGTGCGCACGAACCCGCGCGGGTCGTCGTGCGGCCGGTTTCGTCGTGCCTTCTTGGCGTGAGCGGTTCTCGCGGTCATACTCTGACCCGTCGAGGGAAGGAGCCATCGTGCGCCCTGCGAACCGTAAGCTGGTCACCCCGTTCCTCCGCCCGCTCCGTAGCGCGGTCGGCGCCGCGGCCGAGGCGTTCGGCCGGCTCGATGCCAGACTCGCGGCGGCGGAGGCTGCGGTGCCCCCGCCGGAGGAGGACGACAAGGTGCTCGCCGTCCGTCAGGCGCGGGAGGTCGCGCTGAAGAGCCGCGATGTCGAACTGGCCGACCGGCTCGCGGCAGTCGAGAAGCATCTGCTCGGGTCCGATACGCGGCCGCAAACCGAATCGTTCTTTACGCCCCGCTCCGGCAAGTCCACCGGCGACGCGCGCGTCGCGGACATCCGAAGCAAGCTCCTCGAGAACACCGCACGCCCGGACGACGATCAAGCCTGAAGGCTCAACCGGACCGGACAGCCATCCCGACAGCGCGGCCCGCGTAGTCGGGCGGTGGCTCGACGAGGTCCTCGCAGAACGACCGGATCTCGTCCGGCCACGGGCTCGATCGCCCGGCCCGCTGGTCGATGTGAATCGTCATGGACTCCTGGGTCGCCACGACGGTGTCGTCGACGACCATCTCGAAGCACAACCGGAGCCGTTTGGCGTCCACGTCGACGACGCGGGGGTGCACCTCGATGGTGGTGCCGGGCTTGACTTCGCGCAGGAACCGCACGTGGGACTCCAGGGTGTACAGCGTGCAGCCGGTGCGTTTCCGGTAGTCCGCGTCGATCCCGATGCCGGTCATCACGGCGTCGATGGCATGGCCGAAGATCACGGAGTAGTAGCCATCCATGACGTGACCGTTGTAGTCGATCCACTCGTCGCGGACCGTCTCGCGGTGGGGTGGCAGGGCGGTCATGGTCGCTGACCGTACCCCTCGCGCGCGTCCTGCGGTGAACACCGCTGGTGTTCTGCGCCGGGAAATCACTCACATGCACCGGCAAGTGTGCTTGTCTGAACGAAGCAACGCGGATCCAGCAGGGGTTCACGGCCGTTGTTCGGTGAGGTGACCGTGACATGAGGTTGACGACCACGACCAACGTCTCGGTGGACGGCGTGATGCAGGGGCTGGGCGGACCTGACGAGGATCGCAGCGGCGGCTTCGACCGCGGTGGATGGGCCATTCCACTGCTCGATACCGAAGCCGGGGACTATCTCAGCGAGGTCTACGGCGGTGCGGCCGCGTTTCTGTTCGGCAGGCGGACGTACGAGATCTTCGCTGGCTACTGGGGAGCGATGATCGATCCGAGCACGAACCCGATCGCCGCCGCGCTGAACAGCCGGCCCAAGTACGTGGTGTCGACCGGCCTCACCGACCCGCAGTGGGCGGGCACGAGTGTCCTGACCGGCGACGTCGCCGCGGCGATCAGTGAGCTGAAGGCGCGGCAAGACGGCGAACTGCTGGTGCCAGGCAGCGGCGGCCTCGTCCGATGGCTGCTCGCCAACGACCTGGTCGACCAGTTCGACCTGCTCACCTATCCCGTCGTCGTCGGCAAGGGCACCCGGCTGTTCCCCGATGCCGGTCCTGACATCAAGCTCGACCTGGTCACCTCGCGGACCACGTCCAGGGGTATCACCATCCAGACCTATCGGCCTGCTGGACGCCCGGAGTACGCCACCTCCACGGCCGACCCGAACGCATGAGCTAGCCATGCTCAAGTCTGCGCCCGCGGCTCTACGCGGACGCCGGAGATCGACTAGGAAATTTTCTCCCCTCGCGCCTTGACGGCTCGGAAGAGCGAGCCTTACCTTAGCCTCATTGCTGTTCATTTAATGGTCGTAACGTTCATCTAGTGAACACCACAAGGAGGGGTACATGACCCAAGAGCGGATGCGGTTGTTCGCGTTCGACTTCAACGGGCCGGCGCACCTGTCGGCGGGGTTGTGGCGGCACCGGGACGATCTGAGCGCGCGCTACACCGACGTTCTGTACTGGACGGAGTACGCGAAGCTGCTGGAGGAGGGCCGGTTCGACGGCCTGTTCCTCGCCGACAACGTCGGCTACCACGACATCTACGAGGGCAATGCGCACGCTGCCCTGCGCGACGCGGCGCAGGTGCCTGCCAACGACCCGAGCATGGTGGTCTCCGCGATGGCGAGCGCCACCACGCACCTTGGCTTCGGGCTCACCGCATCGACGTCGTACGAACATCCCTATGCGCTGGCGCGGCGGTTCGCGACGCTGGACCACCTCACGTCGGGGCGCATCGGGTGGAACCTGGTGACGTCCTATGCGGACAGTGCGGCGCGAAACATGGGGACGGGGCAGCAGGTTCCGCACGACGAGCGTTACGACATGGCCGCGGAGTACCTCGAGGTCTGCTACAAGCTGTGGGAGTACTCCTGGGACGAGGACGCCGTCCGTCGCGACCGTGCCAACGGCGTCTACGCGGACCCGTCGCGCATCCACGCGATCGACCACAACGGCACGTACTTCACCGTCCCCGGCTTCTTCCTGTGCGAGCCGTCGCCACAGCGGACTCCGGTGATCTTCCAAGCCGGTGGGTCGTCGAAGGGTCGGGCCCTGGCCGCGGCGAGCGCGGAGGCGGTGTTCGCCAACGCGACGTCGATGAGTGCGCTGAAGCGGCAGGTCGACGACCTGCGGGCGCAGGCAGCAGCGGTGGGTAGGGATCCGCAGAGCGTCCAGGTGCTGCAGATGCTCAGCGTCGTCTGCGCCCCGACCGACGAGCAGGCCCATGAGCGCTACGAGGAGTACCGGCGCCTGGTGAGCTACGCGGGCGCGATGGCCCGCTACAGCGGCTGGACCGGGCTCGACATGGCACAGTTCGACCCCGACGTCCCGTTGCGCCACGTCAAGACCAACGCGGGCCAGACCATGATCGACATCTTCGCCAAGGCAGACCCCGATCGCGACTGGACCCCGCGCGACATCGCCGAGTACATCGGCGTCGGCGGATCGGGCCCGACGATCGTGGGTTCACCGGCGACCGTGGCGACCCAGCTGCAGGAGTGGATGCAGCAGACCGGCATCAACGGGTTCAACATCGGCCACGCGGTCAAGCACAAAGACATCGCCGTGTTCATCGAACTGGTCGTCCCCGAGTTGCAGCGCCGCGAACTGATGTGGCGCGACTACGACGGGTCGACGTTGCGGGAAAAGCTCTACGGGCCCGGCATGACTCGGCTGCGTGACGACCACCCCGGAACTGGCTACCGCAGTCACCAACCACAGGTCATCAGTGCCTAGCAGGAGGTGTTGTCCATGCTGACGGTCGAGTCCGAGATTTCCGAGCAGCACTACCGCGCGGTCATGGGGCGGCTGCCCACCGGCGTCGTGGCGATCACCGGGTTGGACAAGGCCGGTGAGGAGCTCGGCTTCATCGTCGGGACGTTCGCGTCGCTGTCGCTGTCGCCGCCGCTGGTGACGTTCAGCGTCGGCGAGATGTCGTCGACGTGGCCGAAGATCCGGCGCCAGCAGTACTTCACCGCGAACGTGCTTGCGAGTGGCCAAACCGATGTGTGCCGTGCGTTATCGCGCAAGGGACCGGGCAAGTTCGAGGGACTGCGGCACCAGAGCGGTCCCTTGGGGCCACCCCAGCTGCTGGACTCGATCGCCTGGATCGACTGCGAGGTGCAGGCGGAAGTGGTGGTGGGCGATCACTTCATGGTCATGGGCAGCGTCCTGTCGATGGAGTCGGCCGACGGCGAGCCGTTGCTGTTTCAGGCCGGTGAGTTCGGCCGCTACGTCGAACTGCCGGATCGCGCGTCGGTAGCGAGCTAGGGGGACACACACGAAGTCAGCCTCGGAAGGGCTCGATGCGGTCAAGGCCGCCATCGAAGCATCGCAGGAGGCGTTTCCCGACCTGCGTGTCGAGATCCTCGAAACCGTCGAAGACGGATCGATGGTCGCGATCCGCTGGCAGAGCCACGGCACCCACACCGGGAACTTCATCATCTGGGCGGTGGGCTCCCGCGCAGCACGTTAGGGGGAGACGACAGTCCAGTTTGGAGATTGGTAATGATCAAGGACTGGCCAGAGCTGGACGCCGACATCGCGTTCCGGATCCACCAGTACGACGTCGCCACCAGGGTGGCGGCCGGTGACCGGCTGGTCGGCTTCAAGCTCGAGCCCGCGTTCGTCCTCCGGGCCGGATTCGACGGTCTGGGATCCGTGAGGTTCGACGTCGAGTGACTGTGCGATTGTCGGAGCAAACCTTACGACATGTGCGGCAGAGAGGCGGGGATCCCGATGAGTGAGCACCCGGACGAGACGGCGGCTGGTCCGCCTACCAATCGGTCGGTGAGCCGAGCGCTGCGGTTGCTGCGCATGGTCGCTCGGATGCACGGCGGAGCCAACGCCTCGGAGCTCGCCGCTGCCACGTCGTTGGCTCGGCCGACCGTGTTCCGCCTGCTGGTGACGCTGGAGTCGAACGGGCTGCTCGACCGCGTGGACAACCGATACGTGCTGGGATGGGAGCTGGCCCGGTTGGGTGCGATGGCCGACCACCACGCAGGCTTCACCGCGCGCGCCCAGCCCCGTGTCGCGCTCGCCGCGCAGCAGATCGGGGAGACCGTCACCCTAAGCGTGTGCCGCGCGACCAACGAGCTGGACATCGTCGTCCAGGAGTCGGCGCAGCGAGTCGGGCTCAGCGTGAGCAGCATGGTGGGGATGCGATGGCCGATGCATGCCAGCGCCACCGGAAAGCTGGTTCTTGCCGAGCTCGACGAGTCGGCGGCCCGGCGGTTGCTCGGCGACGACCTGCCGCGTGTCGCATCGCACACCATCACCAGCCACGCACAACTGCAGAAGGAACTGGTCACGGTTCGCGAGCAGGGCTACGCGACCATCGACGACGAGCTCGAAGACGGCATCGTGTCCGGGGCGGTGCCCATTCGCGACGACGCGGGCACATTGGTCGCCGCGCTGGCCGTCGTCGGCCCCAAGTACCGCTTCGATCCCGATGCGTGTCGCGACGCCATGCCCGAGTTGTTCGCGGCCGCACGCGACATCAGCCAGAGCCTGGGCGCCGCCCCACCTGACACCAGTACGAACGAATGACCCCGGCAACCTGCAAGGAGAGTTGAGGGAATGCACACACTCACTGACACCCCCGTCCAGCGTCTCGACCAGGTCCTGGCGGCCGCTGAGCACGCCGCCACCGTTCTTGAGGAGGGCCCGGTCGGGCTGCGGGTCGCGGGGCTGCGGGCGATCGCAGACGTTCTGGACGAGAATGTCGAGCGGCTCGTGACGATCGCCGAGGCGGAGACCAACCTGCCCACCGGTCGCCTGACCGGGGAGGTCGCCCGCACCACCGGACAGCAACGCCTGTTCGCTGCGGGGCTGGAGGATGGCTCGTGGTCGGACGTGATCATCGATACCGCAGACCCGGACGCGACCCCCGTACCCAGGCCAGATCTGCGACGGGCGCAGCTGCCGCTCGGTCCGGTGCTGGTGTTCGCGGCGGGCAACTTCCCGTTCGCGTTCAGCGTGGCCGGCGGGGACACGGCAGCCGCATTGGCCGCCGGATGCCCGGTGGTCGTGAAGGCCCACCCCGGTCACCCGGAGACCTCGCGGGTCACCGCCGAGCTGGTCGCATCGGCGCTGGCCGACGCGGGCCTCCCGGAGGGCGCGTTTGCCCTGATCGAGGGAGTCGAGGCCGGGGTGACGGCGCTGCAGGACCGGCGTATTCGTGCGGGTGGGTTCACTGGGTCGCTGTCCGGAGGACGGGCGTTGCACGACATCGCGCGCAATCGGCCCGACCCGATCCCGTTCTTCGCCGAAATGGGGAGCGTGAACCCTGTCTTCGTCACGACTGAGGCCGTGCGGGCGCGTGGTGAGGAGATCGTGGCGGGGTTCACCGGCTCCTACACGCTGGGTGTGGGGCAGTTCTGCACCAAACCCGGCCTGTTGTTCCTGCCCGCCGGTCACGGGCTTGAGGACCGGCTCGTCGAGGCCGCCCGGGGTGTGGCAGGTGGGCGCATGCTGGACGAGCGCATCCATGCCACGCACGCCGACATCCGTGCCACCCTCACCGGTCGGCCGGGTGTGCGCACCCTCGTCGCGGACACGGCTGACGCCGATGGGCTCGCAGGGCCCGCGTTGCTGGCGACCGATGTCCGGTCGCTGCTCGCTGATGCCGACCACCTAGTGACC
Source organism: Actinophytocola sp. (assembly GCA_009377385.1). Classification (GTDB taxonomy): domain Bacteria; phylum Actinomycetota; class Actinomycetes; order Mycobacteriales; family Pseudonocardiaceae; genus Haloechinothrix_A. Next base: position 12,292 of record WHUD01000095.1, read on the forward strand.
GAGTGCTTCGGTCCGACGTCGATCATCGTGGAATACGACGATATGGCGGAGGCCGTAGAGGCCGCCAGCGCCCTTCCGGGGAGTCTCACCGCCACGATCCACGCCGAAGACGGCGAATCCGGCCTGACCGACCTGCTCCGGGAGTTGCGCGCGCGGGCGGGGCGGCTGGTGTGGAACGGGTGGCCCACCGGAGTGGCGGTGGCGCCCGCGATGCATCACGGCGGGCCGTATCCGGCGACCATGGACGGCGCGCATACCTCGGTCGGGCTCACCGCGATCCGGCGGTTCCAGCGGCCGGTCTGCTACCAGGACTACCCCGAGAGCCTGCTGCCCGACGTCCTCAAGGACGAGAACCCGCAGCGAGTGTTGCGGCGGGTCAACGGGCAGTTGACCACGGAGGACGTGAGGTCGGTATGCGGGTCCTAGCGGTCATCGGGTCACCGAAGGCCGGTGGCCGGTCCACCGTTGCCACTCCTGCTGTCCTCGACGGGTTCTTCGCCACGCAGGTGCTCTCGCCCGGTCTGTATCTGCCGGACGAGGCGTACGTCGATGGCGAGCGGCTGGTCGAGGAGTCGGCGAAGCTGGCCGCCGCGCACGGTGCGGGACTGGTCGACCTCGCCCATGCGGTGCGGAACTCCGAAGCACTCAGCGGGCTACGGCCGCTCGCGTGATATCAGGCCGGGAGAAGGAGCGAAGATGAACGACGTGAGGCGTGGGGCGGACGCCGCGTTGGATGCGTTGCGCGGCGGTCGTCCGGTGATCGTTGTCGACGACCGGGACAGCGAAGGTGAGCTGGTGCTGGCGGCCGAGCATGCGTCCGATGCGTCGGTCGCGTTCCTGGTTCGGCACACGAGCGGGTACTTGTGCGTTGCCGCGCCCGAGGAGCGGTGGGAGCAACTGGGTGTGCCGCGGATGCCCGGTGATCACCAGCACGGCGCGGCGTACGGCGTGGCCGTCGACGCGAGCGAAGGCGTCACGACCGGCATCAGCGCCAGGGAGCGAGCGCGCACGATCCGCCTCATCGCCGCTCCGGACACCCAGCCAGCGGACCTGATCCGTCCTGGTCACGTGGTCACGGAGCGTGCCAGGCCGGGCGGTCTTCTCGAGCGCGGCGGCCACGCCGAGGCGACCGTCGACCTGATGCGGCTCGCGGGCTTGTATCCGGTCGGCGTGCGTGGCCACGTCGTGCGAGACGACGGTTTCACCGCGAACGCCGCCGAGCTTCGTGACTTCGCCCTCGCGCACGACTTGATGTTGATGACCATCGATGAGCTCGTCGCCTATCGCTGGCGGCATTCGCCGACGGTGACGCGGGCGGCGAGCGCCAGGATGCCGACCAGGCATGGTGAGTTCACGGTGCACGGCTACCGGGACGAGGTCGACGGCGGCGAACATCTCGCGCTGGTCTTCGGCCAACCGGAGCAGCAGGCCGCCCCGCTGGTGAGGGTGCACAGGGAGTGCGTCACCGGGGAGGTCCTCGGGTCTCGCACGTGCGACTGCGGGCAGCATCTCGACCTCGCGCTCGCGCAGGTCGCCGCGGCGGGTGCGGGCGTGGTGGTCTACCTCCGAGGGACCGGTTTGATCGACCAGCTCCGCGCCCAGGCACGTCAGGACGTGGGCGACTACGACACGGCCACTGCTGCGCTACGGCTGGTCGACGCTGGTGAGTATTGCGCGGCTGCGCACATCGTGCGCGATCTCGGCATCGACACCGTACGTCTGCTCACCAGCAATCCAGCCAAGGTCGCTTGCCTCGAACAATGCGGAGTCACCGTGCTCGAGCGGCTCGAACTTGTCGTAGGGCAGTGCGCCGCAAATGCCTTTTCGACCACCTCAGGCCAGCTTGGCCACCTGCCAGCTGTTTCGTGACAAGGAGTTTATGGTGAGCGAGCAAGCGGACGTTGTTGTTGTCGGTGGCGGCATCGCCGGTCTGATCACTGCGCGGGAGCTGGGCAGGGCGGGCCTGGATGTGGTGGTGCTGGAGGCGAGGAATCGGCTCGGCGGTCGGGTGTGGACAGACCACCGCCTCGGCCGAGACCTGGAGATTGGCGGCACCTGGCTGCACTGGGTGCAGCCGCACGTGTGGGCGGAGGTCTCGCGCTATGGGCTGGAAGTCACTCGGGGGCCGCGCCCGGAGGAGGCGTACTGGCTGGCCGGGGACGAGGTCCGCACCGGCACCCTCGATGGGTTCATGGACCTCATCGACCCGGGCATGAAACGGCTGCTGGCCGACACGATGCGGTTGATCCCCCGCCCGGACACCCCGCTGTCGTCACCTGAGCTTGCGGCGGTGGACGGGTTCACCGTGCAGGACAAGCTCGACGCACTGGATCTGTCGGTGGAGGAGTACCGGGCCAACGAGGCCGCCTGGGTGGGGCACTTCAACGCCCCGTTGACCGAGGGCGCGTTCACCGCCGCGCTGCGATGGACGTCGGCGACCGCCGGGTCGTGGCATCTGATGCACGAGGCGTCTGCGGTCTTCCGCCTTGCTGTGGGTACCCGCGCCTTAGTGGCGGCGATCGCCGCGGAAACCCGCGCCGCCATCCGCACCGGAACCCCGGTCGCGTCGGTCGACCACGACGACGAGAACGCGCGTGTCACCACCACTGACGGCACCGTCATTGAGGCGCGGCGGGTGGTGCTGACACTGCCGCAGAACATCCTCGGCGACCTCAACGTCACCCCGGCACTGTGTCCGGAGAAACTCGCCGCAGGCCGGGAGAAGACCGCGTCGAAGGGCGTCAAGGTCTGGATCCGCGTCAGGGGACCCATCACGCCGTTCTTCGCGTACTCCTCGGCCGAGCACCCCCTGTCCGTGGTGCGCACGGAGTTTCTCGGCGAGGACGACGCCGTGCTGGTCTCCTTCGGCGCCGACGCCAGCCGGATCGACCCGAACGACGTCGACGCCGTGCAGCAGGCGTTGCGGGTGTGGCGCGACGACGTCGAAGTCCTGGAGACCACCGGGCACGACTGGATGTCCGATCCCTATTCCGGTGAGACCTGGCTGATGCAACGGCCCCACCAGCTCACCCGCTACCTCGCGGCCCAGCAACGCAGCGAAGGCGCGCTGCACTTCGCGGGCAGCGACTACGCCAACCTCTGGCCCGGATTCATCGACGGCGCCATCGAAAGCGGCACGCGCACCGCCCGCGAGATCGCCACCGAACTTGCGCCCCAGGAGGTACGGATCGCCGAGGAATCCGTTGCGTGATGAGGCAGCTGTCCATCAGGTAGTCGTGATCGCTGCGTTGCACCCCAGTCATACGACGTAAGACCGCGCCGGTGCAGCCGTGTATGGCTCACGACTCCACGGTTCACCGCCCGCAGCTCGGCGGGAATCAGTGTCCACCGATGAGTTTGCCGAACATGCGAGCGCGTCGTGATGGACGTGCATGCCTGGCTTCGCTGCGGTCCGCGCTACCCATGACACGGATTCCCGCGTTGATTCCGATCCACCGGATCGGTTCTGGCTCCCACTTGGGCGAGCGATGGTTGGTGATGGGTAGCGTCGTGAGGTCGGTGTCTCGCTCGAGGATAAGGTCACGGATGATCCTTCCGGCGAGGTTCGACGTGGCGACACCATCGCCGACGTACGGGCCGGTCCAGGCAAGTCCTGATGCGTGATCGAGTCCGACGGAAGGGTGCCAGTCACGGGGAATGGCGACCGGACCGCCCCATTTGTGGGTGACGCGCACGGTGCTGAGCTGTGGGAACAAGTCGATCAGCGCCTGCTGCAGGCCTTGGTGAATGTGTTCGTGGGTGTCGTAGCGTGCTCGGATGAGTGAGCCGAAATGATACGGCGCGCCGCGGCCGCCGAAGACGATGCGTCCCGTTGCGGTGCGCTGTCCCCAGACGCGTACGTGGCGTAAGTCGTTGAACGCGGGCCGGGTGGCCAGGTTGAGCTCGGCCCACACTTCGTCGGGCAGCGGCTCGGTCGCTATCGCAAGCGAGTAGATCGGCGCCACGGTGCGCCGCAGGCCGTGGATCGTTCCGGTATAGGCTTCGGTCGCCCGAACGACGTAGGGCGCGGTGATCACCCCGTGCGGGGTGATCGCTTTACCCGGTGCGATCTCGGTGACGGTCGGCTTCGCGACTGGTTTCGCCTTCGCATGCCTTGCGGCATACAAGAGGCTCCGATCGCTTGGTTCACGCACGAACGGCGAATCAAGGATGTCGGCCCGCAAGCTGATCAGTCTGTCCGGCGCCGCCATCAGCCTGACGTTCGTCGCGCTGTTGCTCGTCCCCGCTTCGCCGGCGGCGCTGGGTAAGGAGTCGTTGATCGCGCTGTTGATCTGGATCGCTCTCGGGGGCTTGTTCTACATTGTTCGGCTCCGAGGGCACGGCAGCTCCTCGGCAGAGGAGCTGCCCGACCTTTATTCCGAATCTCCGACCGGGTAGCGGGTCAGCCACGCGGCACGGTGCCAATCTGACGGCGCGCGTGCCGCGTTGGCCGGCCCAGTGAAATCCTGCCGTCGAGAAAGCTGCCTAGATCTTCGCGGGTTTGAGGTGTGGGCGTGATCGCGTGAGAGCGGTGTGCGGTCTGTGTTGTCGGGCGCCCTTTCAGTGGTTGCCGTGTTGGGGCGTCCCCGTGTCAGTCCCAGCCCAGCGGTCGCAGCTTGTGGTGCACCACGTCCGCGCGAACCTTGCCCTTCGACCGCTCGACCCATTCCTCGATCTTCGGCAGGAACGGATTGAACCGTCCCGGGTTTGATACCCCCCTCAGTTTGTGTGTGTGATCGTCTTCTAGACGGTCCGAGCGGTAGTGTAGTGGACGGTCTCGGCTTCGGTGGGCGGGACCCGGCCGGGGCGGTGCATGATCCGCTCGGTGTTGTACCAGGACACCCACCTGCTGGTGATGTCTTCGACGTCGCTGAGGCGGGTCAGCGGCCCGGTGCGGAACGGCGAGTCGTGGCGGATGCACTCCGTCTTGTACAGCCCGATCGTGGTCTCGGCC
>WHUD01000096.1:0-277 GCA_009377385.1 Actinophytocola sp.
ATGGTGGCCACCGTGCGCGAGGCCTCGGAGTTCGCGGGCTTGGCGCGAGCGTATGGCCTTGCCACCGCCGGTGTCATGGTTGAGGTCCCCGCCGCCGCACTGACCGCAGAGGACGTACTGTCCGAATGCGATTTCGCCAGCATCGGCACCAATGATCTCGCCCAGTACACGTTGGCCGCTGATCGCCAGCTCGGCGACCTCGCCGAACTCAACGATCCCTGGCAGCCCGCGGTGCTCAGGCTCATCGAGTTGGTAGCGGCTGCGGGTGGCCGGGCAG
>WHUD01000096.1:287-17236 GCA_009377385.1 Actinophytocola sp.
CTCGCCTGCCAGTCGCCCGACGCAGGCTCGGCTCTGCACCGCGTTCGCTCATTCCTCGACGCAGACCGCCAAACAGATACCCGTTGACAGCGAAGGAGTCCAGCCATGGTAAAGCGTCGTGTCACCATCGTGAGCGAGGTCGGTCTGCACGCCCGTCCGGCCGCGGCCTTCGCCAAGGCCGCAGCGGCAGTGCCGCTGGCCGTGACGATCCGCAAGGACGGTAAGGACCCGGTTGACGCAGCGAGTGTCCTCGGCCTCATGACGCTCGGCGCCGAGCACGGCGATGAAGTCGTGCTGGCCGCGGACGGTGCCGGGGCCGACGCCGCGCTCGACCAGCTCGCCGCCGTGCTGGCGACGGCGGAGTAGCGGTGACCGCCAGCTAACCCATTTCCGCTAACGTCGGCGTCGTGCTGGCTCTGGACGACATCGACTTCGACGGCGCCCGCGTCTACGCGATCCCGATGACGACGCGGTTCCGGGGCATCACGGTGCGCGAGGGGATGCTGCTGCGCGGCCCTGCGGGGTGGGGCGAGTTCTGCCCGTTTCCGGAGTACGACGACCGCACAGCGGCGTCGTGGCTGGCCACCGCCGTCGAGCAGTGCGTGCTGGGCTGGCCGGAGCCGGTGCGCGAGGAGATCCCGGTCAACTGCACCGTGCCAGCCGTCGTCCCGGACCGTGCCCGCGACATCGTAGCGGCGTCCGGCTGCGGCACCGCCAAGATCAAGATCGCCGACCACGCCGACTCGCTCGCCGAAGACGTGGCGTGCGTCGAGGCGGTACGGGACGCCCTCGGCCCGTCCGGCGCGATCCGCGTCGACGCCAACGCTGCCTGGGACGTTGACACCGCGATCCGCCACATCCGCCAGCTCGACACGGCGGCAGGTGGACTGGAGTACGTCGAGCAGCCGTGCCCGACGATCGACGAACTCGCCGCCGTCCGGCGCGCGGTGGACGTCAGGATCGCGGCGGACGAGTCCATCCGGCGCGCCGAGGACCCGATGCGCGTCGCGGTCGCGGGCGCTGCGGACGTCGCCGTCATCAAATGCACGCCACTCGGCGGGGTGCGCCAGGCGTTGCGCATCGCGGAGGCGGCGGGACTGCCGTGCGTGGTGTCGTCGGCGCTGGAGACCAGCGTCGGCCTTGGCGCGCAGCTCGCGCTCGCGGCGGCGCTGCCCCGGCTTGACTTCGCCTGCGGGCTCGGCACGACGTCGTTGCTGCGGGACGACGTCGTGGCGGAGTCGCTGCGGCCGGTCGACGGCGTGCTGCCGGTACCCCGCACGCCACCGGAACCGGCTCCCGACCGGCTCGCCGCTGTGGCGCAGGCCGATCCCGACCGCGTCGCCTGGTGGCGCGACCGGTTGCACCGCGCCCGCGCGGAACTCGCCAAAGCACCTGAAAAAGGTCGATGGTAAGCCCTTGCCATTGTGCTACCATTGCGGTGGAACGGCGAGGGAGTTCGGATGGCCGCTTCGCGAATTGATAAGGCGGGACGAATCGTCATACCGCTTGAGATGCGTCGCGCTTTGCGACTAGAGGAAGGTGGCGAGGTCGAACTCGTGCTGTCCGCTGAGGGTGTCTCGATTCGTAAGGTCGCGCCTGAACCGGACGTGACCGTGGAAGATGGTCTTCCTGTGATTTCGTTGGGTGGCGCCACCGTCACCAACGACAGTGTCTTGGACGTCATCGATCGCGACCGGGGAGCACGGTGAGCTTCGCGGTCGACACGTCCGTGATCATCGCGTCCACGATCGTGGAGCATGAGCACCACGCGGTTGCCCACGATGCGATGACTCGCGCGACCCACCTGCCAGCAGCATGTCTTGCCGAGTCGTGGTCGGTGCTGACCCGAGCGTTCGGGCTCGATCCGGTGACGGTCGGGCAGGTGATCACGGCGCTGACGAAGTCCGGTCGGGAACTCCTCGTGGCTACGCAGGAGGACTACGCCGAGGTGTTTCGACATGGCGCGGCGATCGGACTTCGTGGCGACATTCACGACGCGCTGATCTGGCAGGCGTGCCAGCGGTCGGACGTCGACCTTGTCACCCTTGATCGGCGATGGGTGCGTCGCGCGGGGCAGCCGGACCGGTGCCGTTACCTCTTGGATGAACCGGCTTAACATCGCCCGAGAAGTCTCCCGAACTCCTGCCGAAGTGATCACACCGGTTACCCGTGCCGCCGCGGTTCTGACACCCTGGCAGCATGGCTGCGATACCCAAGGCTGAGCTGCACGTCCACATCGAGGGCACGCTCGAACCGCGGATGGTCTTCGACCTCGCCGCGCGCAACGACATCGACCTGCCCTACGACTCGGTCACTGAGCTCGAGGCCAAGTACCAGTTCACCGATTTGCAGTCCTTTCTGGACATCTACTACGAGAACATGGCCGTGCTGCGGACACGGCAGGACTTCCACGACCTGGCTGCCGCGTACCTGCGCACCTGTCCGGAGCAGGGCGTGCGGCACGCGGAGATGTTCTTCGACCCGCAGGCGCACCTGAAACGCGGCGTCCCGATCGAAACCGTCATCACCGGATTGTGTGACGCTATCGACGAATACACCGATCAGGTGAGCGCGAGCCTGATCCTGTGCTTCCTGCGGGATGACACCGCCGAGTCGGCCATGGCGACACTGCTGGCCGCCGAGCCGTTGCTGGACCGCATCGTCGGCGTCGGGCTCGACTCGGCGGAGGTCGGGCACCCGCCGTCGAAGTTCACCGAGGTGTTCGAGCGTGCCCGCCAGATGGGGCTGAAGGTGGTCGCGCACGCGGGAGAGGAGGGCCCGCCGGAGTACGTGCGCGAAGCCTTGGACGTCTTGGGTGCGCAGCGCATCGACCACGGCATCCGCGCGCTGGACGACCCGGACCTGGTGGCGCGGCTGCGGCAGGAGCAGATCCCGCTGACGGTGTGTCCGCTGTCGAACGTCCGGCTCGGCGTGTTCGGTGACATCCGCGAGCACACGCTGCCCCGGATGCTGGACGAGGGCCTGCTGGTCACCATCAACTCGGACGACCCTGCGTACTTCGGCGGCTACGTCGAGGCAAACGTCGCCGCGATCCGCGAGCACCTAGGCATCACGGAGAAGCAGCTGCGGGAGCTGGCCGCCAACTCGGTCCGCGCGTCGTTCCTCGGCGAGCAGGACAAGCAGTGCCTGCTCGCCGAGGTCGACGCCTGGCGCGGCTGAGCGCAGACCCGGGCGCGCAGAGCGCGCCGGGTGGCCAACGCTATGCCGCGAACCAGATGAAGTACGCCAGGAACACCAGCAGCAGCACGTACAGCGCCGGGTGGACGTCCCGCCAGCGCCCCCGGAACAGCATCATCAGCGGGTAGAAGATCAGGCCGAGCGCGATGCCGTTGGCGATCGAGTACGTCAGCGGCATCGCGATCACCATCACGAACGCCGGGATCGCGAACTCCAGCTTGTCCCACTCGATGCCGCCGAGGCCGACGGCCATCAGCACGCCGACCACGATCAGCGCGGGAGCCGTCACCTCCGGCGTCACCACCGCCAGCAGCGGTGAGAAGAACAGCGCCAGCAGGAACAGCACCGCCGTGAACACCGACGTCAGCCCGGTCCGGCCGCCAGCGGCGACACCGGCGGACGACTCGATGTAGGACGTCGTCGTGGAGGTGCCGAGCACCGCGCCGCCCATGGTGGCCACCGAGTCGGACGTGAACGCCCGCATCGCCCGGGGCAGCTTGCCGTCGCGCAGCAGCCCAGCCTGGTTGGCGATCGCGATCAGCGTGCCCGAGGTGTCGAAGAAGTCCACGAACAGCATCGTGAACACCACGATCGCCATCTGCGCCGTGAACAGCTCAGGGATGTTGGTGATCGCCTGACCGAACGTCGGCGCGAGGCTGGGCACCATGTCGACTACGCCGGTCGGCGGGTCGATGTAGCCGGTGATGACACCCGCCGCAGCGGTGAGAACCATGCCGTAGAACACCCCGCCGCGGATGCCGCGTACCAGGAACAATGTCGTCATCAGCAGCCCGAACGCTGTCAGCACGGTGCCCGCCGACGTCAGGTCGCCGAGGGTGACCAGGGTGTCGTCGCTGTTGACGACCACCCCGGCGTTCTGCAGCCCGATGAAGGCGATGAACAGCCCGATCCCGGCGCCGGTGGCGAGCTTGAGCTGGATCGGGATGGCGTTGATGATCGCCTCCCTGATCCCGGTGACCGCGAGCAAGAAGAACAGCACACCGGAGGCGAGCGTGCCCGCCAGCGCGGTCTGCCACGGGATGCCGAGCTGGAGTACGACGGTGAACGCGAAGAAGGCGTTCAGGCCCATTCCGGGCGCGAGCGCGATGGGATACCGCGCCCACAGGCCCATGATCAGCGTGCCGAGCGCGGCGGCGAGGCCGGTCGCGACGAAGATCGCGTTGGTGTCCATGCCGGTCTCGCCGAGGATGCTCGGGTTGACGAACAGGATGTAGGCCATCGCGAGGAACGTCGTGACACCCGCGATGGCCTCTCTGCCGACCGTCGTGCCCTCCTCGCTGAGCCGGAAGAATCGGTCGAAAGGATTGGGGCGTTCGCCCTGCTCGGGGGCCGAGACCTGGTCGTCCGACGTCACGATTGTCCTCCTGCCGGTGCTGGATGATCTCGCAATGTGGCCCCTGATCCTGCACCACGCACGCGGCATGTCCAAGTCCAACGAGGTAACACTGTGATAAGCGACGATCGATGGTGGCCAACTTGACGCGACGGCGTGATGTGGCAGACGATGGATTTCGGATTCCGATAGTTGTATTTCAGTACTCGGAAATACGGAGGCAAGGCCATGGTGGACCTGGTGTTCAAGGCGCGGCGCGCCATCACGGCGGCTGGCGAGGTCGCGCGGTCGGTCGGCGTCACCGACGGGAAGATCGTGGCCATCGAGCCGTACGACGCCGACCTGGATGCCGACCGCGTCATCGACCTGGACGACGACGCGGTGCTGCTGCCCGGTCTCGTCGACACCCACGTGCACGTCAACGACCCCGGCCGCAGCGAGTGGGAAGGCTTCGAGACGGCAACCAGCGCGGCGGCGGCTGGCGGCATCACCACCATCGTCGACATGCCGCTGAACAGCATCCCGCCCACAGTGGACGTCGAGTCGCTCGCGGTGAAGCGCAAGACCGCCGAGGGCAGGGTGCACGTCGACGTCGGGTTCTGGGGTGGCGCCGTGCCGGGCAACCTCGGCGAGCTGCGCGGGCTGCACGACGCCGGGGTGTTCGGCTTCAAGTGCTTCCTGCTGCACTCCGGCGTGGACGAGTTCCCGCCGCTCGGCGCGCAGGAGCTGGAGGACGCGCTGCGCGCGGTGCGGAGCTACGGAGCGCAGATGATCGTGCACGCCGAGGACTCCGACGCCATCGAGCACGCGCCAGCCGGGCAGGGCGCGCGGTACGAGAGCTTCCTGCGCTCGCGCCCGCGCGGGGCGGAGAACGTGGCGATCGCGCAGGTCGTCGAGCTGGCACGGTGGACGGGCGCGCGCGTCCACATCCTGCATCTGTCCTCATCGGACGCGCTGCCGATGATCGCCGCCGCGCGCCGTGACGGCGTCGCGCTGACCGTGGAGACCTGCCCGCACTACCTGTGCTTCACAGCGGAGGAAATCCCCGATGGCGGGACGCAGTTCAAGTGCTGCCCGCCGATTCGCGAGGCTGGCAACCGGGAGCTGCTGTGGCAGGGGCTCGCGGACGGCGTCATCGACTGCGTCGTCAGCGACCATTCGCCCTGCACGCCGGAGCTGAAGCGCTTCGACGTCGGGGACTTCGGCGTCGCGTGGGGCGGCATCGCCAGCCTGCAGCTCGGCCTGCCCGCCATCTGGACCCAGGCGCGGCAGCGCGGCTTCGCGCTGACCGACGTGGTGCGGTGGATGGCGGAACGTCCCGCCGCGCAGGTGGGAATGCGGAGCAAGGGCCACGTCGCGCTCGGCTACGACGCCGACTTCTGCGTGTTCGCGCCCGATGAGGGATTCGTGGTAGACGCCGCGGCGCTGCGGCACCGCAACCCGGTCAGCGCCTACCACGGCCGCACGCTCTCCGGCGTGGTGCGAAGTACCTGGCTGCGCGGCGCGGAGGTCTCTGGGGAGGAGCCAGCCGGGACACTGCTGCGGCGCGGGATGTGCTGACGCCTACGCCAGGTTCACCCAGATGGCCACGGCGGGAACGGCGCCGTGGTTGGCGATGCGGTGCGGCGTGGCCGATGCGAACTTGATGGCGTCGCCGGGGCCGAGCTCGTGGCTCTCGGCGCCGACCTCGACGACGAGCGTCCCGGACAGCACGCTGCCCATTTCGTGCCCGCTGTGGCGCAGGAACTCGCCGTCCTGCGTCGACTCGGCGCCGGGCGGGTATGTGCACTCGTACAGCTCAAGGCCGGGCACGGTCTCCGGCGTGAGCCGGCGGTAGCGCACGCCCTTGCCGAGTCCGAGGACCGGGATGTCGGCGCCGCGCGTGACGACGACGTCGCCGCCGATGTCGGCGGTGCGCGCGGCGGTCTCCGGGCTCCCCGGCTCGAACACGGCGGACAGCGGTGCGTTCAGCAGCGACACGATCTGGATCAGCCGCGTGACAGAAGGCCGCATCGTGCCGCGTTCGATCTGCGACAATGCGCTCGGGCTGATGCCCATCTCGGCGGCCAGGGCGCGCAACGACGTCCCACGGGCGCGGCGCAAGGCGCGGATGCGGGCGCCGAAGTCCTGGCCGTCGTCTGAGTGGTCCGGAACGTCCTGTACCGAGTGCGTCATAGCGTCACCGAGTCTATGGCGTGCCATGGTGTTCAGTTATAGCTTCACAAAGATGTCGTCAATCTATTGACGTACGTCACACGCCGGTGCTGTACTCCAATGAACGGAAGTCAATTTCCGTGAAGCGGAATCGCAGACGGCATACCCACAGCACTCAGGGAGACTCCCGTGAGTAACGAGCAGATGACCGCGAGGTCCACCGAGCTGCCGGACGTCCCGGCGGAGCCGGAGTCATTGTCGGTACCCACCGACGACCCCACCCTCTACAACGACGATCTCGCCCCGCTGCCGCACGCCAAGCGGAAGTGGGGCGCGTTCGAGATCTTCAACGTCTGGTCCAACGACATCCAGAGCCTGTTCGGCTACACCCTCGCGGCCACGCTGTTCATCTCCTACGGCCTCAGCGGCTGGGCGGTGATGGCGGGCATCGTGCTCGCCGGGCTGATCGTGATGGGGCTGGTGAACCTGACCGGCAAGCCCAGCGTCCGCTACGGCATCCCGTACCCGGTGATGGCCCGCGCCAGCATGGGCGTGCGCGGCGCGCAGTTCCCCGCGCTGGTGCGCGGCATCGTGGCGATCTTCTGGTACGGCGTGCAGACCTACTTCGCGTCCACCGCGATCGCCCTGCTCATCACTGCCGTCACCGGGTCGTCCGGCGGGCCGATGTTCCTCGGCATGACCGCGATCGGCTGGCTGTCTTACGTGATCGTCGCGGTGTTCCAGGTCGGGCTGTTCCTGAAGGGCATCGACTGGATCGCCCGCTACCTGAACTGGGCAGCGCCGATGGTCTACGTCGTGATGATCGCGCTGATGGTGGCGATCTGGGTGCAGGCGGGTGGTGGCCTGCTCAGCGAGCTCGGCACCATGTTCTCCGGTGTTGGCTCGTACGACGGCGGGCCGGTGCTCGCGTTCGTCGCGGTCGTCGGCACGATGGTCGCCTACTTCGCCGCCGTGATCATCAACTACGGCGACTTCTCCCGGTTCGTCAAGTCGGAACGGAAGATGCGGCGCGGCAACTTCTGGGGCCTGCCGGTGAGCCTCGCGGTGTTCTCACTGCTCGCGATGGTGATCACGGCGGGCACCGGTGTCCTCTACGGCGAGGCGCTGACCGACCCTGCCGCGATCATCGAGCGGGTCGACAACATCTGGCTCACCGTGGTCGCCGCGCTGACGTTCTTCGCCGCGACCGTCGGCATCAACCTTGTCGCGAACTTCGTCCCGCCCGCCTACGACCTCGCCAACCTGATGCCGGGCAAGATCAGCGCGCGGACCGGCGGGATGATCGCCGCGTCCATTGCGTTCGTCATTGGCGGGCTGTGGGTGTCGTTCGTGTCGAACATGGGCATCTCGCAGTTCGTCGACACGCTCGGCGCCGTGCTCGCCCCGCTGTACGGCGTCCTCGTCGCGGACTACTACCTGGTGCGCAAGCAGCGGCTCGACGTGCGAGCGCTGTTCACTGCGGACCCGGGCAGCGCCTACTACTACGTCAAGGGCTGGAACGTGCGCGCTCTCGCCGCGTTCGGCATCGGCGCGGTGTTCTCGATCGCGACGGTGTGGGTGCCAGCGCTTGCGAACCTGACCGGCTTCGCGTGGATCATCGGCGCGGCCATCGGCGCCGTGCTGCACCTGGTATTCATGCGGGGGCACCAGCCGGTCGAGACCGAGGTCGAGCCGGCGCACTGAGCTGGCACGCCCACCGGCCCCTGACGCCGATCGCGTCAGGGGCCGGTGGGCGCGTGTGCCGCGCCGTCACGGCAGGCGGCATAGGATTCGGTGGAGATCACCATGCAGCGAGGAGTTGCCCTATGGCTGAGCCCCGGCCGGCTGCCACCCGGCGTCCGACGATCGCGGACGTGGCCGAGGCGGCCGGGGTGTCCCGGACGACGGTGTCGCACTCGCTCAACGACCTGGGCAAGGTTGACCCGCGCACGCGGGCGCGCGTGAAGCGGATCGCCGCCGAACTCGGCTACCGGCCCAACGTGCGCGCGCAGCGGCTCCGAAGGGGGAGCGCGCAGGCGATCGCGCTGGCATCGTCGATGCCGCTCGCTGTCGCCGGTGGCCCCGCCCGGCTCGGGTTCTACATGGAGGTCGCTGCGGCGGCCGCCGAGCGGGCACTACTGCACGGGTACGCGCTGGTGCTTGTCCCGCCGATGGAGTCGGGGTCAGGACTCGAGACGGTCGACATCGACGGCGCGATCGTCGTCGAGCCGGAGCGGGAGGATCCTGTCGTCGCGCAGCTCCGGTCACGGGGCCTGCCGTACGTCACTCTTGGCCGCCAGCTCGGCGCTCCCGACGACGTCGCGAGCGTCGACCTGCACGGGACCGAGGTGATGGAGCTGCTGCTGGGTCACCTCCGTGAGCAGAGCGCGGATCGGCCAGCACTGCTCGTCGGCTCTGGCGAGCGGCAGGCGTTCGCCGACGAGCGCGCGGCCTACGAACGGCTCGCCGCCGAGCACGGGTGGGAGCCGATCGTGGCGACGGCTCCGCTCGAACACGGCGAGCAGGCAGGTTACGACCGCTGCGCCGAACTGCTGCGCGACCACCCGGAGATCGACGCGGTCTGCGCCATGGTCGACACCTTCGCCGTCGGCGCGGTGCGGGCCATCCGGGACAGCGGCCGCGACGTCCCTGCCGACGTCATGGTCGTCACCCGCTACGACGGCCCTCGCGCCCGCACGTGCGAGCCGCCACTGACGGCGGTGAACCTGCACCTGGCCGTCGCGGCGGACGACGCCGTCGAGCTGCTGCTCGCCCGGCTCCAGGGCGAGCAAGGACGCGCCGTCGCGGTGCCGCCGCCCGAGGTGGTGATCCGAGGGTCCTCGCAGCGAGTCACAGCCCGACGATGAGCGCGGCACCAGACACCAGCGCGAAGCCAAGCACCAGCAGCCGCATGCGGGCAGCGTCGATGTGGCGGTGGGTCAGCTTGCTCAGCCAGGCCCCGATGGCCAGCGCAGGCAGCACCGGCAGCAGCGGTAGCAGCTGATCGAGCTGCGCCTGCCCGGTGCCGAACAGCAACGCCAGCGAGGCGACCTCGCCGGTCAGGAAACAGGCGGCCACGGTTGCTCGCAGCTCGGCGGGCGGCCGGTGCTGGTACACCAGCGCCAGCGGCGGGCCGCCCACCCCGGTCGCGGTCTCGGTGATGCCGGTGACGGCGCCCGCCCCGAGGTACGCGCGGTAGCCAGGGGTGAACGACGGCGCCGCGATACTGACCAGCACCGCAAGCATCGTCGCCACGCCGACGAGCACCCCGAGGTGGCGTTCCGGGATCGCCACAAGCAGCAACACCCCGCACGGCGTCGCCGCCAGCCGCGCCACCGTGATCCAGCCCGCTCCGCGCAGGTCAAGCGCGGAGCGTTCGCGCCACAGCACGTAGCCGTTCAGCGGGATCATCACGGCGAGCAGGAACACCGGCAGCAGCCCAGGGGAGACGATGCCGACAACCGGAGCAACGATCAGTGCGAACCCCAGCCCGCTCGAACCCTGGACGAACGCGGCGACGGCGACCGCCACCGCGATCGCTGTCAGAACGGCTAGGCTCACTGTTCTCCTTTCCGTGCCCGGTGTTCGGCGGACGTCGGGTGAGCCCGCGTGATACGAGCCTTACCGATGACGTCGGCCGCAGCCTTGGACGCCTGGTCGACCAGCGCAGGCCCGTCCCAGTCAATCGGCCATCCCCGCCACAGCCGGACGTCACCCGCGACGACGACGGCGGTGATCTGCGCGCTGGACGCGAGCCGGACCAACTGCCACGGGACGTCCCAGCCGGGGCGCAGCTCCGGGGCGGTCAGGTCGACCAGCAGGAAGTCGGCGGCCTTGCCGACAGCGATCTCGCCGGTCACCGCGCCGAGCCCGACGGCGTCCGCGCCAGCCCGCGTGGCGTGGTCGAGCCAGGTCCACCCGCCACCGCACGAGGAGTCGCCCACCGCCATGCCGTGCCCGATGCGTTGGGCGCTCTCGGCGGCATCGAGCAGCCGGAAGCCGTCGCCCCTGGTGCCGTCGGTGCCGAGGCCGAACCGGATTCCCAGCTCGTGCATGGTCAGCGCAGGAGCGACCGCGTTGCCCTTCCATGCGCTGGCGACCGGGTTGTAGCTGATCGCCGCGCCGCTGTCGCGGAGCAGTCGCAGCTCGGCCGGTGTCACGAGGGTGGCGTGCGCCCCCAGCAGTTGTGGGCCGAGCACGCCGAGCTGATGCAGGTACTCGATCGGCCGCAGCCCGCGCTCGACGAGGCAGCGCTCCACTCCGGCCAGGTGTTCGTTGACGTGGATCTGCATCACGGCTCCGGCCTCGGCGGCCAGCGCCGCTGTCGCGCGCAACGTCTCCTCGGTCGCGGCTTCCGGCACCGAGATGGCCAGCGAAGGATGAACCAGCTCATCCGATGCATACGCGGCGAGGTGCCGTTCCGCCGCGTTCCGGGCATCGGCTTGGCTGGTGCGTTCGGCGTCGTTGCATGTCAGGCCGAGCACGCAGCGCAGGCCTGCCTCCCTGGTCGCCGTTGCGATGACGTCGACGTCGACGGGTGCGCGGGTGCCCGCCTCCGCGACGGTGGTGAAGCCGCCGCGCAGCGACTGCAACGCCGCGAGCTTGGCCGAAAGGTACGCGGTCTCGTCATCGAGGGCCCGCTCAAGGGGCACCCAGATCCGGCGGAAGATCTCGGACGGCTCGCCGAACGCGAGCGCGCCACCGAGGCTCTGCGTCAGATGATGGTGCGTGTCGACGAGCCCCGGCATGAGCAGGTGTCCGTCCAGCCGACGAGGCGTCAGCGACGGGAACTCACGCAACACCCCCTCGGCGGGTCCGACGGCGACGAACCGGCCGTCGGTGACCACGACTGCGTGGCCGCCGACGGTGCCGCCGGGCACCAGAATCTGCTCGGGTAGCAGCAGTGCGGTGCCGTCACCCAGGACGTCGGGCGTGAGGTCGGTCATCGCTCGCCGTCCCGTTCCGTCGCGTGACCGGTTCGTGCGTGGACCGTTTCGGTGGGCAGGGGAGCAGCCGTGGCGTGCTGCCCATCCGGAACCGGTCCGCCGTTGTGCGACGGAACGCCTGTTGCGGCCGAAGGGCCGTACAGCTTGGGGCGCAGGTGATGGAACACGGCGTTGAGCAGCACCGCCGTGAGCGTGCCCATCGCCACGCCGCTCTCGAGCAGGATCCTGGCGTTCGAAGGGAAGGCCGAGTACATGTCAGGGATCAGCACCGGGAGGAAGCCGATGGACAGCGCGGCGCCGACGATGAACGTGTTGGTGGTGTCGTCCACGGCGGCGCGGTGCAACATCTGCACGCCGAGGACCGTGACGACACCGAACACCAGCACCGCGGTGCCGCCGACGACCGCGGACGGGATCGCCGTGATGGCCGCCGTGATGGGTGCGAAGAATCCGACGAGGATCAACATGACGCCCGCCGCGACGGTGACGTAGCGGCTGCGCACGCCGGTGACCCGCACGATGCCGATGTTCTCGCCGCTGCACACCATCAGCGGCGTGCCGAAGATGCCGCCAGTGAGCGAGGTGAGCGCCTCGGCCCTGATCGTCTTCGGCGCGTCGCGGCGGGTCACGATCTTCTTGCCGACCGCCTCACCATTGATCACGGTCTGGCCGGTGGTCTCCGCCATGGAAGCGAAGCTGTAGATCAGCAACGGCAGCGAAGCGAACAGGCTGAACTCGGGCATGCCGAATGGGAACGGCTGTGGCGCGTGCACAAGGGTGCCCGCGGCGGTCTCGCCGAACTTCGTCGCGCCGAGTGCGACGGCGAGCGCGGTGCCTGCGAGGAAGCCGATCATGACGGCGATCTGCCGGGCGAAGCCGTTGAACAGCCAGAAGGCCGCGACGGTGAAGCCGATGGTGGCGAGCCCGAGCAGCAGGTTGCGCGTGTCGCCGAACTCGGGGGTGCCCGGCTGTCCGGTGATCAGCAAGCCGCTGATCTTCACAAGGTTCACGCCGACGATCACGATCATCACGCCGATGACCAGCGGCGGGAAGAACTTCAGCAGCCGGGCGAACAGCGGCAGGATGACGAGGTAGAAGACCGACGTCATGATCACGGCGCCGACCGCGGTCTGCACGCCGTGTTCCTCCGCGATCGCGATGAACAGGATGACCGGTGCGCCGCCGGGCAACATGACGAACGGCAGCTTCACCCCGATCTTCCAGGGGCCGAGTGACTGCAGCAGCGACCCGATCCCGCTGAGCACGAACGCTGCGGCGAGCAGGTTGGCGGTCAGCGCGGTGGACAGGTCGAGCGCGGCGCTCACGATGAAGACGCTTGAAATGGGTGCCGCGGCCATCACGAGCACGTGTTGCACGCCGAACAGGACGAGCCTGCCGAACGGGCGGTACTCGTCAACGGGATGGCGCTGGGATGTTGACGGCTGGGTTGGGACGGACATATCGAGCTCCATTCGGCTCGTATGAGAAGCGGATCGGATGCGAGAGCGCCGGCTGCCCTCTGTGGCCAAATCGATTTGGCTTAGAGTTTATGACTCAGCTCACGCGGAAGTCAAGACGCAAAATCGGATCCCGGAACTACGTATCCGCGAAGTGGAATCAGGCCCCATTGGCAGCGAAAGGCCCTGGGTGCGGCACGCGCATCCCAGGGCTGGGCTACTGCAGGGCGCTTCGGCGGTGGTCGTTCCCCCGCGCCGAGCCGAACGGGGCGTTCGGTGCACATTGCGGGCCGAACGCCCCGTTCGGACCGCGACGTCGACGCCCTGCACCGGATCCGGACGGCCTCGCCGACGATGCCGCTGTCGCCATGATCGGCACCGGGCGTACCACCATGGGCGTCCTGGAGACAGTCCACCTGACCAGCGGCGACGTTGTGCTGGTCACCTCGGGGGAAGCCTGCTGGTGCAGGCCGCACGCCGGGCGGGGGCGACCGTGGTCGGCGTCGCGGGCGGTTCCGCCAAAGTCGAGCACGTCAGGGGACTCGGCGCGACGGTCGCGGTCGACTACACCGCGCCCGGCTGGGCCGACGAGGTGCGCTCGGCCTTGGCGGACCAGGCGGTGACGGTCGTGTTCGACATGGTTGGGGGTGAACACGGCCGCACCGCGCTGGACCTGCTCGGGCGCGGCGGCAGGGCGTTCGTGCTTGGCTGGTCGTCTGGGCGACCGACCACTCTGGACGTCGGACGCGGCATCACCGTCGCGCCCGCGTTCGCGCCGGAGCTGCTGAGCCGGGGGCGTGCGTCCGCTCGAGGAACGCGCACTGGCGGCCGCCGCGCGGGGTGAGCTGACGCCGGTCGTCAGCGCGACGTTCCCGCTGGCACGCGCGGCGACGCGCGCCAGGAGCTGGAGTCTCGCGCCACGATCGGCAAGGCCGTCCTCAAGCCGTAGGGACGCCGCCGAGGCCGCTCGGGGCCGCGTGGATCTTGATGCCGGACGGCGATCGTGATCGCCCGAACGCATCATGATCGCCGGGTGCACGCCTGCGCCAGGACGTCACCGCCCGACGGGCGCGCACTCCGCATGAGCCTCCGTCGGAACGCGCGCCGGCCGGGGCCGGGACATCGAGCCGAGCAGCACGCCGATGATCACGATACCCGCCGCGGCGACCTCGATCGCGGTCGGCCGCTCGCCGAGAACCAGGAACGCCGCCGTCATGCCGACGACCGGCACCATCAGCGAAAACGGCGCGACGACCCCCGCAGGGTTCCGGCTCATCAGCGTGCTCCACAGCCCGGAGCCGGCGACGGTGCCGATCAGCACGATGTACACCAATCCGCCGAGTGAGACCAGCCCCTCCGGCGATCCGACTCCGGCCAGCGCCTCCCACCCGGCCGACGGGCCCTCGAACGCCAGCGACAGCGCATACATCGGCAGCGGCGGCACAACGGACATCCACAGCGTGAAGTGCAGCGGGTTCACCGGACCGGTTGCCTCGGCGAAAGCGTTGCGGTTGCAGAGGTTGCCGCTCGCCCAGCTCAGCGCGGCGAGCACGGTGAGGATCATCGGCAGCAGCGCGGCGTGCTCGGCGCGTTGCCAGCCGATGATGCTCATGCCGAGCACCGCGAGCCCGATCCCGGACGCCGCGATCGGCGTGATCCGCTCGCGCAGCAACACCGCGCCGAGCAGCACCGTGAACGGCGCCGACGACTGGAGCACCAGCGACGCAAGCCCGGTCGGCATCCCGATGTGCATCGCGACGAACAACAGCGCGAAGTGCCCGGTGCCGAAGCCGAGCCCGAAGCCGATCAGCCAGCGCACCTTCACGCCCGGCCACGGCACGAACAGGATCGTCGGGATGGCGAGCACCGCGAACCGCAGCGCGGCGGCGAACAGCGGTGGAAAGTGCTGGATGGTGGCGTGCACGGCGAGGAAGTTCACGCCCCACATCACTGCCACGGACACGGCGAGCAAACGATCCCGTTGCGACATGCTTCCGAGCCTGCTGGCAGTGACTCTAAAGCACTAGCGAATTATGCTTCACCATCTTTGTAGCATGGCTTCATGGACGTGATCCGGCTCCGCACGCTTCGCGAGTTCGCCGACCGGGGCAGCCTCACCGCTGCCGCCGCCGCGCTGCATTGCACGCCGTCCGCGGTGTCGCAGCAGCTCAAGGCGTTGCAGGCCGAGGTCGGCGTCGTGCTCACCGAACCGGCTGGACGCGGGCTACGGCTGACCGACGCCGGGCGCGCGCTCGTCGTCCGCGCCGACGAAGTGCTGGCCGCCGTCGAGCGCGCGAAGTCCGAACTGGACACCTACCGCAGCGCACCGCGCGGCACCGTGCGGATCGCGATCTTCCCGTCCGGCGGGCTGCTGTTGCTGCCCGGCTTCTTGCGCCGGATCACCGAGCACCCCGAGCTGGGTGTCGAGGTACGCGACGTCGACATGACGCCAGCCAGGGTGCCCGGCCTGCTGGCCGACTTCGACATCGTCGTCACGCACCGCGACGAGCGCGCCGAGCCGTACGAGTCCGATCGGCTGACCGTCACGCACCTGCTGCGGGAGCCGCTCGACGTCGCCCTGCCGGTCGGTCACCGGCTCGCGCACCGCCGCAAGGTCGAGCTCGCCGAGTTGGCTACCGAACGCTGGATCGGCGTCGAGGTCGGCTTTCCTGTCGACGACGTGCTGCGCTCGCTGGTGGTCCGCACCGGAATCCGGCCGGACGTCGTGCAGCGCATCAACGACTTCGGCGTCACGGAGGCTCTTGTCGCGGCGGGGCATGGGGTCGCACTGCTGCCGAGGTACACCATCGACACCCGGCGCGGCAAGCGCCTGCTGCGCAAGCCGATCGCCGGGATCAAGGCGGCCCGCCACGTCGAGGCCGTGCTCCGTACCGGCGCACCGGCACGCCCCGCGGTCGCCACGGTGCTCGACCTGCTGCGTGCGGAGGCGTGCGCGGTGACGCCGCGTTAGCGGTGCGCCCGGTTGATGGCCGAGAGCACTGCTCGCAGCGACGCCGTCACGATCGACGGGTCGACGCCGACGCCCCAGTACACCTTGTCGTCGATGGCGCACTCGATGTAGCTGGCCGCCTTGGCGTCGTCGCCGGCGGTCATCGCGTGCTCGCTGTAGTCGAGCAGCCGGATGTCGTAGCCGATGGTGGACAGCGCGTCGAAGAACGAGGCGATCGGCCCGTTGCCGGTGCCGGTGATCTCGTTCGGCTCGCCATCGACGTTCACGGTCACCGTGATGGAGTACTCGCCTCCACCGTTGTCGGTGACGTGCGATCGCACGAGCTCCAGCGGTGACGTCGTCGTCAGGTACTCCTTGCTGAATGCGTCCCACATGGTGTCCGGGTCGACCTCGCCACCGGACGTGTCGGTGTGGCGCTGGACGGCCTGGGAGAACTCGATCTGCAGCCGGCGCGGCAGGTCGAGCTGGTGCTCCTCGCGCATGATGTAGGCGACGCCGCCCTTGCCGGACTGCGAGTTCACCCGGATGACCGCCTCATACGTCCGGCCGACGTCCTTCGGGTCGATCGGCAGGTACGGGACCTCCCACGGGAACTCGTCCACCGGCACGCCCGCCTTCTCGGCGGCGTTGTTGAGCGCGTCGAAGCCCTTGTTGATGGCGTCCTGGTGGCTGCCAGAGAACGCGGTGAACACCAGGTCGCCGCCCCACGGCGAGCGCTCGTGCACCGGCAGTTGGTTGCAGTACTCGACGGTGCGCTTGATGTGGTCGATGTCGGAGAAGTCGATCTGCGGGTCGATGCCCTGCGAGAACAGGTTCATGCCCAGGGCGACAAGGTCGACGTTGCCGGTCCGCTCGCCGTTGCCGAACAG
>WHUD01000097.1 GCA_009377385.1 Actinophytocola sp.
GTCCAGGAACACTCGATCGTGCGAGGACAGCACCACGATGCCGGACAGCGACGCCACGTGCCGTTGCAGGAACTCCATCGCCTCGTCGTCCAGGTGGTTGGTCGGTTCATCCAGCAGCAACGTCTCGGGCTGGCGGATCAGCAACGCGGCGAGCGCGAGCCGGCTCCGTTGCCCGCCGGAGAGGCTGCCGACCGGCCGGTGATCGTCCACACCGGACAGGCTGAGCCCCGCGCACACCAGCTTCGCGCGCCGGTCGGCGTCCCAGAGGTCGTGGGCCGCGCGGCACGCGCGGGACGCCTTGCCGAGCTGGTCATGCCGGTGACGATGGCCGTCGTCGGCGCGGGCATCCTGCCGCAGCGCAGCACGCTCGGTCTCGGCACGTAAACGACCACCTTCGGCGTCGTCAAGACGGCGTCAAAATCCCAGGCAGGCGCGTAGCGAAGGCGTCAACGCTACCGACACCGACCTCTCGACCGAGGTTGCATTGGGGAGAGGCGGCCCTCAGGCGGCCGAGTGAGTTCTGCGTAACCGACAGGAGCGAGGGTGGTGCGTACGAGCGCGCCTCCGGCGGCCGTGAGCCGGCTGGGGGTCGTGACGAGCAGGCTGCTCCCATCTCGCGGACACCCGTCCCGCGCGGTCCTGATCGGCTTCGCCGCCGCGATCGGCCTCGGCACCATCCTGCTGCTCACCCCGTTCGCCACCGAGTCCGGCCAGTCCGCAGGCCTGGTGACGGCGCTGTTCACCGCGACGTCGGCGGTCTGCGTCACCGGGCTGATCGTTGAGGACACCCCGGAGTACTGGTCGCTGTTCGGCGAGGTCGTCATCCTTGGCCTGATCCAGATGGGCGGCCTCGGCATCATGACGATGGCGTCGCTGCTCGGCCTGCTCGTCTCGCGGCGCTTCGGCCTGCGGATGCAGCTCTCGGCGCAGGCGGAAACCAAGAGCCTCGACCTCGGCGAGGTCCGCAGGGTGATCTCCGGCGTGCTGCGGATCAGCCTGGCGTTCGAGGCGGTGCTCGCGGTCGTGCTCACCGTGCGGCTGCTCACCGGCTACGGCTACCACTTCGGCGACGCCGTGTACAGCGGCGTGTTCCACGCCGTGTCGGCGTTCAACAACGCGGGCTTCTCGATCTACTCGGACAGCCTGATACAGTTCGTGACAGACCCGTGGGTCACCGTGCCGGTCGCGCTCACCGTCATCGCAGGCGGTATCGGCTTCCCCGTGCTGTTCGAACTGGCGCGCAAGGTGCGCACACCCCACCGCTGGACGCTGCACACCAAGATCACCGTGCTGACGACGTCGGTGCTGCTCGTCATTGGGTTCGGCTTCATCACCATCGCCGAGTGGTCCAACCCGGACACCATGGGCCCGCTCGGCGTGCCGGGCAAGCTGCTCGCCGGGTTCTTCGCGACGGTCATGCCGCGCACCGCGGGGTTCAACGCGCTCGAGATCGGCGAGATGAACTCGGCGACACTGCTGGTGCACGACGTGCTGATGTTCATCGGCGGCGGCAGCGCGGGCACGGCGGGCGGCATCAAGGTCACCACGTTCGCCCTGCTCGGCTTTGTCATGGCCGCCGAGGTGCGGGGCGAGTCCTCGGTGCACACCATGGGCCGCAAGGTGCCTGCCGCGGTGCAGCGGCAAGCGCTGACGATCGCGCTGATCGGCGTCGGCACGGTCATGGTCGCCACCGTCGCGATGCTGTCGATCACCGATTTCCGGCTTGACGACGTGCTGTTCGAGGTGGTCTCCGCGTTCGGAACGGTCGGCCTGTCAACCGGCATCACCAGCTCCCTGCCAGCGGCGGGCCAGCTCATCATCACGCTGCTGATGTTCATCGGCAGGCTCGGCCCCATCACATCGGCGACGGCACTGGCGCTGCGGGACCGGCCTCGGCGGTACGAGCTGCCGGAAGGCCGCCCGATCGTGGGCTGACCCGGGGGTTTCGCGCCCGCGGGCGCCGCCGGGTGCAGGATGAAGTCATGGCACGTGGCGAACTGCACGTCTTCCTCAGCGCAGGCCCTGCTGGTGGGGCGCTGGTCGCCGCCGCGCGGAGCAGGGCGGCTGATGGCGAGGACGTCGTGGTGGGCTGCTGGGAGGACGCCGTATCCGGCACGCCGCACACCGGGCTGCCAATGGTCACAGGCGATCCCGGCGTGCTCGATGTCGACGCGGTGATCGCCCGCGCACCCGACGTTGTCGTCGTCGACTCACTGGCCAGCGGGTCCGGCAGCGGCTGGCGCTGGCAAGACGTCGACGACCTGCGGGCCGCTTGCATCACCGTGCTGACCACGCTGCGGCTGGGCAACATCGCCTCGCTCAACGACGTCGTCGGCCGGATCACTGGCGAGCTGGCATCCGACACTGTGCCGGACGAGGTCGTGCGGACGGCCACGTCGATCGAACTGGTCGACGCTGTCGAGCGGGGTGAACTCGACAGCGGGCAGCGGGCGTTGCGGGAGCTCGCCGCACACTGGCTGGCTGGCGACGACCGGGCGGACGAGCGGGCCGGTCCCGCCGAGCGCACGCGGGAACGAGTGGTGGTCGCGCTCGCCGGGGGCAGCGAGGGCGAGATGCTGGTGCGCAGGGCGGCGCGGATCGCCGGGCGCGGCACCGGGGCCGACCTGATGGCCGTCCACGTCGCCCGCAGCGACGACCTGACCGAGGGCGATCCAACGCTGCTCGCAAAGGACCGGCTGCTCGTCGAGAGCCTTGGTGGGACGTTCCACCAGGTCATCGGCAGCGACGTCGCCGCGTCGCTGCGAGAGTTCGCGCGCGCCAAGGGCGCGACGCAGCTCGTCGTCGGCGCCACCCAGCGGAACAGGCTCGCCCAGTTGCTTTCCCCAGGCGTGGGGACGTCGCTGACGTCGCGGCCGGGCCCGCTCGACGTCCACCTCGTCACGCACGAGGAAGCACGGCCGCGCAGGCAGCGCCGCGCGACGAAGTCCGCGCTGTCCTCTGCGCGCCGGCTCAGCGGTTTCGCACTGGCGCTGCTCGGGTTGCCGCTGGTGACGATGGTGCTGCTGCGGTCGCGGGACCAGATTCACCTGCCGACCGACGTCCTCGTCGTGCTGCTCGTCGTGGTCGCGGTGACGCTGGTCGGTGGGCTGTGGCCCGCGCTCGTGGCGGCCATTGGCGGGTTCCTGCTGCTGAACTTCTTCTTCACCGAGCCGCTGCGCACATTCATCATCGCCGACCTTGACGAGGTCATCGCGCTCGTGGTGTTCCTGGTGGTCGCGCTCGTGCTGAGCGCCATGGTCGACTACGCCGCGCGCCGCTCACGCGATGCCGCACGGGCGAGCGCGGACGCGAAGCTGTTGGCCACGGTCGCTGGCAGTGTCCTCGGCGGGCAGCGGCCGCTGACGGCGCTGCTGGAACGGCTGCGGGAGACGTTCACCCTCGACTCCGTCACGGTGCTCGAGCGCGACACCGAGAGCGGGCAGGGCACCTGGCGGATCGCGGCGACCACCGGCAAGCAGCCGTCGCTGAGTCCCGCCGACGGCGACACCGCCGTGCCTGCGGACGACGAGTTCGTGCTCGTGCTGCGCGGACGTCCGCTGCCAGCCGCCGACCAGCACATCGTGGAGGCGTTCGCCGCGCAGGCCGCGCTCGCGGTCCGGCAACGTCGGCTGGCGGCAGAGGCCGCGGCGGTGCGCCCGCTGACCGAGGCGGACAAGATGCGCACCGCGCTACTCGCCGCCGTCAGCCACGACCTGCGCACCCCGCTGTCATCGGCGAAGGCGGCGGTCACCAGCCTGCGCCACGCCGACGTCGTGTTCTCCGAGTCCGATCGCGCCGAGCTGCTCGAGACGGCGGACGAGTCGCTCGACCGGCTTGGCAGGCTGGTGTCGAACCTGCTTGACATGAGTAGGTTGCAGGCGGGCGTGCTCGGCGTGTCGGCCAGCCCGATCGGCATCGAGGACGTCGTACCGAGGGCGCTGGACGAGCTCGGCGAGCAGGCCACCCGGGTGCGGGTGCGCATCGGCGACGCGCTGCCGGCCGCCGTCGCCGACCCCGGGCTGCTGGAGCGCATCCTGGTCAACGTCGTCGGCAACGCGATCAGATACAGCTCCGCCGACCGGCCGCCGCTGGTCACCGCGAGCGCGAGCGGCGACAAGGTCGAGCTGCGGGTCATCGACCACGGCCCCGGCATCCCCGAGGAGGCCCGCGAACGGGTGTTTCTGCCGTTCCAGCGGCTCGGCGACCGCGGCACGCACAGCGGCGTCGGCCTCGGGCTCGCGCTGTCCAGCGGCCTCGCCGAAGCCATGGGCGGGTCGCTGGTGCCGGCGACGACGCCAGGTGGTGGGCTGACGATGGTGCTGACGCTGGTGGCCGCAGGGGCATCGGTCGATCAGGCGGAGGAGCGGGTGTGACGCGGATTCTCGTCGTCGACGACGATCCCCAGATCCTGCGTGCGTTGCGGATCAACCTGCGGGCGCGGTCCTACGACGTCGACGTCGCCCCAGATGGGGCAGCCGCGCTGCGCAGCGTGGTCGACCACCCGTGCGACCTGGTCGTGCTCGACCTCGGGCTGCCGGACATGGACGGCGTCGAGGTGATCCATGGCTTGCGCGGCTGGACGGATGTGCCGATCATCGTGCTCTCCGGCAGGGCCAGCGGCGAGGACAAGGTGGCCGCGCTTGACGCGGGCGCGGACGACTACGTGACCAAGCCGTTCGGCGTCGACGAGCTGCTGGCCAGGATCAGAGCGGTCACAAGGAGGTTGTCGTCCGGCGCGGAGGGCAGCCCCGTGGTGACGATCGGCGAGCACGTCGTCGACCTCGCCAACCGGGAGGTCCGTTCGCCGGACTCCACCGAGGTCAGGCTGACGCCGACGGAGTGGCAGCTGCTGGAGATCCTGCTGCGCAACCCTGGCAAGCTGATCAGCCAGCGCTACCTGTTGCAGCAGGTCTGGGGGCCGTCGTACTGGTCGGAGACCAACTACCTGCGGCAGTACATGGCGCAACTGCGGCACAAGCTTGAGGCGGAACCGTCCCGCCCACGGCATCTGGTCACGGAGCCGGGGATGGGGTACCGGTTTCGTCCGTGAGCTGCCTGTCTACTCGCGAGTAGGTATGGTGGCCTGGTGACCGTCGACGAGGACGCGCAGCCGGAGTTCTGTTCCTACGAGCGGTTCGGGCTCCGGTTCTTCCAGCACGCCGTCACCGTCGAGCGCATCGCGGCAGGGGTGTCCGGCCTGACCGGCACGCCGATCGAGTTCGGCCCGATCGCGGCCGGTCCCGGCAAGATCGCCAAGGTGCACGCCACCGGCGCCATCGGTGACCCGGCGGTCTCGCCGCTTGCCGACGCGGAGCCGCTGCGGTTCGGGTTGCACGTCCCGGTCGACCTCCGGTTCGCGGTGTCACTGCCCGCCACCGTGCACCGGTTCCTCGCCGACGTCGGCATCGACCTGACACTGGCCGCCCGCGCCGCCGAGCCGCTGCGGGTCGTCATAGACATCGACCCGCCGGAGGCCGCTGACATCACGGTGCTGCTCAAGGCGCAGGGCCTGACGTCGTCCGTGCTGCAGTGGGTGTCCGGAATGGACGGTGAGCTGAAGCGGTTCATCGTCCGCTACATCCGCGCCGAGCTGGCGAAGCCGCACATCGCGCGGGCGCGGTCGGTCGACCTCCGGCCCTTCATGCTCGACGTGGAGCCGTGAGCGCCGGGCGAAAGCGTCTGGTAACGGCGAGCCGAACGGGGCGTTCGGCACGCATTGTGCACCGAACGCCCCGTTCGGCTCGCCCAACGCAGCAAAAGCGTCATTCACCGCACTTCGCGCCGCTGGGCCATTCAGGTGACGAGAGTCACATTTTGAGCGTGATTCGCGAATCACACACCGGGGCGGCGAACGCGCTGCCCTCTCTCGCCTGTGAGAAAGGAATCTGTCGTGACACAATCATGGCGGCGTGCGGCCATCGTGATCATCGCGGCCGCAGGGCTCGTCGTCCCGGGTACCGCCGCGGCACACGACCCCGATCTAAACCATCCCGGTTCCAGCGCGTCTGGAACGCAGCACAGCCAGAACATGAAGCTGCTCGCAAACGTCGAGCGCTCGGCGCCAGCGACGCAGTCGGACCTGGCCTTCGATGGCAACCTCGCCTACGCGGGCAACTACCTCGGCTTCCGCGCCATCGACGTGTCCGATCCGGAGTCGCCCGAGGTCATCACTGACTTCCGGTGCAACGGCGCGCAGAGCGACGTCTCGGTGTACCGGGGACTGCTGTTCCAGTCGGTCGACGCGCCACAGAGCCACGGCGGTTGCGACAGCACCGGCGTCACCGCGTCGACGCCCGGCATGTTCGAGGGGGTCCGGATCTTCGACGTCAGCGACCCGGCGAACCCGCAGCACATCACCTCGGTCAGCACCGACTGCGGCTCGCACACCAACACCCTGGTGCCCGACCCGGCGAACAACCGGGCGCTGATCTACGTGTCCTCGTACCCGCTCGGCGGTGCCGCGCTCGGGCCGAACTGCGTGCGCGCCGAGGACGGTGGCGGCCACAGCAAGATCTCCATCATCCACGTGCCGCTGGACGACCCGGCGTCGGCGACGGTGTCGCCGTACTTCCTCGACGACGACACCGAGTGGGCGACCTACCTCGGTTCCTTCACGTTCCGGGCATGCCACGACATCTCCGTGTTCACCGAGCTGAACCTCGCCGCGGCGGCCTGCATGTCCGAGGGTCAGGTGTGGGACATCTCCAACCCGGTGAACCCGAAGTTCCTGTGGCGCTACGACAACCCCGCCGTCAAGCCGGAGAACATCGACCTGTTCCACTCGGCCAGCTTCAGCTGGGACGGAGAGGTCGTTGCCTTCGGTGACGAGTCGGGCGGCGGTGGCGCGGCGCGCTGCACGGACCCGGACGACGACCAGGGTCGCATTTGGTTCGTCGACATCGCCAGCGGCGACGAGCTGGGAAGCTACAAGATCCCGCGCTCGGTCGAGGGCACCTGCACCATGCACAACTTCAACTTCATCCCGCGCAAGGACGGCGGGAAGGTGCTGGTCAGCTCGGCCTACACCGGCGGAACGACCGTGGTCGACGTCGACAAGCTGCTCGCGGGCGCGTCCGAGGCCGACGCCGAGGTCGGGTTCTACCAGCCCGGCGGCGGCAACGCCTGGTCCAGTTACTGGTACAACGGCTTGATTTTCGCCAACGATATCCAGCGCGGTCTGGACATCTACCTGCTCAGCGACAAGGCCCGGGCAGGCGCGAAGAAGCTGCCGTACCTGAACCCGCAGACGCAGGAACGGGTCATCAACTAATCCCATCCCCACTCCCCATCGGAGATCGATCATGCATATCTCACCACGGCGACTACTTGTCGCCGCCGCAGCCGCTGTGCTGCTGATCACACCGGGTGTCGCCATCGCGCATCCGGATGGCGACCACGACGACGCGCCAGGCGAGGCGGGCAGCTACACCGAACGCGTCAGCACCAAGAACATGCACGCGCTCGGGCACAGCGAGCACCCGGCGCAGTTCTTCGGCGTGCCTGCCGCCGAACGCACGGTCAGCTCGGACATCGCGTTCTGGGGTGACCTGGCGATCCACGGCAACTACGACGGGTTCCGGATCGTCGACATCTCGGAGCCGGGCGATCCGCAGCTCGTCTCGCACCCGAAGTGCAACGGCGACCAGGGCGACATCGTCGTATGGGACGACATCGTCGTGCGCTCGTGGAACTCGCCAGCACCCGAGGGCAGATTCTGCATGGGTGAGCCGGTCCCGGTCGGGTTCGAAGGGGTGCACCTCTTCGACATCGGCGACCCGGCGGCACCTGAGCTGATCGGCGCGATCGAGTTCAGCGAGGCCGGTGCGGCGATGCGTGGCACGGCGGACGGCTGTGGCTCGCACACCCAGACCGTCGCGCCCGACCTGGCGAACAATCGCCTGATCATCTACAGCAACAACTCCTCCGGCGGTGGGAGGGCTATCTGCGACACCATCAACGTGCTCGAGGTGCCGCTGGACGACCCGAGCAGCGCGTCGCACATCGGGTACGTGCCGTTGACCGGTGATTCGCTCGGCAGCAACAACGGCTGCCACGACGCAGGCGTGATCCTCGGCGACGTCAACAAGCTGGCCTGCGCGAGCGGGCACGCGGCCAACGTGTTCTCGATCGGTGGCCCCGGCGGCGGCAGCCTGGAAAACCCGCAGTTCCTCTACGCCATCGAGGAAGAGGACGGCGAGGGCAACAAGGTCGGTGTCGGTGGCCGGTGGCACTCGGCGGCGTTCACCTGGGACGGCGAGGTACTCGCGCTCGGCTGGGAGCCGGGCGGTGGCGCCGCGCCGGAGTGCGAGGCCGACGATCCGGCGATCAAGAAGAGCATGTTCTTCTACGACGCCGACACCGGCGAGAAGCTCGGTCAGTGGACGCTGCCCCGGCCGCAGACCGAGACCGAGAACTGCACCATCCACAACTACAACATGGTGCCGTTGCGGGACGGCCGGTACGTCGCGGTCGGCGGGCACTACCAGGCGGGCACCTGGGCCGTCGACTTCACCGACCCGGCGAACCCGACGACCATCGGGTTCTCCGACCCGTCGCCGATCGAGCCGGCGAACCTCGGCGGCGCCTGGTCGACGTACTGGTACAACAACTTCATCTACGAATCCGAGATCCAGTCGGGGCTGAACGTGTTCCGGCTCAGTGACAAGCGCACCCGTGGCGCGATGAGGCTGGGTCACCTGAACCCGCAGACGCAGGAGTTCTCGCTGCCGTAAGGGGACCGCGTGGTTCCCGTGCGGTCGTCATGGCCGCGCGGGAACCCGCGTCAGGGCGTCGGTCCGCGTCACGGCCACGGCACATCTGGCGAGCGGTGGAACGCGATGTCCTGGGCGGTCATCCGCTCTGCCTGGCCGGACAGGCGCGTGCGGAAGTCCGCCCACTCCGTGCTGTTCGACCAGCCCACCTCGGCGATCGCCTGCATCCGGGGGAACGTCATCCGCTCGATCTCGTCCTCCTTCGTCACCAGTTCCGTCCACAGTGGAGCCTCGACGCCGAGCACCTCGCCGTCGCCAACCCCGGCGAGCGCCTGCGTCGGGTCCCACTCGTACGCCGTGCGCACGTCGACAGCCCCCGCCCACGAGTTGCCCCACGGATTGGACTCCTCGTACTTCATGTCCAGGTACGTCTTGTTCGCCGGGGACATCAGCACCCGCCTGCCGCCGTCCGCGGCACGTTGCGTCGGCCCGTCTTTGGCCTCGATACGCCAGTACTGCACCACGCCGGAGCGCGGCACATTCGCCTTGGCGAACTCGTGCCAGCCGATCGGGCGTTTGCCCGCATCGACGACCATCGGCAGCACCTTGTCGAAGAACGTCCGGTAGTCGGCCTCCTTGGTGCTGTTCGCCTCGTCGCCGCCGATGTGCAGGTAAGGACCCGGCGTCATCTCGGCCACCTGGGTGATGACGTCGCGGGCGAAGTCGTAGGTGACCTTCTTGTCGATGCACAGCGAGGAGAACCCGACCTTGGTGTCGGTATAGGGCGGCGGGGCCGTGCCGTCGCAGTTCAGCTTGGCGTACGAGGTCAGCGCGGCGTTGGTGTGGCCGGGCATGTCGATCTCCGGCACGATCGTGACCCCGCGCGACTGGGCGTACGCGACGATCTCCCGGTACTGCTGCTTGGTGTAGAAGCCGCCCTTGCCGCCGCCGACCTCGTTGCGGGCCCCGACCTCGGTGAGCCTCGGCCAGCCGTCGATCTCGACGCGCCAGCCCTGGTCGTCTGCGAGGTGCAGGTGCAGGTAGTTGATCTTGTACTGCGCCAGCCTGTCGATGTAGCGCTTGACGACGTCAACGCCGAAGAAGTGCCGCGCGACGTCGAGCATCGCCCCCCGGTAGCCGAACCGGGGCTCGTCCTCGATGACGCCGCCAGCCAGCGCCCACTCGCGGTCGACGGTCTTGCCGCGCTCGATGTCGGCAGGCAGCAGTTGCCGCAGCGTGTGCACCCCGTTGAACAGTCCGCTCGGGTTGGCCGCGCTCAACGTGACGCCGTCGCGGGCGACCTCTAGCCGGTAGCTCTCGTCCTGCGGGTCGCCGTCGTCGCGCAGCACCAGCCGGATGGTGTCCGCCCTGTCCGATTCGGACACGACGGGTAGCGGGAAGCCGGTCGCAGGACGCAGCACATCGGCGAGGTACTCACCCGCCGCCTCCGCGTCGCCAGGGGCGGAAATGGCGGTCTGGTTCGTCAGGGCGAAGTTGTCGTCGTCCGCCGCCCGCGTTGTCGCCGGAGCGGGGATGACGTCGGAAAGCGACGGCGCGTCGTCAGGTAACCGCACCGGTTTCGGCGTCGTCGACGGCGTCGTGGGCCGAGGCGATGTTGCCTGGGCACTCACGGTCGGCGTGCTCTGCGTTGGCGGGTCGTCGGTACATCCATTGGCCACTAGGCTCACCACAAGAAGACTCAGGAGGATCGCGGCGCGTCGTGACTTTATCCTCGCTCGCACGCGCCTATCGCACCATGTGGCGTTATCCCGCGTGTGGTGGGGCCCGCTGTGGCGGGTGGCGACATACTGTGGGTGAATCCGGCGCGTCGTGATTCGCCTGCGGAGTCCAATTCTGTGGAGGAGCATTCGTGGACCTGTTCTCGGACCTCGCGAGCGGGCTGCTCTCGTTCTCGAAGCAGCTGTTCGGTCCGGGTATCTGCCCTGGTGACTGGGTGTGGGCCACCGGTACGGCCGGTGCGCTGATCGCCTTGCTGCCGATCATCGGCGCGCTCGGCATCAGCGTCGTCCGCAAGTTCACCGGCAACACCCACACCGCCACAACGCTGAGCGTGTTCGGCGGAATCGGCGTGTCGTTCGTGTGCCTGCTGCCGTGGGTGCTGATGACCGGGGTGTCCGAGACGTTCCGGATCGTGCGGGCCGGTGGCAAAGGTGGGCTGAGTCAGGGCGAGGTCGCCGCCCTGCACACGACCTACTGCGACTTCATCGGTGACCAGAGTGTCTACCTCGGCCAGGGTCCTGGCGTGTTCGACACGCTGTTCTACCCCGGCGGCAACGAACTCGCCTACGGTTTCTACCTCGGCACGCTGGTCGGTCTGCCGGTCCTGGCGCTGATCTTCGTGATGCTGCAGGGCAAGCTCGCGTTCCGCCGTGGCCCCGGCTGGCTCTCCCGGCTCTTCTGGGTGCCGTTCGTCGGGCTGGTGCTGCTCAGTGCCACCGTCAACGCCAACACCGCGATCCACCTCTGGCTCGGGTTCCTCCCGGTGACGGTGCTCGGGCTGATCCCGATCGCCGTGCTCGGCCCGCCGAGCTGGAACGCCATCCGCAGAGCCGACGCCCGCAAAGCCCAGCGCGACGCGGCACCACCCCAGCGCCCTGTCGAGCCGTCTCCTCGGCAGTACCCGCCGACGGCCGTGGCGCCGACGTCGGGGGAGTCCGGCATGGCCGCTCCGCCGGTGCCGGCCAGCCCTGCGACGTCCGACAGCCGCTACCACCGGACCCGCAGGCTCGGCCACGGCGGCTTCGGCACCGTCTGGCAGGCCTACGACACCCAGCTCAACCGCACCGTCGCGCTCAAGATCGCGCACGCGCCCGATCGCGACACCGTGGAGCGGATGCATCGGGAGGCCCGTGCGCTCGCCGCCCTCGACCACCCCAACTGCGTCCGGGTGTACGACCTTGTCGAGCAGCCGGAGGGGCTCGCGCTGGTCATGGAGTACCTCGACGGCGATCCGCTCGCCAAGGCCGTCGACGAGCGCGGCGCGTTAGACGACGTCGCGGCAGCCCGCCTGTGGTCGACAACGGCGAGCGCGCTGGCCGCCGCGCACGAGAAGGGCGTGCTGCACCGCGACGTCAAGCCGTCCAACGTCATCGTCGACCCGCGCGGCATCCCGCACCTGATCGACTTCGGCATCGCACGGAGCAAGGGCGATTCGAAGATGACTGCCACCGGCATGATGATCGGTACGCCGGACTACACCGCGCCGGAGATCGCCAACGGGGCGCTCGCCAGCCCCGCGTCGGACGCCTGGCAGCTCGCCGCGACCGTGAGCTTCGCGCTGACCGGACGCCCACCGCGCGGCGAGCGGGAGAACCCGATGGCGGCGCTGCTCGCGGCGTCCCACGCGGAGCGACCGACGGAGCTGCCGACCGGCAGCGTGCACGCCCGGCTGCTGACAGCCGCGCTGGACGCCGAACCCCGCAACCGCCCGACCCTGAACGCCGTCGTCGAGGAGATGAACACCTGGCTGTCCGGGGTCGGGGAGTCCCGCGAGGGTCCGGTGACGCGGGTGATCCCCAGGCAGTGAGGGTGGGGCGCCCCTACGTCAGCTCGGCGAACCGCTCCGTGTCCGTCGCCTTCCCCGCCACGATCAGCAGGTCGCCCCTGCGGACGACGGTCTCCGCCGTGGCGTACGTGAAGCCCTCGCCGCGCCGCTTGATGCTGACCACGGTGATGCCGTACTTCGACCGCAGCTCGCTCTCCGCGAGCGGCCTGCCGACCGCTTCCGCGGGCGCCACGGTCTTCACCATGGCGTAGTCGTCCTCGAACTCGATGTAGTCGAGCATCCTGCCCATCACCAGGTGCGCGACCCGCTCACCCATGTCGTGCTCCGGCAGCACCACGTGATGCGCGCCGACGCGCTCCAGTATCCGCGCGTGCTGCCGCGACAGCGCCTTCGCCCAGATGTTGGGGATGCCGAAGTCGGCCAGCACTGACGTCGTCAGGATGCTGGCCTCCAGGTCGGCGCCGATGGCCACGACGGCGCGCCGGAACTGGTGCACACCGAGTTGCTTGAGCGCGTCTTCGTCCGTCGAGTCTGCGACGACGGCATGGGTGAGGTCCTCGGCGTACTTGTCGACCAGCTTCGGGCTGCTGTCGATGGCGAGCACGTCGGTGTGCTGCCGCGCGAGTTCGAGTGCGAGCGAACCGCCGAACCGGCCGAGGCCGATGATCACGGCACGGTTTCCGCTCGATCCGTTCCTAGCCAACGATGGGTCGCTCCTCAGGTAGTTCGTAACGCCGTGGCCGGTCCCGCAACGCTAGCGCGGTCGCCAGCGTGATCGGACCGAGGCGTCCGATGAACATCAGTATCGACATCACCACATGCATCGCGGGCTGCAACTCGGGGGTAATTCCGGTGGACAACCCGACCGTGCCGACTGCGGACACCGACTCGAACAGGACGTCGTCGAGCCGGTGGTCCGACACCGACAGCATGGTGATCGTGGTCAACATCACAAGCGCAACACTCAGCAGCGCGACGGTCAGTGCCTGCCGCTGCACGGTTGCCGCGAGCCGCCTGCCCATGACGTGCACGGTCGGCTCGCCACGGATCTCCGCCAGGATCACGTACGCCAGCAACGCGAAGGTCGTCACCTTGATGCCCGCCGCCGTGCTCGCGCTGCCGCCGCCAATGAACATCAGCACGTCGGTGACCAGCAGCGTCGACGACTCCAGCTCCCCTGTCGGCACCGAGTTGAACCCGGCCGATCGCGGCATCGTGGCGGCGAACAGGCCAGCGAGCAGTTTGCCCGGCACGCCGAGCGCGCCCATCGTGTCCGGGTTCCGCCACTCATTGACCGTGATGAAGGCGAACCCGACGACGAGCAGCACACCCGTCGTGAGCAGCGTGATCTTGCTGTGCATGCTCCACTGGATCTTGCCGCGCAATCTGCGGCCCAGCTCGAACAGCACCGGGAAACCGAGCCCGCCGATGATCACCGCGAAGATCACCGACAGCGAGATCCACGGGTCGCTGGCAAACCGCTCCATGCTGTCGGAGTACAGCGAGAAGCCCGCGTTGTTGAACGCCGAGACGCCGTGGAACACCCCCGAGTAGAGCGCGTCGCCGACGTCGTAGCCGTAGCCGGTCAGCAGCCGGATGGTGAACACCGTGGCGACGACGACCTCGACCGCGAGGCTGATCAGCACGATCCTGCGGACGACGTCGCGCACCTCGCCGAGGTCGATGCTCTTGGTCTCCCGTTGCGCGCTGAGCTGCATCCGCAGCCCGAACCGCCGCGAGACCAGCAGCACAAGCAGCGACGCCACGGTCATGATGCCGAGGCCGCCGATCTGGATCAGCGCGATGATGGTGATCTCACCGAACGTCGACCAGTGCCCTGCGGTGTCGACCACGATCAGGCCCGTGATGCACACCGCCGACGTCGCGGTGAACAGCGCCTTGACCAGGTCGGTCGACTGCCCGTGCTCCGTCGCGACCGGCAGCATCAGGAGCACGGTGCCGACCGCCACCGTCGCGGCGAACCCCATGATGACGGCGCGGGCGGGATGCCCCGCCGTCGGCAGCGTCCTTCGCATGCCGAACAGTGTCCGCGTGAAGGCGGACCACTGTCTGGATGGTCTCGCCCGTGTCATAGCGCCCTGCGCGCTCGGCGGTGGCCGAGC
This sequence comes from Actinophytocola sp., assembly GCA_009377385.1. GTDB lineage: Bacteria > Actinomycetota > Actinomycetes > Mycobacteriales > Pseudonocardiaceae > Haloechinothrix_A. Next base: position 14,361 of record WHUD01000097.1, read on the forward strand.
AGGGTCAACGCGCGCACCCGTACGTCTCCTTCACCTACAGCGGTGGGCGCCCAACCGCGCCCCGACGGTGTTTCTCCTGACGTGCCCCTGCGGCCACGCCGAGACGGGAGCCTATCCCCGCGCAGAGGTCACCGCCACGACGGCAGCCACATTTCGGCCTCCCAGCGCGCGGTCGTGATCGAATCGCCATTCAATATCGGCCACAGCCAGATGAAGTTGGCCACCACGAGACCGATGTAGAGCGAGACGACAAGCAGCCCCGTCCCCCTGCGTTCGGCGCCGTCGCGGGCGGTGCCGATGAGCTGGCCGAGCACCAGCGTCAGCCCGAGCATCAGGAACGGCGCAAGCGGCGTCGCGTAGAAGTAGTACATCTGCCGGTCGAGGTTCATGAACCACGGCAGGAACCCCGCCGCGTAGCCGACAAGCACCACGCCGTAGCGCCAGTCCGAGCGGAACACCGTGCGCCACAGCCCCCACGCCAGCACCGGCACCGCCAGCCACCACAGCGCGGGCGTGCCGATCAGCATCGTGGCGCGCACGCACTCGGCCTGGCCGCAGCCTGCGGCTTCCGCGCCGGAGCCGTAGTAGTACAGCATCGGACGCAGACCCATCGGCCACGTCCATGGCTTCGATTCCCACGGGTGCGGGTCGCCCTCCGGGGTGGCCAGGTTGGCGTGGAAGTCGAACACGTTGGCGTGGTAATGCGCCAGTGAGCCGAGCGCGTTCGGCAGCACCGCGGTGAGGCTGTCCGGTATGACCCCGGCGAGCCAGCTTGGCAGGAAGCCCCAGTAGCCGCCATCGGGCTGGGCGATCTCCAGGTAGTGCCGGTCGGTGGCGGTCTCGCTGGCGAACCACGCCCACCAACTGCCCAGGTAGACCGTTCCCGCGAGCACGACAAGCGCCAGCACAGCTGGCAGCGTGTCCTTGACGAGGACCCCGAGCAGCGGCCGAGCGATGCCAGCCGCGCGGCGGGCGCTGTAGTCCAGCAGCAGCACAAGCAGCAGGAACGCCGCGATGTAGTAGATGCCGGACCACTTCACGCCGCAGGCGATGCCGATCAGCACGCCCGCGCCGAACCGCCACCAGCGGAACCCCAGCTTCGGCCCGTACGGCGACGTCGAGAGCCAGTCGTTACGCACCGCTTCTGCGAGCCGTTCGCGCACCTGGTCGCGGTCGCGGAGGAGGCAACCGAACGCCGCGAGCACGAACGCCGTGAGGAAGATGTCCAGCATCCCCATCCTGGACTGCAGGTGCAGGACGCCGTCCGCGATGACAAGCAGTCCGGCGATCGCGCCGAGCAGGGTGGATCGGGTGAGCCTGCGGGCGATGCGGATGACAAGGGCGATGATCAGGATGCCCGCGATCGCCGCGCTGAACCGCCAGCCCCAGCCGTTGTAGCCGAACAGCAACTCGCCTAGCGCGATCAGCTGCTTGGCGACCGGCGGGTGCACGATCAGCTCGTAGCCGTAGTTGTCCTCGTAGCCGCCGTTGCGCAGCGCCTGCCACCCCTGCGGGACGTAGTGTTTCTCGTCGAAGACAGGGGTGCCCTTGTCGGTGGGGAAACCCAGGTTCCACAGCCGGATCACGGCGCCGATGCCGGTAATGACGAGGGTGACGATCCAGGCGCGCAGCCGGTCCTCCGGCATTGGCTTGCCGAGCAGGGTCACCTCGGCGTCGGACGGCGGCGCGGGTGGGCGTGCTGGGAGTTTGCGCGTCACGGTCAGCGCATTGTCGGGCAGCACCGTGGTCACGGATTCCAATGCTAGGCCCGATGGTGTGAGGCCGGTGTGCGGGTGCCGTGTTGCGCCCGTGCGAAGCTGGCTCCGTGGACACGCCGACAGACGACAGGGGCCGGCTGGTGCTGGCCGCGACGCCGCTTGGCGACTCCCGCGACGCATCGCCGAGGCTCGTCGACGCCCTTGGCAGCGCGGACGTCGTCGCGGCCGAGGACACCCGCAAGACGCGGGCGCTGGCAGCCGCGCTCGGTGTCACCCTCACCGGACGCCTTGTCAGCTTCTACGACGCCGTCGAGACGTCGCGCATCCCCGCGCTGCTGGACGCCATCCGGGACGGCAAGACGGTGCTGCTGGTGACGGACGCCGGGATGCCCAGCGTGTCCGACCCCGGATTCTCGCTGGTCAGCGCCTGCGCGGACGCCGGAATGCCTGTCACGTGCCTGCCGGGGCCTTCCGCGGTGACCACTGCGCTCGCGCTGTCAGGGCTCGCCTCCGACCGGTTCTGCTTCGACGGCTTCGCGCCCCGTAAACCGGGCGAGCGGGAGAAGTTCCTCGCCGCGCTGGCAGCGGAACCCAGGACGATGGTGTTCTTCGAGTCACCGCACCGGATCGCCGCCACGCTGGCGGACGCGGCCAGGGTGCTCGGCGGCGAGCGGCGCGCCGCCGTCTGCCGGGAGCTGACGAAGCCGTACGAACAGGTACTGCGCGGCACACTCGCCGAACTCGCCGAGCGTGCCGCCGACGGCCTGCGTGGGGAGATCACCGTCGTCGTCGCGGGCGCCGTCGCGCGGCAGCCGGACGTCGCTGACCTGGTCGACGCCGTCACCGAGCGGGTCGACGCGGGGGAGCGGCTCAAGACGGCGGCGGGTGATGTCGCCGCCGCGCACGGGGTGTCCAAGAAGGAGCTGTACGACGCCGTCCTCGCGGCGCGACGTCCCTAGCGGGAGTTTCCCCCTTAATTTGATCTTGCCGGGGCGTGGTGGGCGCGGTCCTGTTGTTGACCTGCGGGGACACGTTGGCGAGGTGCTTGACTTTCGGCGATCAAGCGTATTACCTAAAAGGGCATATCCATATCGATGCAGTTGTGCAGGTCAGCGCGTCGCGTTGCGCCA
>WHUD01000098.1 GCA_009377385.1 Actinophytocola sp.
ACATCATGACGGATGGACCACTAAATGAAGCGCTTATTTATCGGCAAGTCCTAAGCCTGGCCATCACACCTCCTTGCGTTGGACTGACGACAGCCTACGGTGAAGTAACTAGTATCTAGCGTAGCGACAACTCGTTGATCGATTCGGACGGCAGAAGAGGTCACGATTTGGTGCGCACACGGGTGGGAGCCGCCGCTGCGTCTACGCTGCCCTGACAACGAGCCAACCGCTGCTGGTGCACACGCATCCAGACAGCGACCGCCTGGAGGTCGAAGATGACCAAAGCTGACGTGATGACATGCCCGCACCCTGCGGGCGGATCCGTTACGACGCTGTGTGAAGGGTTTCAGAAGACCGCCGCGATGCGCCCGGACGCCGTGGCCCTGCGCACCCCGAACGGGGAGCAGGAAATCACCTGGAAGCAGTACGCCGATCGCGTACGCAAGATCGCGGCCGGCCTGGCGGCACTCGGCGTCAAGCGCGGCGACACCATCGGCATCATGCTGACCAACCGGCCGGAGTTCAACCTGGTCGACACCGCGGCGCTGCACCTTGGCGCGATCCCGTTCTCGATCTACAACACCAGCTCGGCGGACCAGATCTCGTACCTGTTCTCGAACGCCGAGAACAAGGTCGTTATCACGCAGGAGAGCTTCTTGCCGCAGGTCAAGGGCGCGGAGAGCCATGTCGAGCACACCGTCACGGTGGACGGCGCCCACGAGGGCACCACCTCGCTCGCGGACCTGGAGACGTCCGGCAAGGACGACTTCGACTTCGACGCCGCGTGGCAAGCGGTTGAGCCGGACGACGTCGCCACCCTGATCTACACCTCGGGCACCACCGGCCCGCCGAAGGGCGTCGAGGTCACCCACCGCAACATCGTGGCCGAGGTCAACGCGCTCATCCCGCTGCTAGAGGTCGGCCCGGACGACGCATCGACGTCGTACCTGCCGCACGCACACATCGCCGACCGGGTGGCGAGCCACTACGCCTGCATCATGCGCGGCATGCAGCTCACGCTGGTCGCGGACCCGCGCGCGGTCGCGCAGGCGCTACCGGACTCGCGCCCGACGATCTGGTTCGCCGTGCCGAGGGTGTGGCAGAAGATCAAGGCGGGGATCGAGAGCAAGCTGGCCACCGAGGCCACCGGAGTGAAGCAGAAGCTGGCCTACTGGGCCATCGACGTCGGTACCCAGGAGGCGCGGCTGCGGCTGTCCGGTCAGCAGGCGACCGGGCTGCTCGCCGCGAAGCACAAGATCGCCGACGCGCTGGTGCTGTCGAAGCTGCGGGAGGCGCTCGGCCTCGACCGGCTGCGCTGGTCGGCGTCCGGTGCCGCCGCGATTCCGCCGTCGGTGCTCGAGTTCTTCCACGGCCTCGGTATCCCGGTGTACGAGGTGTGGGGCATGTCGGAGACGACCGGCGCCACCACCGCGACGTCCCCGACGGACATGAAGGTCGGCTCGGTCGGTAAGGCCGTCACCGGCGCCGAGCTGAAGCTGGCCGAGGACGGCGAGCTGCTGGTGCGCGGACCCGTCGTGATGCGCGGCTACCGCAAGCAGCCGGAGAAGACGGCGGAGACCATCGACTCGGACGGCTGGCTACACACCGGCGACATCGCCGAGATCGACGCCAACGGCTTCGTGAAGATCATCGACCGCAAGAAGGAACTGATCATCAACGAAGCGGGCAAGAACATGTCACCGACCAACATCGAAAACGCGATGAAGGCGGTCAGCCCGCTGATCAGCCAGGTGGTCGCGCTTGGTGACAACAAGCCTTACGTGTCGGCGCTGATCGTGCTCGACCCCGAGGTGATCGAGGCGCGGCGGGAGTCCCTCGGGCTCGGCGACACCTCGCCCGCCGCCGTCGCCGAGAACGCGGCGGTGCGCGACCTCGTCATGCAGGCGGTCAAGGAGGGCAACGCCAAGCTGTCCAGGGTGGAGCAGATCAAGCGGTTCCGCATCCTGCCGCAGATCTGGGAGCCGGGCGGCGAGGAGATGACGCCGACCATGAAGCTCAAGCGGAAGCCGATCGCGGAGAAGTACGGCAGCGAGATCGACGAGCTCTACGCCGACTCGGCGGGCCCCGCAGTGATCGACCTGCGCTGAGTGCCGGGGGCCCGGCGCGGTGGGCGCCCGGTGCGCCGTGTCCCCCACTCCGGGCGCCGTGTCCCCCGTTGCCGACGCCATGTTCCCCGCCCAGGACGCCGTGTCCTGTCATTCCGGACGTCGAGTTCGACTGGCAGACGGACGCCCTGCGGACCTGCGCAGCACGAGCGCGCAGCGCGCCATCCTCAGCCGCCGACATGACGTCGTGGCCGCTGAACACGACGTCCCCGGCGACGAACACGGCGTCCGCAGCGTTGAACACGACGTCGAGAACGAGGGACACGGTGTCACGAGAGCGGAACACGACGTCACCGGTGGGGAACACGGCGTCCCGAACGGGGGACACGACGCGCTGGGGCCGGCCGCCACCCGACGGCTGCGTCCCCTATGGCTCAGTGGGGACGATGGCGACCGGGCGGTCGGCGTGGTGGAGCAGGCCCTGGCTGACCGACCCAAGCCCGAGTCCGGCCATGGCACCCCTGCCCCGCGCAGCCGACCACGAACAGCTGCGCCTGCGCCACCTCGGCCAGCAGCGTCCGCACCCCCGCCGAGTCCCTGCGTGCCGAGCACGACGAGCTGCGCCGACGCCGCCGCGTTGATCAGCACTTCAGCGGCGTGCCCGTTCTCGTTCGCGGTGTGCACGTCGATGTCCGGCTCGGCATCGGCCACGGCGAGTTCGGCGTCGCGGAGCCAGTCGTCGCCGTACTCCCGCAGCGCGTCGGCGTAGCCACGCGGCAGCGAGACCGGGGTGCGCGGGTTGACCGCTGGCGCGTGACAGGCGTGCACCAGCAGCAACGACGTCCCCCGCAGTGCCGTTTCGCGTGCGGCCCAGGTCGCGGCCGCGAGCGCGGACGTCGATCCATCGATCCCCACCACGATCGTGCGACCGTCCGCGGTCTCGGCCATCAGCATCGCCATTCCTTACCGAGCTGTGGTTCCACCACGACCATGCCGCGCACCGAATGGGGGTAGCAAGGTCCAATGGCCGGGTGGACGGGGTCCGATGTCGCATGATCTCCAGGCACCAGAACGGGCACGGTAGGTGGTGCGCCAGTCTGGTGCGGCGAGAGCGGCTGGGCGTATGTTGAGGACTACGCGCGGAAGGATGCGCATGATCGAAGTATTTCTCGTCGACGACCACGAAGTGGTGCGCAAAGGGGTCGCCGACCTCCTGGAAGCCGACCCCGAACTGACGGTGGTCGGGGAGGTGTCCACGGTGTCGCAGGCCATGGCGAGGATCCCCGCGCTGAAGCCGCACGTCGCGGTGCTCGACGTGCGGCTTCCCGACGGCAACGGCGTCGAGCTGTGCCGCGACCTGCGCTCGGCCATGCCTGAGCTGAACTGCCTCGTCCTGACGTCGTTCACCGACGAGCAAGCGATGCTGGACGCCATCCTGGCCGGCGCTGGTGGCTACGTCATCAAGGACATCAAGGGCATGGACCTCATCGAGGCGGTGCGGGAGGTCGCAAGCGGCCGGTCGCTGCTTGACAACCGCGCCGCGGCAGCCCTGATGTCGAAGCTGCGCGCCGATGCGACCGACAAGGGCCCGCTCGCCTCACTCACCGAACGCGAGCGGACGCTGCTCGAACTCATCGGGGAAGGGCTGACGAACCGGCAGATCGCCGAGCGCATGTTTCTCGCGGAGAAGACCGTGAAGAACTACGTCTCGCGACTGCTGACGAAACTCGGCATGGCGCGGCGCACCCAGGTGGCCGTGCTGGCTACGAAACTACGGGATCAGCAACGAAACAGGTGAGAATGGGTCCGTAGGCTGGTTGAGTGACGCCGTCCGGTCCGTGGATAGCCCGGCCATTCTAGGCCTAGCGAATCCGGTCCGGTAATGCGAGAGTAAATGCAATGAACACAGACGTGCCGGGTCACGACTACCGCGAACCGCAATATCGCGAACCGCAGATCCGCGAAACGCTGTCGCAGCTGAGGCTGCGGGAATTGCTCGCGGGTGTGCAGGAACGCATTGAACGCATGATCGGCGCCCGCGACCAGATGGACGGCCTGTTGCAGGCCGTCCTCGCTGTATCGTCGGGTCTGGAACTCGACGCGACCCTGCGTCGCATCGTGCAGGCGGCGACCACGCTGGTGGAGGCCAAGTACGGCGCGATCGGCGTCAGGGGTCATGACGGCGTGCTGACCGAGTTCGTCTACGAGGGCATCGACGACGCCCAGCGCGAGCTGATCGGCAACCTGCCTGCGGGCAGGGGCCTGCTCGGCGTGCTGTTCGAGAAGCCGGAGCCGTTACGGCTTGACGACCTCTCCACACACCTGGACTCGGTCGGCTTCCCGGCGAACCATCCGCCGATGCATAGCTTCCTCGGCGTGCCGATCCTGGTGCGCGACGCGGTGTTTGGGAATCTCTACCTGACCGAGAAGGTGGACGGTAAGTCGTTCACCGAGGACGACGAGGTCGTGGTCAAGGCACTCGCCGCGGCGGCTGGTATCGCGATCGAGAACGCCCGGCTCTACGAGGACGCCAAGATCCAGCAGGAGTGGCTGGAGGCCAACGCCGAGATCAGCACCGAGCTGCTGGCCGGCACCGAGCCGTCGCAGGTGTTGTGGCTGATCGCGCGACGGGCGCGGGAGCTGACCAGCTCGGACGACACCTTCCTCGCCGTGCCGGAGGACCCGGAGGAACCGGTCTACGAGGTCAGCGAGCTGCTCATCACGGTCACCGAGGGTAAAACGGCCGACCAGGTGAACGGCGACGCGATACCGGTGCTCGAGTCCGCGTCGGGCGAGGCATTCCGCACCAGCACGCCGTCGCGAGTCGACGAGCTGACGTTCCATCCCGGCGGACTGGCGTTCGGGCCAGCCATGGTGCTGCCCCTGCGGGCAGCGGGGTCGGTCTCTGGTGTGCTTGTCACCACCCGTTCCCCCGGCTCGGCGCCGTTCACCGACCAGCAGCTGACGGTCGCTGCGTCATTCGCCGACCAGGCTGCTTTCGCGGTGCAGCTTGCGCAGAGCCAACGACAGATGCGTGAACTCGACGTCCTCGCCGACCGCGACCGCATCGCCCGCGAGCTGCACGACCACGTCATCCAGCGGCTGTTCGCGGTGGGGCTGTCGCTGCAGAGCGTCATGCCGAGGGTCCGCGTCCCCGAGGTGCGGACCAGGCTGCTCGGCACCGTCGACGACCTCCACGACATCGTCCGCGACATCCGGACCGCGATCTTCGATCTGCACGGCGGGCCAGGGGGCTCATCTGGCCTGCGGGAACGACTCAGCCATGCGCTCACCGAACTCACGGCCGACACCGAACTGCACACCATGGTCCGGATGTCCGGCCCGCTGGGGGTGGTCGACGCCGGCCTCGCCGAAGACGCCGAGGCCGTGGTGCGCGAGGCCGTCAGCAACGTGGTCCGCCACGCCAGCGCCGACACCGTGTCGCTGACCGTGTCGGTTGGCGACGATCTCACGATCGCGGTGTCCGACGACGGTATCGGCATCCCCGACGTGGTCGCCCGCAGCGGGTTACACAACCTGAACGAGCGCGCGCGTGCGGCGGACGGCTCTTTGCGCATCGAGAATCCAGCTAGCGGCGGAACCCGACTCGTCTGGTCGGCGCCAGTACGATGAATAAAGGACCTTTTACCCTTTTTCCCGCTCCTAGTAGTGCGAAGATCGCTGGTACACCGCACTGGGGGAGCGGCACACGAAGCGTTCTAGTACGGGGTGATTCGCCTCGCTATTGCGCACGCGCATTCCTGGAGGCGATCAAATGCAGGCTGGCAGCGAAGTCGAACTCCGCGACAACCTTGATCACTACAAGACGCTGAGCGACCAGCTCCAGCGCGCGCTCGACAGCAGGATCGTGATCGAACAAGCCAAGGGCGTACTGTCCGAGCGCTACAACCTCGACGTAGACGAGGCGTTCCAGCTCCTGCGTTCGTATTGCCGCGCGAACAATCTGAAACTGGCCGACGCCGCCGTCGCGCTGACGGCCAAGAAGTCGCACGAGTTGGTGCCATCAAGGGCGGGCTGAGGACCGCTCCCCGCTCCAGCCGGTGTTCCGGTCGGGCCGCGCTCGCGCCCGGTGCCGTGCTCAGGCAAGATCGTAGCGGTCGAGCAGCCATTCGCCGTCGACCTGACGCAGCACCAACCGCATCCGGTTCCGGTCGATGCGCGGCTGCGGGGTGTGGACGTTCGTGATGGTCTGGTCAACGAACGCGACGATCACCGCCCTGTCCTCCGTCAGTTCGGCGATTCCGGCCTCCCGCACGGTTCCCTCCGACGTCGCTTTGCCCTCGACGATCACCTTGGCCAACTGCTCCGAGCGCTCATCGCGGTACACCTTGGCCCAGTTCTCGGTCGACTGCGCCACCACGCGGTCGAAGTTCTCCTGGATCCTGCGGTAGTCGTACGTCGTGACGTCGACGGCCATCCGCTCACCAAGCGCCAGCACCTCGGCGCGCTGGGCGTCCTGCCCGCGCTCCGACCACCACAGCACCCCGAACGTCCCCGCCGCCCCGAGGAGAACGACGACGGCGAGCGTGAGCGCGAGCACCAGGCGCCGCCCCCGCCCGGGCCGCCGCGACGCCGTGTCCCCCGCTCCGGACGCCGTGTTCCCCACTCCCGACGCCGTGTCCCCCACTCCGGACGCCGTGTCCTCCCGGGGCACCGGGGATGGCCGTCGAATCGTCATGGCTGCACTCCCTGTAGATAGACCGCCTGCCACGAGTCGTCACCGAGCACGCTGGACTGGCCGCCGTTGTTGCCGAGCCGCACCGTCCGGCCGCCGGGCACGGCGGCGCGGCCGGTGGTCGGGTCGGCCATCGTCACGACGGGCCGCTGCCGCGCGCCGCCCTCCGGCCGGGGCGCGTTGGTCGCGCCGCGGACCGGCACCTCGCTCGGACAGTGGTACGTCAGCGCGGGCTTCTTCGGCCCGGTCTCTTGCGGGGTCCGGCGCGGCGAGTCGTAGTAGCACACCGGCCCCTGTGTCATCACGAACTCGAAGTTCGCGGTGTTGCCGTGGCCGATCGTCGCCAGCTCAGCGAACGAGCGCGGGATGAAGATCAACCCGTGCTCCAGCGCCGGAATCCGCGCCGACACGATCTGCGCCGGAGTCACCAGGTTCGCCAGCAGCACGCTCACTGAAGGCTGCGTCTCCCGCAGCAACGGCACGAGCCGCTCGGTCAACGGCGGCACCTGCCGCGCCAGCGTGACGCCGTCCGGCGCAACGGTGCGCAGCCGCTCGCTGATCCGCGACAGCGCCCGCGCGATGCGCGGCAAGCGCCCGGATTCCGCACCGGTCGCGTCGAGGAACTTCTGGCCGTTGCCGATGAGGCTGCGCGCGGTCGGCTTCAACTCGACCAGGTCGTCGACCAGCGCGAAGCTGTTGTCCGCCAAGCGTTCCAGCTCCGGCGCGGTGCCGGAGAGCCCTGCCGACAGCTCCTTCGCGATCACCGAGACGTCGTCGATGTCGATGGAGTCGGTCAGCTTCATCAGGTTGATCAGGACCTCCTCCAGCGCGAGCGGACGGCTGGTCCGCTTCGGCCCGACCGTGGCCCCGTCCGCGAGGTACGGCCCGGCCTGGTCTGGCGGGCGGAGGTCGATGTGCTTGAGCGCCACCGGGGTGTCCTGCGCGACGACGATCTCGGTGTCGGTCGGCACCTTGACGTCGGCGAGCACGGCAAGCTCCACCCGCACGCCCTCGTCACCCGGTAGCGCGACGACGTCCTCGACGTCGCCGACCGTGACACCCCGATAGGTGACCGGCGATTTCGGCGTGAGGCCACCGGCGTCGTCCATCAGCACGGTGTAGTGGTTGCGCGGCGCCACGACGTCGACGCCGACCGCGTTGACCGCGACGTACGCGGTGCTGACCAGCGCGATCACCAGGAACAGCGCGATCTGTCCCAGCGGAAGCGGTTGTTTGAGCCGTGCCATCAGCGCGCCCCCTTCCGCAGCAGCCGCTCCATGGCGCCGGCGCCGGTGGCCGAGGAGCCACCGCCGGGCACGAAATCACCCAGCCCAGTGAGCACGCCGGTCACGCTCTGCGGCACGTTGGCGAGCCCGTACAGGTTGAGGTAGTCGCCAGGCGCGGCGCGGCTGAACACCCGCTCGAACGTCTTGAACTGCCGCAACGTCGCGCCGAGGTCGCCCTTGACGGCGGCCAGCTCCCGCAGCACAGGCACGAGCTGACGCACCTGACGCGTCATGGTGGCGCGGGTGGTGCGCAGCGCCGTGTTCACCTCCCCGGACAGCTCCGTCACGCTGCCCATCAGCCGTTCGACGTCGCCGTACTGGCGGCGCACCGCGTCGACGGCGGGCCGGATCGTCCGCAACGCCCTCCCCAGCACCGCGCGGTTGTCCGACACGGTGCTGCCCAGCCGGTTGAGCGAACGCAGCGTACGGGTGAAGTCGCCGGTGCGCCGTTCGATCGCGCCGAGCACGGTGTCGAGGCGGCCGAGCAGTGCGCGGGCGGTGTCGTCGCGGCCGTCGAGCATGGTGTTCAGCTCGGTGACGATGGTGCGGGCCTGCTCGATGTCGCTGTTGTTGAGCACGTTGCCGAGCAGCGCCATGGTGTCCTCGATGCTCGGGCTCTGCTTGGTGTCGGCGAGCGGAATCCGGCCGCCGTCGCCGATCAACACGCCGTCGTCCGAGCGTGGCGGGTGCAGCGCGACGTACTGGTCGCCGAGCGCCGTGCTCAGCTCAAGGCCCGCCGTCGTGCCGCGCGGGAGTTCGACGTCCTGGCGCATCACGATGACGACGTGAGCCACGAAGTCCCTCGCCGTCTTGGACTCCACCCTCCCGACGGTGGCAGGGCCAATGCGGACCTTGCCGCCGAGAGGCAGCCCGGTGGCGTCGGCGAACTCGGCGGTGATCCGGTACGACGGCCCTTCGACGTCCCTGCCGACGGGGGCGTTCTGCAGGCTGAACCCGCACCCGGCGAGCATCAGCGGCGCAAGCAGCACGGTGAGCAGGCGCATCAGCTACCACCTCCCAGCAGGGTGGGCGGCAGCGTCGGGGGCAGCTGGATCGGGTTGTAGATGCCCCTGCCCTCGCACAGCCAGAGCGCGACCTCGTCGCACAGCCGCTGGCCCCACTCGAACTGCGACAGGTTGGTGGTCATGTCGAGCCGGATGCGCAGCTTGCCGTCGTCGGTGACGGCGCGGGTGATGTTCTCAGCGGCGAGCGGGAAGGTGTCCATGATCTCGACGAGCTGCCGCTGGTGCTTGGCCAGCTCCACCGACGCCTTCGCGAGCCGGTCGACGTTGTCCGACATCGCTGCGCCGTGCCGCTTGACCAGCCCGCCCACCTCGGTGAGCACGGAGGACAGCGAGCCGATGGCGTTGGCGATCTCGTTCTCCTGCCGGGCGAACTCGCCAGCGACGTCGTCGATCGACGTCGTCAGCGAGTCCACTGTGGACCGGTTCTCAGCCAGCACGGCGACCAGCTTGTCCAGGCTGCGCAACAGTCGCTTGACGTCGGGCATCGACCCGCCGATGACGTCGGTGGCCTGCGACAGGTTGCGGATCGCCTCCCGCAGTTGCTCGCCCCTGCCGTCGAGCAGCGTCGCGGCGTTGTCCAGCACCCTGCCGAGCGAGCCGTCGGAGTTCGCGCCCTGTGGACCGAACGTCTTCAGCAGCTCGTTGACCGACTTGACCAGCGTGTCCCACTTGATCGGCGAGTGGGTGCTGTCGAGCCCGATCACCGCGCCGTCGTCCAGCATCGGCCCGCCCTGGTACGGCGGGGTCAGCTCGATGTACTGGTCGGACACGACGTTCGGCGACATCACCCAGGCGTCCGCGCTGGCCGGGATTTCGGTGTCGGCCGGCAGCGACATGGTGACCCGCACGTGGTCGCCGCGTGGCTCCAGCCGCTCCACGGTGCCGACGTTGACGCCGAGGACGGCGACGTTGCTGCCGACGAACATGCCGTCGGCCTGCGCGAACAGCGCGTGCACTGTGAGGCTGGGCTGCGGGCGCACCCAGAGGTAGAGCCCTGCTGCGGCCAGCGTCACGACGACGAACGCGGCGAGCACCCTGCGCGGGACGGTGGTCATGAGCACCCCCGCACGACTCCGGTCAGGCACAGCACGTTGTCCGGCACGATCGCGGCAGGCCCGACGACGTCGCCCCACGGCCCGTGGCCGAAGGTGTTGGCGATGTAGCGGGACGCGGGCGCGAACTGGGTGAGCGTGGCGTTGAAGTCCCGCTGCGTCTTCTGAAGCGTCTTCGTGATCGTGTCGAGCCGGGCGAGCAGCGACTCGATGTGCGGCCGGTTGGTGTCAAGGAAGGACTCCAACTGCCTGCTCAGCGCGGCGATGTCGTTGATCAGCATGCCGATCGCCTCGGACCTGCGGGACAACGTCGCTGCGATCAGGTCGGCGTCGCCGAGCAGCGCGACCAGCGTGTCCTTCTGCTTCAGCAGGCCGGACGTGACGCGCTCGGCGCCGTCGACAAGCCGCTGGAACGCCGCGCCGTGCTTGACGAACACCTTGCTGGCGCGGGCGACACCGTCTAACGCCTGCCCGGCGAGCTGCGGGTTGGGCGAGTCCTGCTCCAGGGTGTCCAGCAGCCCGCGCAGCGCGTCGAGGTCGATCTCCTCGGTGGCCTTCGCGGCCGAGCGGGACAGGTCGTCCAGCGAGAACGGCACCGAGGTGCGCGCCTGTGGGATCGGGGTGTCCTGGTCGAGTTCGCCACCGCCGCGCGGGACGAGGTCGAGGTAGCGCTTGCCGAGCACGGTCTGGATCTTGATGCCCGCCGTGGTCAGGTCGCCCAGCGAACGGTCGGATTCCATGCGGAAGCTGACCAGCGCGTGCGTGCCAGCCAGCTCGATCGTGCTGACCCGGCCGGACGGCACACCGGCGATGTAGACCGGGTCGCCGGTGCGCAGCCCCGCCGCGTTGGCGAACTCGGCGGAGTAGTTGGTGGTGCGGGCGTAGAACACCGCCTGCGGCAGCAGCAGCGCCGATGCGACGACGAGCGCGACGACCAGCGTGCCGACGATCGCGAGCGTTCTCGGGTCGCGTTCCCGGAAGGGCACCCTCATGCCTGGCACACCTCCGAATGCGGTCCCGCGCTGGTGTCGATGTCGCCGAGGATCGGCGCGCCGGATTCGATGATCAGATTGCAGAGGTAGACGTTCACCCAGGCGCCGTACTCCGCGACGCGGTTGACCGAGGTGAACAGCTCCGGCGCGGCCCGCATCGTACTGGCGAACTCGTCGGAGTTCTTCGCCAGCGTGCCCGCGAACCGGTCCAGCGAGCGCAGGTCGGCGTCCAGCGACGGCCGGAGGTCACTGACCATCCCGGACAGCCCGCGCGCCAGCTCGCTTGACGCGTCGATGACGGTGCCGATCTGCTTCCTGCTGGACGCCATCCGATCGGTGAGCGCGGCGAGGCTGTCCACCAGCCGCGTGAAGTCGGGTTCGTTGCGCAGCGCGAAGTCGGTGACCCGGTTGAGGTTGGCGAGCACCTTGCCGATGAGCTTGTCCTGGTCGGCGACGCTGGTTGTCAGCGCGACGACGTGGGTGAGCAGGCTGTCGATGGTGCCACCTTGCCCCTGGAACACGGCGACGAGGTGCCGCGCCAGCGTGTTGACCTCGCGCGGTTCCAGCGTGTTGAACACCGGCTGGAAGCCGTTGAACAGCTCGGTGAGGTCGACGGCGGGCTGGGTGCGGGCCAGCGGGATCAGCGCGTCCTCAGCCAGCTCGCCGGGGACGCCGGGGCCCGGCTGGAGGGCGATGTAGCGGGCGCCGAGCAGGTCGGCGTAGCGGACGTGGGCTTCGACGTCGGCGGGCAACGTCTGGTCGTCGGTGACCTCGAACGTGACGGTGGCGTGGTTGCCGGTCAGTTCCAGGCCGTTGACCCTGCCGACCCGCACCCCCGCGATGCGGACGTCGCTGCCCTGCTTGAGCCCGACGACGTCGGTGAACGCGGCGCGGTATGTCGTGGTCGACTGGCCGAGCGGACGGTAGAGCGTGTTGCCGACGAGCAGCGTGCACAGCCCGGTCACCAGCAGGAAGATGCCGAGCTTGACCACTGTGGACGTCATGGACTCGCGGTTCACGGGACCACCACCGCCTTGCCACGCACCAGCGGGCCGAGCAGCACGCCGACCATGCCGTCGGCCTGCTCGCCCTGCCCGCCGGGTGCGGCGCGCAGCAGTTCGGTGAGCGTGCGGGTCTCCTGCTCGCTGCCGACCGGGCCCGCGGTGCCGCCGTACGACGTCCGCTGCGAGCCGGAGGGGCAGTTCTGGCCTTCCTGGCTGCCGTAGCGGGGGCAGTCCTCCCGGGTGTACGGATAGGGCTCCTTGCTGGTGAGGTTGGCCCTGATCCGGAACCACGGTCCGGTTTGGAACGTGGGGATCCCGGCTTCGAGCAGGGTGCGGGCGTTGCGCACGGAATCCGGCACGCCGCGCGGGTGGCGGGCGAGCGCGTCGACGACGGGCCCTGAGGCATGCAGCAGCTCGATGAACCGGTCGGTGTTGTCGGCGAGGAACCGCGTGCTCTCGTCGCTCAGCGCGATACCGCCGGTGAGCGCGCCCGCGAGGGTGTCTTGCTCGGAGACGACGAGTTCGGAAAGCGCGATCGCGTCGCGCATCGCCTTGATGCCGTGCGGGGCGGCTTTGGCGAGCTGGTCGCTGAGCGTCGCCGTTGTCGTCGCGCCGTCGTCGACGAGGTCGAGCAGGTCGGGGACGTCGCCGGTGAGCTCATACAGCTGGTCGATCATGCGACCGAACTTCTCGCCCCTGCCGTCAAGCAGTTGCGCCATGGCATGCAGCGCTGTGGCGATCTGTTCCGGCTCGATCCGGTCGAGCAGTTCGGTGAGCCGCACGTAGGCCTCGTAGAGCTGCACGGTCTTGGTCGACGTGTCGGGCATGAGGGTGTCGCCGTCGGAGATCGGCTCCCCCGCCTCGCCGTCGGGTGGCGGGATGAGCTGGACGTACTGGTCGCCGAACAGCGTGCGCGGCAGCACCCGCACCTGCGAACGCTCCGAGATCGCGTCGGCCTGCCGGTCGTAGATGCGCATGGTGACGTTCGCGGTGGTCTCCCGAGTCTCGACGCGGATGACCTTGCCGACGACGACGCCCTGGTACTCCACCGGGGCCTGCTCGCTGATGCCGACGTTGCTGGCAGGCACGGACGCCGTGATCTCGGGGTAGCCGGAGAACGCGCCCGTGCTGGCGATGGTGATGTAGACCATCACGGCGATCACCAGCAGGCACGCGACCGCACCCCTGGTGGCGAGCGCGAGCTTGCTCGGCGGTGGCTTCGGTCCGGAGCGCTTCATGCCTCACCCCCGAGGCCGGGCAGCTCCATGAACACGCCCCAGAACGCGAACGTCAGCAGGATGTCGACGATCATGATCATCACGATGCTGGTGCGCAGCGCGCGACCGGCCGCCCTGCCGACGCCTTCCGGCCCGCCGCTGGCGTTGTAGCCGTAGTAGCAATGGATCATCGTCACGACCATGGCCAGGATCAACGCCTTGACCAGGGATAAAAAGACGTCCTGGGTAGGGAGCATCAGCTCGAACCAGCGGTCGTAGTTGCCGGACGACTGGCCGTTGACGTTGACCACGATGAACCGCGTGGAGGCGTAGGCGGCGAACAGCCCGACCAGGTAGAGCGGGATCACGGTGAGGAACGCCGCGACCATGCGGGTGGTGACCAGGAACGGCAGCGACTTCACCGACATGGTTTCGAGCGCGTCGATCTCGTCGGAGATGCGCATGGCGCCGAGCTGGGCGGTGAAGCCGGTACCCACCTTCGCGGCGAGCGCGATGCCCGCCACGACGGGAGCCAACTCGCGGGTGTTGACCAGGCCGGAGACCGCGCCGGACAGCGGAGCGAGCCCGACCAGGTCGAGGCCGCGGAAGCCTTCCAGCCCGACCTGTGCGCCGGACACGAACGACATCGCGAAGACGACGCCGACGGTGCCGCCCGCAGCGAGGATGGTGGCGGTGCCGAAGCTGATCTCCGCGATCAGGCGGACGATGTGGTTCCAGTACCTCGTGATCGTCATCGGGATGTAGCCGATGACGCGCGCGTAGAACACGAGGTGGTTGCCGACCTCGGCGAGCCGGGAGCCGACCGCGTCCGCTGGTCGCGCGAGGCTCGTGCCGATGCGCCGGATGCCGGGGACGGCCATGTCAGACACCTCCCGGCGGCAGCAGCAGGGCGTACACCTCGCCGACTCCGACGTTCACGAAGAACACGAAGATGAACGCCATCACGACGGCCTCGTTGACGGCGTTGCCGACACCGCCCGGTCCGCCCTTGGCGGTGAGCCCCTTGGCACAGCAGGCGACCGACGCGGTCAGTCCAAACAGGACTGCCTTGATCTGGGCGACGATGAAGTCGTTGAGCGAGGCGAAGTCGGTCATGGTGTCGAGGAAGCTGCCGGCCGTGACGTCCATCGCGGTGACCTGGAACAGGAAGCTGGCGCCGATGCCGAGCGCCATGACCAGGCTGGTGAGCAGCATGGTGACGACGACGGCGGCGAAGATCCGGGGCACGACGAGGCGTTCCAGCACCGAGATGCCCATGACTTCGAGTGCGTCCACCTCGTCGCGGATCTTGCGGGCGCCGAGGTCGGCGGTCATGGCGGAGCCGCCGACACCCGCGATCATCAGCGCCGAGACCAGCGGCGCGGCCTGCCCGACGATGAGGAACGCGACGACGGCGCCGCTGTAGTTCTCCGCGCCGACGTTGGAGGCCAGCGAGCCGACGATGACGCCGACGACCACGCCGAACGGGATCATCACCAGGATCGCCGGGATCGAGCACACCGAGGCGAGGAACTGCAGCTGGATCAGGAACTCTTTCCAGGAGAACTTGCGACGGGTGATCGACGTCCAGATCGCGACGACGGTGTCGGCCGCGAAGCCGACAAGCTCGCCGAGCTCGCGGACGCTGGGCGAGACGGGGCGGTGCTTGCGTTGCTTGCGGGGCGGGCGCTGCCGCCGGGGCGGTGCCGAGCCCGGCTCAACGACAGCCGTCATCCATCCCTCCGGTCCTCACCTGGCGGCCCCTCGATCGGCCGGCACCGACATAACGAACGTTTTGTGGTGCAAGTTACGTGCAGACGTGCACGAAAACAAGACTTGCGGCCGGGCCGATCGTGTTGCAGTGACCTTAGAGCGAGCGCGGCCAGCGTGCCGGGTGAAACGGACGCCGACTCGCCGACGTCACCAGGTGAGGTGGTCGCAGCGGCGCGCGGCGTCGCGGCTCTCGATCTGCAGCGTCGCGTGCTCGATGTGGTAGTCGTCGGCGAGCACCCGCTGCGCGGCGCGCAGCACGCCGGTGCCGTGGGCGTTCTGCTCGACGGCGATGTGCGCCGATGCGACCTCCATACCCGAGGTCAGCGTCCAGACATGCAGATCGTGGACGTCGGTGACGCCGCAGATGGCTTCCAGTTTGGTGGCGACCTCGTCGACGTCGATGCGCTCCGGGGCGTGTTGCAGCAGGATGCGCAGCGACCGCCGAGCCAGCGTGATCGCCCTCGGCAGCACGAACAGCGCGATCCCGACGCCGACGATCGGGTCGGCGTAGCGCCAGCCGGTGAGCAGCGTGACGGCGCCGCTGATCAGCACGCCGAACGACGCGACGAGGTCCGCGAGGACTTCGAGGTAGGCGCCGCGCAGGTTGAGGCTTTCCTTCGCGCCCGTGCGCAGCAACACGAACGCGACGGCGTTGGCCGCCATTCCAGCCAGGGCGACCAGCAGCACGGGCATTCCGGGCACCTCGGGCGGGTCCTGGAACCGGCCTATGGCCTCGACCAGCACGAACCCTGCGACCCCGAACAGCAGCACGGCGTTGATCAGCGCGGAGAACACCTCGCCCCGGTACATGCCGAACGTCCTTGTCGATGTCGGCGTGGTGCGCTTGGCGAGCACGATCGCCAGCAGGGCGACGCCGATGCCGAAGACGTCGGTGAGCATGTGCGCCGCGTCGGACAGCACAGCCAGCGAGTCGGTCAGAAAGCCGACGACGAACTCCAGCACCATGAAGCTGAATCCGATGGCGAACGCGGCGGCAAGGTGTCTGACGTAGCGGCCGGACGCGCTCGCCGGCTCCACCGACGGGCCGTGCTGATGTGCCACTAGACCTCCCGTGTCGTCCCCTATCGGCCAACGTATTGCGAAGTATGCATACGTGCAACTGACCGACGACGTGGTGTGTCCCACCTCGCACGGTAACGCCGTGACCCTCAGTGCGACTGGTGAAGACGGCATGCGATAGGCTTTCGCAGGACGCACCGGAAAGCCGGTGAGCCCTCGTAGCTCAGTGGATAGAGCACCGCCCTCCGGAGGCGGGTGTCGCAGGTTCGAATCCTGCCGAGGGCGCGTTTTGATGTCTCAGGACATCGGCGACAGCCGAACCTACGATTGAGGGTTCGGCTGTTGTTATTTGGGGCTGTGCGACACGACGCACACTTGACCACACCTTCCGCGGCGGCATCATGCTCGCCACCGCCTGCGTCTGACTGCGCGCATTGGGAGACACGCCCTAACCCGGCATGACTCGCCCGATGTAGTCGAAGACGACCTTCTCTAAGCAGCGTTTGCTACATTCCCGGTGTAGCAAACGCTGCCGATACGATGTAGCATCTGCTGCATGAGGCTTGCCGAAGCGATTCGAGTCGTCAGCGATCACGCCGCCGACCAGTGGGGCATGCTCACGACAGCGCAAGCCACAGCCGCGGGGGTGAACCGAACCACGCTAGTGCGACTGGTGGACGCGGGCCTGCTCGAGTCGCCGGCGCGGACCGTGTATATGGTGCCCGCAGCAACTCCCACGCACATCGAGGAACGCGCAGCCTGGCTTCGCCTGGAACCCCGGCGCCCGGCCTGGCAGCGGGGGCCACTGGATTCCGACGGTGGCGTCCTCTCCCACCGCACAGCAGCCAAGATCCACGGCCTGGGAGATCTACCCACCGACGGAGTGGAGATTACCGTTCCTCGCCGCAGAACCACTCGCGATCCACAGGTGCGACTACGCCGCGCTGCCCTGACCCCCAGCGAGGTTACGGTCATCGACGGACTCCCGGTCACCACGGTCGAACGCACCATCCTCGACCTGCTCGCTGATCACATCGACGGCGGCCACGTCGGC
>WHUD01000099.1:0-258 GCA_009377385.1 Actinophytocola sp.
TGCTCGCGGGACCTGGCTACTGAGCTGCCGGCACTGTTTGCGGTGCTGGCAGCTCGGCTGGACTAGGTGTATCGGGCGAGACGTTCGGTGAGTGCATTGCGCCCAGCCGTGATCGGGAAGTACGCGCCAAGTCGTGCGGCCCACTGCCGGGTCAAGCCCAGGTAGGGACTCGCCGTGTCACGGTGCCTCAGCCGGTGGAGGCGCGGCTCCCGCCGGGGTCTTCGGATTCGGCGATGAGGTTGATCAGGTCGTCGCGGG
>WHUD01000099.1:268-16297 GCA_009377385.1 Actinophytocola sp.
ATTTAAGACGGACCGATCCTCCGAGGAAGGCGGGATCTGATGCGAACATCATCGATGAGAAAGCTGGTGACACTGGTTTGTAGTGCGAGCGCAATAACTGTCGTTGCGGTGGGCGTCGCTTGTGGCGGTAGCAGTAACGACGACGAACGCCTCGCGGCGGTCGGGCTCCAGGTAGGCGAGCAGGTCGGCGAGTGCGATGCCCTCGTCGAAGCCGGGCAGCCCGGCTGGTTGGGACCGTTCGGCGGTGGTGTGCCAGTCCGCGAGCGCGGCCTGTCGGGGACGCGCCTGACTGCGGCGGATCTGGTCGACGACGACGCGGCGGGCGATGGCGAGCAGCCACGTGCGTGCCGACGAGCGCGCAGAGAACGTGTGCAGGCTGCGCAATGCTCGCAGGTAGGTTTCTTGGGTCAGGTCGTCTGCCGTGGCGGGGCTGTCGAGGTGTGCCAGGAAGCGCCATACGTCGCGCTGGGTTGTGGTAATGAGCCGTTCGGTCGCGCCCCGGTCACCGTCGCGTGCGGCCAGCGCGAAGGCCGTGATGTCGGCGTCGTCGGTGGTCTCGGCGGGCACGGAGGAAACTTTAGCTTCACCTGATGGGGTGATCAATAGAACCGTGACAGCTGCCCTGTCACGATTTAGTCGCGGCAGTCGTCAGGACGTGACCGGCGTATCAGGGATGTTACCCACCAGTGACCGCGCGATGCTCGCGGCTGGTTACTCGTTGGCGTAGCTCTCGCAGTTCTCGATGTCGCCTCCGGAGCCCTTCACGAAGATGACGTCTTCGCCGTTGCGGGTTCCTGGCTTGCCGAGGTGGACCTTGACGTGGATCGGGTGTTGCCGATTCTCGTCGAACTCGTCGGCGTGGGGCAGGCGGACGTACTTCTCGTTGCCGTTCTCAGCGAGGATGACGCATTGGCCGTTGCCCAGCTGGACGACGTGGGTGTGGGTCGCCAGGGCGGGGGCCGCAGTGGCCGTCCAAGCGAAGGCGGCCAAAGCTGTGGTGACGATGACGGGGCGGAGACGCATCGTAAGGGATCCTCCAGTGTCGTGCGCCCGATAGGCAGCGGGCACGGCCGATGGGGTATCGATCAGGTTATGACCGGTTTCTTCGGTTTTCAACGATCAGATCTTCTTCAGGACACGTGGACGGTGGCGGGTGCGGACCCTGAACGTGGTGGGTTGGCCCGCGGTGAGCGCGCCAGCGAGGTGCAGCTCGTATCCGTCGACCGATACAGGGTTCGCCGGGCCGGGCAGCGGCTTGTCGGTGTGGGGGCGGCCGATGGTGATGTCGTCGCCGAGAACGACGTGGTCGGCGAGCGCGTAACCGGCGGCGTTGGCTGAGCGGCCATCACCGGCCGCCTGTCATCAGCGTGTCCTTGTCGTCAGGAGCGCCGCCGCGCCAGCAGCCCGGTGATCAGTGCGGCGCCGCCGAGCACCACCGCGATGATCGACAGCACCAGCGCGGTTGTCACCGACGCCGACTGGTCGGTGTCGGTCTCGATCTCCGCTGCTGCGGGGGCGGCCGCCTGCTGTTCGCTGGCGGCGGCGGTGAGCTTCAGGATCGGTGCAGGGTGTTCCGGTTCCTCGGCGCCCTCGCCCGAGATCTCGATCCAGCGGACGACCTCGCCGCTGTCATAGGTCTGGACCGCCTTGAAGATCATCTGGTCGGCGTTCTCCGGGAGCGGTCCGACGCTGACGTCGAACTCGTCGAACTCGCCGGGCTCGATCGCCGCCGCCTTGTCGTCGGCGGTCCAGGTGATGGTCCGCACGGCCTCGGTGAGCGGCTCACGTCCCTCGCCTTGGTCGACCGGTTGGTCGAGCTTCTCCGTCGCAATCTCGTAGTCCCAGCCCGGGTGCGGTTTGACGCTGACAGACGACAGCGGATGCTCTTCCGGCAAGGTGACCTCCAGCTTGGTGGTGCTGGCGTTGTCGCGTTCGGTCGGGACCCGGAACGTGAGCTTGGCGTAGTCACCCTTCTCAGCGGTATCGGGATTCACGGTGACATGGGCAGCGGCCGGAACAGCGCCGAGCACGGCCAACGCGGCGGCGCCGGCGAGGACGGCACTCAAGCGGGACTTCCAACGGGACACGGGTACTCCATTCTCTGTTGTGGTCAGCTCCGGGCGGCGCCGACGGACATGGTTGTGGACACGACGTACGCGTCGAGCTCCGAGGTGCGCACGGTCAGGTCGAAACGCCATTCGTCCGGGAACGGCAGCGTGATGTGCCCGACGAAGTGGGCTCCGTGGTCGATCACGTGGACGTCGAAGGGGCCGAGGTCACGGCCTGGCAGGCTCGCCTTGACGGTGAGCTCGGCGACGTCTCGCGCGGCGCCGCCGCGATCGGCGACCGTGATGTTCAGCTCGTTGCTGCCGACCACGCCGGGGGCGAGCTTGAGCTGGACAGCACCACCCTCTGGCAGCGCCAGTACCTCGGACTGCGGACCACCGGCCTGCTCGGCCTCAGACTGCCGGGCGGGCGGGGTGATCACCAGGATCGCGGTGACGGCCAGGATCACCGCCGCCACGCCGGCTTCGAGCGGCACGGTGCGCCGCAACCGCGTCGGACGCTCGCCGCGCGCCGCGAGCAGCGACAACCCGCCGATCGCGAACACCACCGCGACCAGGGCGATCTTGACCAGCAGCAGCCGCCCATAGGAGCTGGCACCCAGCGCGTCGAGCGAGCCAACGGTGCGCCACGCCTGAAACGCGCCAGTCACCACGAGCGTGGCAACGACCGCGGTCGCCAGCCGGGAAAACCGCACCAGCCCGCCGCCCAGACCATCGACGTGCCGCAGGCGCAGCGCATAGACCGCCAGGAACACCAGCCCGCCCACCCAGAGGCTGACCGCGCTCAGGTGCACGGTGTCGCTGACGAGTGCCACCGCGGGCCAGATCCCCGACGCCGAATGTCCGGTCCCGGCGAACGTCGCCGCGACCCCGCCGGCCAGCACACCACCGAGCGCGGCCAGCGGCCAGCGTGGCGGTTCGTCCGGTCGCAGCGCACGCCGCAGCAGCAGCGGCACCGCCGCGGCCAGCAACCCGAGCCGGGCGAGGTGTAGCACGCCGAACTGGCTCGTCAGCGTGTCCGCCAGCGACGTCGGGATCAGCGCGTCGCTGATGCCGGTGCCCGCGACATGTGCGGCGTGCGTCGGGATCGCAGCCACCGCCGCGAGCGCGACCACAGCCCAGCCCGTCCAGACCACGCGCCGTGCCGCAGGCACGCGCCTTCCCGCGGGCCAGCACAACAGCAGGAACGCCGTACCTCCCAGCAGCAACGCCAGCCCAGCGAACCCGAGCCACCGCAGCACCGACATCACCGCGCTGCCGCCCGCGACCGTCGACTCCGGCGCGACCCCGGCGGCGTCCACCGGATCGGCGCGGACCCCGAAGCTGAACGCCCCCGACACCGGGTGCGTGTCCCGGGAGACGACCCGCCAGCTCAGCACGTACCCACCGGCGTCGAGTTCGGGAAGCGGCACGGTCACCGCGCTGCCGTCGATGCCGGGTTCCGGGGTGGCGACCACAACGCCCGCGGCGTCCAGCAGCCGGATCCCGTCACGCACCGGCCGCACCTGCTCGGTGAACTCCAGCACGACCTGCCTCGGCGGCGCATCGAGGCGCTCGCCGTCGGCGGGAGTGGTGCCGATCAGCTCGGCGTGCGCGTGCGCCGAGGGTGCCCCCGCCAGCGAGCCGAGTAGCGCCACCGCGCACAGCGCGAGACACATCACCGCAGCGCGTCGCAGCCGCAGGGTCGGCGTCGCCGTGGCCACCGGCTCAGGCCGCGTCATGACGCGGCCTTGGCCGCAGCCCATCCTCGCCACCGCGGCCGGACTCGTCCGGCGCGTCGAGAGCACCCGGCGGGGCGTGCCCGTCGTCAACCGGGGCTTGGCGCTGCCACGGGGAGAAACCGTCGCCGCCCAGGCGCCGAGTGCTCAGCAGCAGTACGACCACCAGACCCGCCTGCACGAGCGTGTGCGAGGCCAGCCGCGACGGGTCAACGGCGCCACGTGCCAGGTCCACGAGCTCCAGCGTGGTCAGCAGCACCACGAACGTCGCCAGCGTCGGCACCAGCCCGGACACCCGCCGGGTGCGCCAGGCGATCCAAGCGAACCCGATGCCGACCGCGATGGTGAACGCGGCGAACTCGTGTGTGAAATGCGCCGGTGCCGTGCCGACACCCGGCGCGTGCCCGGTGAACCCAGGGACACCGTCGATATGCGCCACGCCAAGTGCGATCTGACCCACCGCCAGCAGCGCCAGCACCACCCGCAACACCAGCTTCACCGCGTGCCGCCGCGGTCGCCGAGCCCGCGCCAGCACCGCGTCCGAGAGGTCCGGGGTCGCCGACGCCACCGACATCCGCGCGAGCCGTGTTACCCGTGCCGCCGCTTCCTGCCACCGGCGGCACGACTCGCATGACGCCAGATGGGCGTCTACAGCAGCGCTCAGGCCTGGATCGTCTTCGGTGTCCAGCCGAGCCGACACCTGCTCGCGGCACTGTTCGCACCTCACGCCAACTAGTCGCGCGCCAGGCGAATCCGGTTCCCGACAATTCTGGACATTGAGTACGCAACGCAGCCATGGGCCGACAGGATCGCCCTGCCGACCCATGGCATCACTGCGTTACGGTGTGTCGCGGTCGGCTTAGGGGACGCCCGTTTGAGGTGCCGCCTCGCCGAGCTCGACGTGGTGGCGGGCGATGGCGGTCGCCAGCTCCTGGTCGTGGGTGACCAGCAGCAGGGCACAGCCCGAACGCGAGAGTTCCGAGATCAGGCAGTCCATGGTGCGGTCCTGGGTGAGCGGGTCCAGCCGGGACGTCGCCTCGTCGGCGAACACGAGCGTCGGTTCGAGCAGCATCGCGCGCGCGATCGCGAGACGTTGTAATTCGCCGCCGGAGACCTGGTCTGGGAGGCGGTCGAGGAGGTTGTCAGGGAGCCGGAGGGTGTCCATGAGTGACGTGAGGTGGCCGGGTGGCACGCTGTGCCGCCGGACGACGTCCCGCATGGCGTGCGACAGCCGGACGCGCGCGGGGAAGGAGAGCGCCGGGTCCTGGTAGAGCTTCTGCAGCCTGCCGTTCGACACCGCGGGGTGGTGGTACACGGTGCCTTGGTCGGGCTGGGTGAGCCGGAGCAGGATGTTGCCCAGGGTGGTCTTGCCGACGCCGCTGGGCCGGCCAGCGCCCACCGTACTACCCGGGTTGGCCCACCGTGCTCCGAAGCGGTGATCGGCCGGTTCGTCGAGGCCATGGGCGCCCTCGAGTGCGGCTGCTCGCC
Organism: Actinophytocola sp.; assembly: GCA_009377385.1. Lineage (GTDB taxonomy): Bacteria > Actinomycetota > Actinomycetes > Mycobacteriales > Pseudonocardiaceae > Haloechinothrix_A. The sequence goes on from WHUD01000099.1 coordinate 5,541, forward strand.
GGCGTGCTGGTGCAAGAAGCCGGTAGTGAGCACCTTTCGCGGGGTCTTCCCGCCGGTCGGATGCTATTGAGCTGGCTTGCCCGCCTTGAGGTCCCATCCCGCTCTTGCGGTCCCATTGTCATAGTCGATGACGATCTTCGAGAAGCTCAGCTCGATCTCTTCCCTGGCCATGCCCGAGTCACTCATCCGATACGACGACACGATGACGTCGGAAAGCGTGATGACCAGGAAGTCGCTCGTTTCACCCTCGATCGTCCGCCGCGCGCTGAACGTGGCTTGCTTGATTAGCTTCCCGCTGGCCGCGGCCTGCATCAACGGGGGCCCGGCCTTCCCGGTGCTTTCCGTGGCCAGCGCCAGGTTGGCGAACACCGGTTTGCCCGCACTCGAGCCGTTGGCGGCGCCGTTCGACACGCCCCACTTCATCGACGAGAACTCGATCTCGCCCTCGTGCCCATCTCTGGCAGAGTCGCCTTCGATGCCATCCACTTTGAGGAAGAAGTCGCCCGAGTCTTGGGCGGCGACGATCCCCGCGAGCGTGGCGAAGTCGGCAGCCGTCGCTTCCTTTGTCGCGGGCGCTGTCGAGTAAACCCCGGCCACGATCATGGCCAGGACGGCGACGAGCGCGGCCAATGGCGTCGTCCTCAGCCGTGGTGCCGGACGCGGCACGCTCCGTGTGCTACTCATGGTGACGCCTTTCCGCGGTCCCTCGTCCGAGGCTCCTTGCCTCGCTTATCGGTCGGTCGGTCGGACCGTGTTGTTACAGCAGCCACCTGCGGCCCGGTATCGGTCTCGACGAACACCGACCCGACTGGTCCACGGATCGAGGCTCAGCGATCACCACTGCGGCTGGTCTGCCGAAGCCGGGAAGGCGGCGAGGGATACCGCACTCAGCGTCGCAGTAGCAGCCAGAGGCCGACAACCGTTCCGTAGACCGCGTGGTTGAGCCCTGGAACGGCCGTTGACCGGGCTGGCGGGTGTGCCGTCGTTCAGCACGATGGTCGCGGCGGCCTGCAATGGCACGAGTAACGAGACGCCACTGCTGATCATCAGCCATGTGGTGGTCAAGCGGCGTCCTGAACTGCTCGACAAACCCGAGCAGGATCTTGATCAGTTCGATGACGGCCGCCATGTCCAGCAGGTTGGCAGCGGGCTGGATCACGCTCGCGCTCGCCAACCCCACCACCACGTATCACGTCGCGCCCACCGTGCTGGCGGCAATCGTGCCGGTGAGCAGGCGACTGCGGGCGTGGCCTACGGCCTGACACCGGCCCGCCAGGACAACCCCGTCGGCGGCAACGACGAGCAGCACTCCAACAACGACGACACCGCAAGGAGCACTGATGGTTGAGTTCACTGTCCACAACGGAACAGCACGTCGTCTGGCTCGCGGTGTGCAGCCACAACGGGTGTGAGTACTGCGTCGCGGTGCACTCGACCACGCCCACGCGGACGCGGTGGCGTGAACGTGGCCGGTGTCGCGCTGGTGCGCGTCACGTTTCGCAGTACTGCTTGAGCCCTTGCACGCCCTCCTCGACGGCCGGGCCGAGCACGTCCGCGAGCGAGTCCGGAGTGATCTCGGTGCTGTAGACGACCAGCGTGGTCGCCCCGTTGTCGATGACGTCGACCGTGCCGAGGTGCGATTCGACCGGCATGCCACCGGTGATGCGGTACTGGAAGCGGCGCAGCTCGGGGTCGTTGGTGATGATCTCCTCGTGGAGCGGGCTGCCGTCGGCGAGCTCGCAGCTCCTGGCGCCACCGGTCGCCGTTGACGTCTTCACCGCGGGAAACCACGCGGAGATGTTGCCGGCGTCGCTGACGACGTCCCAGACCTCCTTGGCAGGGCGGTCGATCGTGGCATGCGTACGCAAGGTCGCCATCGTGCTCTCATCCCTTCTGCTACTCGGTGGTGAACCGTAGGTCGACGTCGGATCCGGGTGCCCGGACCGCGATCAGCGCTGCCTCGGCCGCGCGCCGCAGGTGCCGCGGATCCGCACCCGCCCGTGACCGCACGTTGATGCCCTGGGCCAGCAGCGCGAGCTGTTCGGCCACGGCCGGGACCGTCAGGTCGTCGCGGAGCTGACCCAGGTCCCGGGCCGTGATCAGTGCCGCGCTCACGGCGTCCCGCAACCGCTGCTGGTGTTCCGCCAGCACCGGGGCCACGTCACCGACGGCGCTTCCCGCGAACGTGTGCAGGTTCGTCGCAAGGCATCCCCACCTGGCACGGCGACCGGTGCAGCGAGCCGTGATCAGCCGGTCGAAGAACGCCGCGAGATCGGCGAGACCGCCGCTTCCCGTGGCGAGCTCGCCGAACATCGAATCCACGTACTCGGCAAGGTACCGGCGCACGGCGGTCAGGAACAGGTCGTTCTTGCCGCCGAACGTCGCGTACAGACTCGACCGGCTCAGGCCCGTCGCCGCCACCACATCCGCGATGCCGGTGCTCGGCCAGCCGCGCCGCCACAGCAGCTCGACCACGGTCCCGACGGTCGTGTCGGGATCGAAATGCTTCACATCCGGCACGCTGAACCCCAACTTGGACTAGTTGTTCCAAGTTAACACCGCCACGCGCCCGCCGCCAACCGGCGCGGTTCACCCCACCACGGTTCGCACCGGCGAATTTGGGTGTCGTCTGTGTGGTCACTCATCGGTCGAGACGTCGTGGGACAGCCAGGTGTTTCGTGCGCTTACATCCGAACATTGCCTTAATCGAAAGCTATGACCCCAATAGCCGCTTGATCGCGAAGGTAACGACGGCGTAATGTGTTCCAGTTCACACCATCGTGTGATTTTGGCACGTTCGAAGGGACTGACCATGAAGTCGTCCAGGACCAAACTGCTCGCCCTTCCTGCCGCGTTCGTACTCGGGCTCGCGCTCACCGGAACGGCGAACGCGCACCTCGACGACGGCAGCGGTGACGGCTCCCATCACCAACCCGACCTCCACGATCCCAGTGCACCGCTGGCCGAACGCGACGCTGCCAGATCCGGCGTTGTCAGCGAGGGGCCACCCGGTCAGGGGACGAAGAACCTCGACCTCGTCGGCCGGGGCAAGCGGCTCGACCCCAACTCGACGACCGACGTGTGGGCCCACGACGGCTTCGCCTACACCGGCACGTTCAACAGCCCATGCGGCGGCGAGAACGGCGCGGGCATCTGGGTGTGGGACACCAAGAACAAGACGAAGCCGAGTCTCGTCGACGTCATCGAGTCCGAGACCGGCAGCCGATCCAACGACGTCAAGGTCGCCACCATGAACTCCGGCGACATCCTCGTCCACAGTAACGAAACCTGCGGCCAGGGCGGCCAAGGCGGGTTCGAGATCTACAACGTGGACGACCCCCGCAACCCGGTACACCTGGCGACCCAGCGGATCCACGAGCCCAACGAGGTCCTGCGGACCGAGTTCGGCGGTGTCAACCGGGGCGTGCACAACCTGTACCTGTTCACCCAGGGTGACCGCGACTACGTCGCGCTCGCCACGCACGGCAACGCCTGGTTCGGCAGCACCCAGATCCACGACATCACGGACCCGGCCGACCCGCAGTTCGTCAGTGCCTGGGGCCCTGAGTTGCTGTGCCAGGAGGACTTCTGCAGCGACGACCCCTATAACGAGACCGACGCGGACGTGCTGGTCGACACGATCGTGTTCTGGATCCAGGGCAACGCCCAGGGCCCGACCCCCGGCTTCGGGAACTCGCTGATCCGCTCGGTGCACGACATCACCGTCACCAACAACGGCACGCAGATGTACGCCGCAGGGTGGGACGCCGGGCTGGTGCTGCTCGACATCAGCGACCCGGCGAATCCCGAGGTCACCTCGGTTGCGCTCGACCCGGAGAACGGCTCGCTGGACGGCGAGGTCAACAGCCACTCGGTGTGGCCGAGCGAGGACGGCAGCATCGTGGTCGAGGGCGAGGAGGACTTTGCCGCGTGGGTGACGGTCCAGCCCCCTGGCAACCTCACCTTCGGTGAAGGTGACCCTGCCGCACCGCTGCCTGGCACCGCGGTCAGCACGTCGGCCGGTGACGCCTTCGAGGCCAGCCAGATCGGCAACACCGGGACGGTCGACGCCGACGCCATCGAGGTGAGTTCGGGCCCGCTGGCCGGCACCACCTACCCCGCCATCGAACTGGCGGGCGATCAGCCGAAGTTCGGCGACACCGGCGCCGTCAACGGTGACATCGTGTTCATCGGCCGGGCCTGCGACGGCGACGAGATCCGCAACGCCGACGCCATCGCCGACGGCGGCATCGCCGTCGCGCGACGCGGGGAGTGCACCTTCCGCCAGAAGAACTTCAACGCCGCCGCGGCCGGTGCCGACGCCGTGGTGATCGCCAACCACCTGCGCGACGACACCCCATGGAGCGGCCTGCGGATCTGGGATTACTCCGACCCGCAGAACCCGCGACTGGCGTCGACGTTCGACACCGTGTGCAGTGCCGCACCGGAGCCGATCCCGCAGTGCGACCCGATGGGCACCTACTCGGTCCACAACGTGATCGTCGAAACCACCGACGACGGCCGCGTCAAGGCCTACGTCTCCTGGTACTGGGACGGCATGTTGGTACTCGACGTCACCAACCCGGACAACCCCGTCGAGGTGGCGCGCTTCTTCGACAACTCCGAAGAGTTCCTGGCGTCCAACGGCGACCAGCCGCACGACTTCTGGGGCGTCGACAAGATCCCCGGCGAGCCGTGGATCTACGGCTCCGACCGCAACGGCGGCCTCTACATCTTCAAGGAGAAGGGCACAGGGCCAGGAAGGAACTGACATCTCGCATCGGTATCGCCGGCCAGCCCAGCGAACGAACCACCGGCGCCCCGGAAGACACCTCGACCGATCGCACCCGCCGGACCGGGTCGCCCACCTCGACACCCACCAGCACGCCACCCCACCCCGTCGCGCGCGTCCACGGTCAGCGGCCCGCTGTGCTCGGGGCCGCCGCAATCCTCTCCATGTGGCCGCCGTACCCACCCGGCCTCATCCTCGCGTCCCTCGCCTTCTGCTGTATCCCCGTCGACGCGAGCGTTGAGTAAGCGCGACTCCAGCTCGTGACCTTCCGGCTCTCCGACAAAGCCACCGCAGGCTGGATGAAGCTGTCACACCTCAACCCGCAAACCCAGGATTTCTCACTGAACTAACGCGACATCGCAGGTAGTGGCGATGGCGAACCTATCGCCACTATTGTCCGTGCCGCAGCGCGTGGGCGGCTGCCTCGGCGCGGGTGGTCACGCCGAGCTTGGCGAAGATGTTGCTGACGTGGTGCTCCACGGTTCGCCTGCTGAGGTAGAGGCGCTGCGCGATCTGGTCGTTGCTCATGCCTTCCGCGATGTGCGCGAGCACCTCCGACTCCCGCCGGGTGAGCGCGCCTTTGCCGCGTGGCGCCGCCCGGCCGGGCTCGCCCAGGCTGCGCAGGTGGCTGGCGGTTGCGTCGGCGTCGTCGGTGGCGGCGAGTTCGTCGAACGTGGTGAGTGCGGTCCGGGCCTCCGCGATCGCCACTTCCGGCGCGGTGTCGGCGACGATGCGTGAGATCGCCAGCCGAGTGCGCGCGGCTTCCAGCGGCAGCTCGGACGCCACGAAGCCGGCCAGCGCCGCTTCGAGGTGGGCAAGCGCCGCTGGTTCGCTGGCGGCGGCACAGACGATCCCCGTGGCGTACTCGGCGCGTGCGCGCACGCGTGGGATGTTCGCCGCCGCGATCGCGTTCAGCCGTTCACTCACCGCCCTCGCCTCGTCGAGGTGGCCGGAGGCGACCTCCACCTCGGTGAGCAACGCCAGCTCAGGAGCCTGCAGCGCGTGCTCGCCCGCGCTGTCCAGAAACCGCCGCAGCAACCGACGCGCCACCGCATGCTCACCCCGTGCCAGATGGAGTCGTGCCAGCGGGCGCACGGCGTAGGAATCGAACTCGAACCCAGCCAGCAGCCGCGCTGCCTCGTCGTAGCGCCCTTGCCGCACCCGCAGGTCCGCCAGCCGCACGATCGCGCTGGAGCGCAATGCCCCGTAGCTGGCGTCGTAGAGGGTGATCGACGACGCCAACTCGCGCTCGGCGTCCTCCCACTGTCCGGCCGCCGTGAGGACCGCCCCGTAGTGGGTACGGCAGATCGCTGACACCCAGGGCGCGTGCGAGCTCTTCGCGAACGCTGTCGCGGTGGCCATCCACTGCTGTGCCCGGCGCACGTCGAGTGTCAGCTCGCAACACAGCAGCAGGTGGCAGTAGATCTCACCCGCAGTGAGGTAATCGGTGAGCTCACCACTGGCCGCCGCAGTCGCCGCCTCGTCGAGCATCCGCATGCCCTCGGCGATGCGTCCCCGCAGCACGAGCGTCATGCCTTCGTTGCTCAGCGCGCAGAAACGCAGGTCGGCGTCGTCGAACCGGGTGGCGATGTCCGACGCCGTCCGGATGTGACCGTCCTTCACGTCGGGATCGTCGGTGACCAGCGCATCGGCCAGCTCAACCCAGCCCGCTTCCACGCAGTCGCCCGACTCTCGCGCGAGGCGGCGTGCCCGCGCCAGCCATCCGGCCGAGACCGAGTCGTTGCCGTAGACCGCGCTGTGGAGGAAGCTCAGCTCCCGGCCCGCGATGAGCGCGGGCAACCGGGTCTCGCCGAGTTCGCGGTAGGCGACGAAGGCCCGCTCATAAAGCTCGATCGCCGCTCGGTACTCGCCGGCCCATTCGACGGCCCTTGCCAGGTGATAGAGCGTCTCGGCGCTCTCACCCGCCTGAAGGGCGTCGGAGAGCAACGACCGAGCCTGGGCCCAGTCGCCCTTCGCCAGCGCAGCCTTGCCGGCGTCAAGCAGATCGGCGGCGGTGGTCATCGTGGACCAGCATGCCACCGCGAACCGGGCGTGGCCGCGAACCCGTGCCCGAATAGGTGCGCACACCCATGTTTTAGGTGTTTCGGCGGCCGATGCTGCTGCCAACCCCCAAGGAGGACGACATGGCCAGCACAGAGACATTCGACATCCCATTGGCCGCCGCCGAGGTATACGAGTCCCGGTTCGTGCCGGCGATCTTCGCTGAGTGGGCGCCGTTGCTCGTTGAAACCGCGAACATACGTCCCGCACAGGCGGTGCTCGATGTCGGCTGCGGAACGGGCATCGTGGCCAGGACCGTGGCCGACCGCATCGGTTCCGACGGGACGATCGTCGGCCTGGATCTCAACCAGGCGATGCTCACCGTGGCACGCCGCGTGCAGTCCAATCTCGAGTGGCAGCAGGGCGATGCGGCCAACCTCCCGTTTCCCGAGCGCACGTTCGACAGTGTGCTGTGCCAGATGTCGCTGATGTTCTTCCCCGACAAGGCTCGCGCCATGGGCGAGATGGCGCGCGTAGCAACTACAGGAGGCACGGTCGCCCTCGTCGTCCCGGCGAGCATCACCGACCAACCCGCCTATGGCAGGCTCGTGTCCGTTGTCGCCGATGAAGCGGGCGACGACGCGGCATCATTGATGGACACCTACTGGTCCTGCGGCGATCTCGATGAACTGCGTGCCCTGTTCGATACAGCCGGACTGCGGGTCGACACGTGCCGCACCCACCTTGGCACGGCCCGCTTCAGCACCGTGGACGAGCTCGTGGCCACCGAGGTGGAAGGATCACCCCTGATCAGCCGGATCGACGACGCGACCTACGCACGCATCCGCGACCGCGCCCAGCGTGCGCTCCAACCATTCGTGACCGACGCGGGAGTGGTACATGCTCCGCTGCGCGGCCACATCGTCGCGGGCACCATAGATTGACCCACGCATCGCCAACAAGCGCACGTGCCTCAGCTGGGGCGCCTTCCCCAGGTTTGGAAGAGGGTGAACGTGACGCCCCAGCGGCCGGGGTCTTGGAGTTCCTGCTCGGCCTCGCGCTCGAGTCGGGCCAGTTCGTCGGCTCCTGCGATGGCTTCAAGAGGCGCGTGCAGTCCCTTGGCGAACTGAAGTGGTAGCCGCTGGTAGGGGTGCCCCGGCGGTAGGGCGATGACCTCGGTGCGAGCATCGATCACGATTCCGGCGTCGCGGAACATGTCAAGTTGAACGACCGACGGATCGCCGAGACCCAGCTGGGCGAATACCTGCCTGATCAGATTGATGAGCTCCGCGAGCGAGGGCGCCTTCGGGACGTACTGCCACGAGTTGGGGTTGACGTCCTCCACCACAACCGTGCCACCGGGACGAACGAGCCGAACATAGGCGGCCATCTGCTCGGCGGGGCGGCCGAGCGAGAGCTGGAACCGGCCGTGGACCAGATCGAACGAAGCCGGCTCCAGGTCTGTGGCGAAGATGTCGTCCTTGATGAGTGCGACGTTGCGCAGGCTCTGCTCGGCGACGAAGGAGTCGGCGGCCGACAGCATCGCGTCGTCGATGTCGGTTCCCACGACTTGACCGGACGGTCCGACCCACTTGCTGAGCAGGCGCAGCCAGCACATCGCGCCGCATCCGACGTCGAGGACACGAAGGCCCTGGCCGCTGCCGATTTCGTCGAGGAGATGCTGACCGGAGGGTTCCCACACCCGAGACTGCAGCCGTAGCCGCTCCAGCTCCGAGTCTTGTCCTGCCAGCACATACGAACTGCTCGTCATGGCGTGCTCCTTGTAGTCGCGCCGAGCCGCTGGATTGCGTTCGGCTCTGGACACGACGCTATGGCTGTGCGGCGCCCAGCTGCTTCGGACAGGTGAGCCAATTCGGTGCCGGTTGCGGATGGTCCGCAAGGACCATATGACGAACAGTCAGACCAGCTTGTGCTCGAACGCATGGGCAGCTGCGGCGGTGCGTGACTCGACCCCGAGCTTGGTGAGCAGATTGGAGACATGCCGACGGACCGTATGCCTGCTCACGGTGAGCTCGTCGGCAATCTGCTGATTGCTCAGTCCGCGAGCCAGCAGGACAAGCACCTCCGTCTCGCGCGGGCTGAGCGTGCCGGGTCCGGATTCGTCGTCGTCCGCCCCAGTCAGCTCGCGCACGATGGTTTCGGCCCTGTCCGCCTGGCCCACGGCACCGATGCTGTGCAATGAGTCCCGCGCACGCCGAGCCTCGGTCAACGCGGCGTGGGGTCGGTCAAGAGCGCGTAACGCGGCCACCCTGTCCAACGCAACCACGGATGCCTCATACGGCAATCCGGCTCGCTCGTAGCGGTCGCGCGCGTCGCGCAGCAGTTCGTTGGCCACCACCGCATCGCGCGCGGCGAGTGCCATCATTCCGCTGCTGTGGCTCGCGGTGGCAAGCAGGCAGTCCGTGCCGACGATCTTCGCGACGGCCGCCAACTCGCTCACCGCTGCGGCGACCGCGTCAGGTGGACCACCGGCAGCGCATCGGGCCCGCACGAGCACCTCCAGCGCGGCCACGCGCTCAATGCGGTCGCGCGCGGAGATGCCGCGCAGTAGCCCTTCCACCAGATCCAATGCCACATCGAACTCACCCTCATCGACAGCTACCCGGGCGGCTCCCAGGACCCCACCTGGGTGCGGGACGGCGCGCGCGAACTGCTCCCTTGCCTCGGGCAACCTGCCCTGCCTTCGGCGCAACTCACCCAACCGCTCGAAGATGGTCAACGACCACGCGACGCGGGCGCGCAAGGCATCGAGGCAACTGGCGAGCTGCTCATCGGCCTCCCGCCAACGTCCCCGTGCGATCAGCACGGACGCCTGGTGCGCGCGGCAGAACGCGAGATACGCCCGCATGTCATTGCGGCGGCAGAACGCCTTGAGCTGGTCGCACCACTGGCTCGCCCGATCGACATCACGCACCCGTTCACACGCGAAGACCATGAAACAGCACGTCGCAGCGACGGCCTTCAGCTCACTGATATCACCCGAGACTGCCGCCGCCGTCGCCTCGTCGAGCAGGCGCATCCCTTCCCTTACTGCTCCGAGCCCCACCAGCGCCAGACCCTCCAGCGCGAGGCTCACCAGCTCCAGGTCATCCAGCCCGCTGCGAGCAGCAAGTTCCTTCGCGCTGATCGCGAGCCGACGCGTGTGGTCCATGTCCCCCCGCGGTGTGATAGGCGAGCTCCGCCTCCCGCAACGCCAGCCACACCCGCTCAGCGCCCGCGTCCTGGTCGTCCAACAGCCGGTGCGCACGCTGGTACCAGCCGCTGGACACAGCCATCTCCGCCTTGAACACCGCATAGTCGAAACCCAACTCGGTGGCCATCCGCCCCGCACCGAGACGGTCATCCCGCGCGCGGAACAACCGGTAGGCCCGCTCCCGGGACCAGAGCACGACCGGTACGTCCTCCAGCCACCAGGCCGCCGCTCCCAGACCCTCCAGCCCCTCTGCGGTTTCCCCTTCCGCCAGCGCCGACTCGAAAACCTGCCGCGCTTGCTCCCATCGCCCCCGCTCTAGTGCATCCCAGGCGGGCAGGAGTCTCGCGGCCGCGTTCTCTTCAGTGACCGCCGCTTCGAGGATGGACTGTTCAGCGTCGCGCATGCCGCTCACCCCGCCGGACCTGGATGCACCACCGCCACCTCCGCATTGTGAGGTGCACACAATCATACGGTGCGCTGGCCAACCGGCTCGCCGTCGCGGGGCTGGGCGTCGGCGCGCTCGCCCTGCTCGACGGCACCTGGCACACCAGGAAGCCACAGGTGGGCTTCCCCGCCCCCGGCCGGGGATGGGCTCAGCTACGGGCGACCGCCGCCGTTGCCGCACCATAGCCTGACGCCTTTGATCAAACGGCGTTTCGCTACCAACCGGCTAGGCGCGGTCGCGCGGCGCCGGGACACCCGCGAACACGGGAGCCCCCATCTGCTGCATGAGGCCAAGGTCGTCGCGGT
>WHUD01000099.1:16307-16890 GCA_009377385.1 Actinophytocola sp.
CGCCCCACGGTCCGGTGTTCGTGCCGGAAGCCGTCCATCGTGCCGCAACGTAATCGCCCTCGCCGAAGAGGAGGTCCACGGTGAAGGACAGGTCAGGGAAGGCCGAGCGGAAGGCGGCCGCGATTTGCTTCTGGCCTTCCGGACCCGGGACGGCGTCGGTGGCCCGGAGGTCGTGACGCACGTAGTCGTCGGCGAAGACCTCGTCGGCGAACCCCACGTTGCCGGCGTTCCATACCTCCTCATAGAAGAGGCCCACCAGGGTCTTGTTCTCCTCGGACATCACATGCTCCTTGTCTCCTTGTCCTCGGCCAGCGGCTCAGCGGGGATGTGCCCGATCGTGGTTCCCGCACCTGGTGCGGACGCGATCCGTGTCTCGCCGCCGGGGCGGACATTCGGTCATCGATGTTGGCCAGTCCCACCCCCGGTCGCGGCGTGGCCGGGGGCAGGCGAACACGGTGCCGGCCGCCGCGACACGGTCAGCCCAGTGCCGCGCAATCGTGCCCGCACGTCTACAGGAGAAGTATCGCGGCCGCCCCCGCCCGCGTGAAGCGGACCCACCGAACCATTCGGGATACGGCCAGCC
>WHUD01000009.1 GCA_009377385.1 Actinophytocola sp.
CACCGCCCTCTTCACGTCCAGCGGGGCGGCGGCGCGGAAGTTCCAGCGCGAGGTCCACGTGGGCATGATCGGCATCAACGTCCCCATCCCCGTGCCCATGTCCTACTACTCCTTCGGCGGCTGGAAAGACTCCCTCATCGGCGACAGCCCCATCCACGGCCCCGACGGCGTCCGCTTCTACACCCGCGCCAAAACCATCACCACCCGCTGGCCCGACGTCCAACGCAGCGTGAACGCGGCCTTCCACTTCCCCACCACCTCCTGAAAGGAGTCGACCATGACCGCACCCGCCAGGACCGTCGTCGGCAACCTCTGCCTCGGCTCCGCCCCCGACTCCTGGGGTGTCTGGTTCCCCGAGGACGAGCACCAGGTGCACTACACCCAGTTCCTCGATGAGCTGATGCGGGCCGGGTACAAGTGGCTGGAGATCGGCCCCTACGGCTATCTGCCCACCGACCCGAAGGTGCTCGCCGATGAGGTCGAGAAGCGCGGCCTGAAAGTCTCCGGTGGAACGACGTTCGGCGCGTTGCACCGGCCGGAGCAGTGGGACGAGATGCTCGCGCAGACCCGCAAGGTCGCCGAATTGACTGCCGCCGTCGGCGCGCACCACCTGGTCTACATCCCGCCGATGTACCGGGACGAGAAGACCGGCGAGTACACCGAGTCGCCAGAGCTGACCGCCGAGCAGTGGGCCGGGTTCGGCAAGCGGGCGGACGAGCTGGGCAAGATCCTACTCAATGAGTACGACGTCCGGCTGTGCCTTCACCCGCACGCCGACAGCCACATCCAGACTCAGGCCGAGATCGAGCGCTACCTCAACGAAAGCGACTCCCGCTACGCCAACCTGTGCCTCGACACCGGCCACGTCGCCTACGGCGGCGGCGACAACATCGACCTGATCCGCCGCTATGCGGAACGGGTCGAGTACGTCCACATCAAGCAGATGGACGGCGACGTCCTCGACCAGGTCGCCGAGGAGGGGCTGTCGTTCGGCGAGGCGGTCAAGCGCGGCGTCTGCGTCGAACCGCCAGCTGGCGTGCCCAACCCCGCCGGCATCATCGACGAGCTGTCCACATTGGACCACGACAGGTTCGTCATCGTTGAGCAGGACCTCTACCCCTGCGCCCCCGACGTGCCGTTCCCCATCGCGGTCCGCACCCGCGAGTACCTCAATGGTGTCGGCCTCGCTGGCACCTCCCGGCCTCGGTCACGCATCACCGCCGAGTAACCCCATCCCCTGCAAAGAGAGACAAGAGGTGTACTCAATGACGAGACGATTCACCCGATCCTCTGCCATCGTCGCCGGTCTGGCATCGGCCGCCCTGGTGCTTGCCGGTTGCAGCAGTCAGGGCGGCAGCCAAGAAGAGGAAGCGGCGCTGGATACGCCAACGTACAAGATCGCCATGATCACACACGCCGAGCCGGGTGACACCTTCTGGGACATCATCCGCAAGGGTGCGGACGCCGCGGCGCAGAAGAGCAACATCGACCTTCAGTACTCGTCCAGCCCCGACGCGGCCAAGCAGGCGACGCTGGTGGACAACGCCATCGACCAGGGCGTCGACGGTATCGCGCTCACGCTGGCCACGCCGGACGCGATGAAGGGTGTCGTCAAGCGCGCCAACAACGCTGGCATCCCGGTCATCGCCTTCAACTCCGGCATCGACGACTGGAAGGACGTCGGGGCGATGTCGTACTACGGCACGGACGAAACCATCGCCGGAACCGCGTTCGGGAAACGGCTCAATGAGGAGGGCGCCAAGCACGCGCTCTGCGTGGTCCAGTCGCAGGGCCAGGTCGCGCTGGAGACCCGCTGCCAGGCGTTGAAGGACTCCTTCGACGGCAAGACCACCAAGCTGTACGTCAATGGTGAAGACATGACGTCGGTGCAGTCGACGCTGCAGGCGAAGCTGCAGTCCGACTCAAGCATCGATTACGTCGCCACACTCGGCGCTCCGTACGCGCTGACCGCACTCGACTCGATCAAGAGCGCGGGCAGCAAGGCGGAGGTCGCGACCTTCGACACCAACGAGCAACTGGTGAGCAAGATCGAGGACGGCTCGGTGGAGTTCGCGGTCGACCAGCAGCCGTACCTGCAGGGCTACCTGTCCATCGACGCCTTCTGGCTGTACCTGTCCAACGGCAACTTCGCGGGCGGTGGCAAGGAGCCGGTCCTGACCGGTCCCGCGTTCATCGACAGGAGCAACATCGACGACATCGCCAAGTACGCCCAGAAGGGAACACGGTGATCAACCATGGCGACGCAGACTCCTCCCCGTGAGTCAGAGACGCCCAGCCCCTCGCCGTCACCGATGACGGCGGGGGGCGACCCCGCCCGTATCACGAAGCGTTCGTTGGGTCGGCGGTTCGTCACCCGGCCTGAGGTGGGGTCGTTGGTTGGCGCGATCGCGGTGTTCGCGCTGTTCTTCGCGGTGGCGATGCCGTTCCGTGAGTTGGATTCGTTGTCGACGGTGCTGTACGCCAGCTCGACCATCGGCATCATGGCCGTCGGGGTGTCGCTGCTGATGATCGGCGGCGAGTTCGACCTCTCCGCCGGTGTCGGTGTCATCACGTCGGCGTTGGCAGCGGGCATGTTCGCCTACGAGCTATCGCTGAACGTGTGGGTCGGCGCCGGGTTGGCGCTGATGTTGTCGCTGGGCATCGGGTTCCTCAACGGTTACATGGTGGTCAAGACCAAACTGCCCAGCTTCCTGATCACCCTGAGTATGTTCCTGATGCTGCAGGGACTGAACCTGGCGGTGACGCGAACGGTTACCGGCAGTGTCGCCAGCCCGCCGATCTCGGACATGGACGGCTTCGCCTCGGCGCAGAAGGTGTTCTCCTCCACGTTCACCGTCGGCGGGGTCAGCGTGCAGCTCACGGTCCTGTGGTGGATCCTGTTCGTCGCGCTGGCCACCTGGGTGCTGCTGCGCACCAAGGTGGGCAACTGGATCTACGCCGCGGGCGGGAACGCCGACGCGGCCCGCGCGGTGGGGGTGCCGGTGAACTACACCAAGATCGGGTTGTTCATGACGGTCGGGTTCATGGCCTGGTTCGTCGGCATGCACAATCTGTTCCGCTTCAACACGGTCCAGTCTGGTGAGGGCGTCGGCCAGGAGCTGATCTACATCGCCGCGGCGGTGATTGGTGGCTGCGCCCTGATGGGTGGCTGGGGCACCGCGATCGGTGCCGCGATCGGCGCGTTGATCCTGGGGATGGCCCAGCAGGGTGTGGTCTACGCGGGCTGGAACCCGGATCTGTTCATGTTCTTCATTGGCGCCACGCTGCTCATCGCGGTGGTGCTCAACCTATGGGTGCGCACGCGCGCCCACCGGAGGTGACCCTCATGACCACCACGATTGAGGCGTCGGCCCCGATCCTGGAACTGACCGACGTCGGCAAGAGCTTCGGCAACATCCACGCCCTGCGGGACGTGAGCCTTTCGGTGCGTGCCGGCGAGGTCACCTGCATCCTCGGTGACAACGGCGCTGGCAAGTCCACCCTTATCAAGATCATCTCTGGGCTCTACAAGCACGACACCGGCACCTACCACGTCGCCGGAAAACCCATGAACTGCTCCTCCCCGAGGGACGCGCTCGACTGCGGCATCGCCACGGTGTATCAGGACTTGGCGCTGGTGCCGCTGCTGCCGGTGTGGCGCAACTTCTTCCTCGGTTCCGAGTTGACGATCGGGCCGTGGCCGTTCCGGCGGCTCGACGTCGCCGCGATGCGCCGCATCGCCGACGAGGAACTGCAGAAGATGGGCATTCACGTGCCGGACATCGACCAGCCGGTCGGCACGCTGTCCGGTGGGCAGCGGCAGGTCGTCGCGATCGCGCGGGCGATCCATTTCGGCGCCAAGGTGCTGATTCTGGACGAGCCGACCGCCGCGTTGGGCGTCAAGCAGTCAGGGGTTGTGCTGAAGTACATCTCGGCCGCTCGTGACGCGGGGCTCGGGGTCATCTTCATCACCCACAACCCGCATCACGCCTACCTGGTTGGCGATCACTTCGTGATCCTAAGGCAGGGCATGCTCGACCTGTCGTCCCCGCGTGCCGAGCTGACGCTGGACGACCTCACGCACCACATGGCAGGCGGGGCCGAACTCGAGGCGCTCAAGCATGAACTGCAGCGCATCGACGTCCCCGACCTCGGGGCGGTGCACGACGCGCAGGAGAAGGAGAACGCATGAGGACTGCTCGCAGGTCCGAATCATCGGGCGCCAGCCTCCATATTGGAGTCATTGGGACCGGGTGGATCGGTCAGGACCACATCCGCAGGATCACCGAGCGGGTGGTCGGCGCGCGGGTGGTCGCGGTGACCGACATTGACCCGGAACGCGCCAAGCAGGTCGCGTCCGATGTGGACGCTCGGGCGCTGTCGACGGGGCAGGAGGTGATCGACGACCCCGATGTGGACGCCGTCGTCGTCACCTCGTGGGGTCCGACGCACGCGGAGTACGTGCTCGCGGCCATCGCGGCTGGCAAGTATGTGTTCTGCGAGAAACCGCTCGCCACGACGGCGGAGGACTGCCTGCGCATCGTCGAGGCCGAGCAGGCGCACGGGCGCAGGCTGGTGCAGGTCGGCTTCATGCGCCGCTACGACGCGGGATACCGGCAGCTCAAGCAGGTCATCGACGCCGGGGACATCGGCACGCCGTTGCTGATGCACTGCGCGCACCGCAACCCGACCGTGCCGGAGGGCTACCACTCGGCGATGGCGGCGCAGGACACCGCGATCCATGAGATCGACACCGTCCGGTGGCTGCTTGACGACGAGATCGTCAGCGCCCAGGTGCTCACGCCGCGCTCGACGTCGCAGAGGTTCGAGCACCTGGTCGACCCGCAGGTCATGCTGTTCGAGATGGCCCGTGGCACGAGGATCGACCTCGAGGTGTTCGTGAACTGCCAGTACGGCTACGACATCCGCTGCGAGACGGTCGGCGAGACCGGCACCGTCAGCCTCCCGGATCCGGCGCAGGTATGGCTGCGCAGCGCAGGGCAGGTGCGCACCGGCGTGTACCAGGACTGGAAGGACCGCTTCGCCGAGGCGTTCGACGTCGAGCTGGCGGAGTGGGTGCAGGCGGTCAAGGATGGCGCGCTGACCGGCCCGAGCGCGTGGGACGGCTACGCCGCTGCGGTGATCAGTGACGCGACCGTCGAGTCGCTGCAGACCGGGCGGGTGGTCAACACGCAGCTCAAGGACCGCCCCGAGTTCTACGCGGCGTAAGGAGGCAATTCATGGTGAAGATCGCACTCGACCCCGCGATGTATCACGCGGACCTGTCGGTGGCCGACGAGGTCCGCAAGGCCGCCGAGCTGGGCTACGAGCACCTGGAGCTCTCGCCGCGCGCGGACTTCTTCTTCTGGCACAAGTACCCGAAGGCGGACGACGCCGCGATCGCCGAGGTCAAGCGGGCGATGAAGGAAACAGGCGTCAGCGTGGTGTCGCTGGTGCCGGTGTTCAACTGGGCGTCGCCCGACGAGCAGGAGCGGCAGGCGCAGGTGCGCAACTGGCGGCGGCTGCTCGAGATCGCCGCCGAGCTGGAGTGCCCGATCGTGAACTCGGAGCTGTCCGGGGACCCGAACGACCCGTTGCGCTCGGAGCACGCCTTCTACAAGTCGATGGAGGAGCTGATCCCGGTCTTCGAGTCGTACGGGATCGGGCTCAACCTCGAGGCGCACCCGTACGACTTCGCCGAGCTGAACGATGAAGCGGTGCACATCGTGCGCGGCATCAACAAGTCGTGGGTGAACTACCTGTACTGCGGCCCGCACACATTCCATCTCTCCGACGGGGCCGGCGACGTCCGGCGGATGATGTCCTATGCCGGGGATCGGCTGCGGCACGTGCACATCGCGGACTGCTTCAACCACCGCGCCAACGTCGGCAACCGCTACATCGTCAACCCGCCCGGCGTCGACGCACGCATCCACCAGCACAACGAGATCGGCAACGGCGAGGTCGCCTGGGACGAGTTCTTCGCGACGCTGCGCGAGGCGAACTTCGACGGTGTTGCGACGGTATGCGTCTTCGGCTGGGAGGAAGACGCCGACGACATCCACCGCCGCATGCTGGAGCGGGTGCGCAAGGAGCTGTGCTAGACCAACACCGGCGCACCGACCCGCACGGGCAGCCCTGACCGCACCGAGCGCTCGCACGCCTCGGCGAGTTCCAGGCTGAGCAGGCTGTCGCGCGCGGGGGAGGGGTTGTCCACCTCGCCCGCCGCGATGGCGGCGAAGGTCAGCAGCTCGTGGACGTACGCGGGCCGGTAGCGCTCCTGAAAGCCGCGGTAGGCGTTCGCCCGCGCGCGGGGCCCTCCCTGTTCGAGCGAGGTCAGCGGGGTACGCGCGTCGAGGCCAACGGCGAGGGTGTCCTTGCTGCCGTACAGCTCGGTCCGGCAGTCGTACCCTGCCGGGTCATGCCGGGACGCCGAGAGCAGGGCGTGCGCGCCGCTGGCGAACCGCAGCGTCGCCACGACGTTGTCCCAGTCGCCGACCTCGGCGAACGCCTCGTCGACCAGCACCGACCCCGCAGCGTAGACCTCGATCACCGGCTCGCCGAGCAGCCACGGGATGACGTCGAGGTCGTGGATCAGGCAGTCGCGGAACAGCCCGCCTGAGCTGGCGATGAACTCCCGCGCGGGCGGCTCCGCGTCGTTGCACACCGCGCGGACGTGGTAGACGGTGCCGACCTCGCCGGAGCGCAGCCTGCGGTACAGCTCGACGGTGGCCGGGTCGAAACGCCGGTGGAACCCGACGACCACCGGCACGCCGGATGCCTCGATCTCCGGGACCAACTCGTGCATCTCGGCGAGGCTCGGCGCGAGCGGCTTCTCGCACAGCACCGGCGTGCCCGCCGCGATCGCCCTGCGTACCAGGTCAGGGTGGGTGCCGGTCGGGGTGGCGATGAGGAGGCCGTCACCGGACTCGATCAACGCGGTGAGGTCGTCGGTCGCGGTGACCTTCTCGCCGATGGCGGTGGCGACGTCGCGTGCCCTGCCCGGCGCCGGGTCGTACAGCACGATCTCATCGAACTCCTCAAGGCCAGCGAGGTTGGCGGCGTGCATCGTGCCGATACGTCCTGCTCCCGCGACTGCCATCCGCATGGTCGGCCCCTCCCGTGGTTTAGAGCGCTCTAATTTGGAGCGCTCTAATGGTGTAGCGTTGGCGTCGGCACTGTCAAGACGGCAGCGGGAGGCAGTTCGTGGCAAGGCCGACTATGGAGGACGTCGCCGCCAAGGCAGGTGTATCCCGCGCCCTCGTCTCGCTGGTCATGCGCGGGTCGTCCAAGGTGAGCGAGCATCGCAGGCAGGCCGTGCTGGACGCCGCGGCCGGACTGGGCTACGCACCGCACGCGATGGCGCGCTCGCTGGCGAGCAGGACGTCGACGCTGCTCGGCGTGCTCGTCTCGGACCTCCACAACCAGTTCTTCGCCGAGATCGTCGACGGCATCGACGAGGTCGCGCGTACGGAAGGCTTCGAGCTGATCCTCAACACCGGCGGGCTGGACGTCGAGCGCGAGCGGGATGCCGTTGCGCGGCTGCTGTCGTTCCGGCCAGCGGGACTCGCGCTTCTCGGCGCCGCCGTGCCCACTGACGTGCTCGCGGCCGCGGCGCGGCAGCTCCCCGTCGTCGTGGTCGCCCGCCCGGCTCGCATCGCGGGGGTCGACACGGTCAACGACGACGGCGGTCTCGGCGCGCGGCTCGCGGTGGATCACCTTGCCGGGCTCGGTCACAGCCGGATCACGCACTTCGACGGCGGCAGGACGTCGGAAGCGCGTATCAGGCGCGAGGGGTACGCCGCCGCGATGCGGGCGCACGGCCTGCGGCCGGACGTGATCCGCAGTGAGTACACCGACGCCGGCGGCGAGAAGGCCGCCACCCGGCTGCTTGAGCGGGGCGCGTCGCTGCCCACCGCCGTCGTGGCGGCCAACGACGTCAACGCGGTCGGGGCACTGTCGGTGTTCGCCGACGCCGGGCTCACCGTGCCGGACGACATCTCCGTCGTCGGCTACGACAACACCGCGCTCAGCGGGCTCCGACACGTCGCGCTGACCACCGTGGACCAGCCGCGCGCCGAGATGGGACGTCTTGCCGCGCACACCCTGGTGCACCGCGCCCGAGGTGGGCGAGGCAGGGCGCAGCGCCGCCTGGTCACGCCGTCGCTCGTCGTCCGGTCGACGACGGCTGTGCCGCGTCGCTGAGGGGAGATCAGACGTCTCGACGGTACGGTGATGGCATGACTGGCGCGCTGCTCAACGAGGTCGACGTGGACCTGCAGTTGAGTTCTCCGGTGGTCCGCGTTCCCGACCTCGTGATCGCCCGCGACTCGGTGGTGACGGCGAGGATCGCGACGGCGGCCGATGTCCTGCTCGCCGTCGAGGTGCTTTCGCCCAGCTCGGGCCACATGGATACCGCCATCAAGCCGATGGAGTACGCCGACGCGGGCATCCCGAACTACTGGGTCATCGATCCGAATCCGCCGGTCACGGCGACCGTCTACCAGTTGGTCGACGGCGCCTACGAGGAGTCCCAGCGGGCCGAAGGTCGGTTCACGGTGTCCGAGCCGTGCCCGCTGACCGTCGACCTCGACGCCCTGCGGGTAGGGGCCTGATGGCGGAGTTGCCCGTCGCTGTGGTCACCGGCGCCGGATCCGGTCTTGGCCGCCACATCACCCGCGCGCTGGCGGATGCCGGTCATCGCGTCGTCCTCATCGGACGGCGTGCGGATGCGCTACGGGAGACGGCGGCGGGCATCCCGACGGAGCGCGCCCTCGTGCTGCCCTCGGATGTCACCGACCCCGCCGCCGTTGCCGCGATCTTCGACGCGGTGGTGGAGAAGTGGGGGAGGGTCGACGTCCTGGTCAACAATGCGGGGACGTTCGGGCCAGCCGGTGGCGTCGACGAGGTCTCGCCGGAGCAGTGGCAGCAGGTCGTCGACGTCAACCTCACCGGCGCGTTCCTGTGCGCGCACAACGCGGTGCGGGTGATGAAGGCACAGGATCCGCAGGGCGGGCGGATCATCAACAACGGGTCGATCTCCGCGCACACGCCCAGGCCCGGCAGCGTCGCGTACACCGCGACCAAGCACGCCATCACCGGGCTGACGAAGTCGATCTCCCTTGACGGCAGGGAGTACGGCATCGCGTGTGGACAGATCGACATCGGCAACGCTGCCACGGAGATGACCAGCGGGATCGCGACCGGGGCGCGTCAAGCCGACGGGAGCGTGAAGCCCGAGCCGACGTTCGACGCCGAGCATGCCGCCCGCGCCGTGGTCTACATGGCGACCCTGCCGCCGGAGGCGAATGTCCAGTTCCTGACGCTCACCGCGACCACGATGCCCTACATCGGGCGGGGGTAGGGCATAGCTGCATCTTCGGAGATCAGAGGGTCGACACGCCGTGTCACATCGATTCTCGGAGTCTTGGTCCGCTACTCCATCAGGCTCGCCGCCAGCGTCGCGCCCAGCTCCCAGCAGGCCTCGAGGTCCGCCTTGGTCGGTTCTCCTGTGACGGTGACCGGCGCCGCCGACGGCTCCCACCCCAGTCCGGTCACGATGCGCTCGATGCCGCGCGTGGTGCCGGAGACGTCGCTGCCGCCGTGCACGTAGTAGCTGTACGGCCTGCCCTTCGTCGCGTCGAGGCACGGGTAGTAGACGTTGTCGAAGAAGAGCTTGAGCGCGCCTGACATGTAGCCGAGGTTGGCCGTGGTGCCGAGCAGGTAGCCGTCTGCGGCGAGCACGTCGGACGGCGTCGCGCCCAGCGCGGGCTCGCGCACGACGTCGACGCCCTCGATCTCGTCCGTGGTCGCGCCGTCGACGACGGCCTCGAACATCGCCTGCACGTTCGGCGACGGCGTGTGGTGCACGATCAACAGCGTCGGCATGGTCACCAGGGTGCCACCCCGGTCGTTACCGTGAGGCATGCCGCAGCCGCGAGAGCTCACCGTCGAACTGCCCGCGTTGACCGTCTCCGCGCTGGCGTGGGGGCCGGCGGACGGACCGCTGGCGCTGTGCCTGCACGGCTTCCCGGACACCGCGTGGACCTGGCGTCATCTCGGCCCGGTGCTCGCCGAGCGTGGCTGGCGCGTGGTCGCGCCGTTCACCCGGGGCTACGCGCCGACAGGACCAGCACCGGACGGCGACTATCGGGTGGGCGCGCTGATCACCGACGCGCTCGACCTGGGCCGTGCCCTCGGCGCGGACGACCGTGCGGTGCTCGTCGGTCACGACTGGGGCGCGCTGACCGCCTATGGAATGACGGCGCACGAACCAGCGATGTTCAGCCGAGTCGTCGCCATGGCCGTACCGCCGATCGCCGCCATTTCCGACACTGCCCGCGCGAACTGGCGCGTCGCGGGCTCGCAGGTCCTACGCAGCTGGTACACGATATTCAACCAGGTTCCCGCCGTGCCGGAACGGGTCTTCGACCCATTCGTGCGGCTGCTGTGGCGGCGCTGGTCGCCCGGCTACGACGCCGCCGACGATCTCGCGCGGCTGGCCGATGCGATGCCCGATCGCGCGCACCGGAAGGCCGCGCTGACGTACTACCGGCACACGCTACGGCCGCGTGGCACGTCGCGCCGCTACGACGACGCCCACCGCGCCTGGCTCAGCCCGCCCAAGGCGCCGACGCTCTACCTGCACGGTGCGGACGACGGCTGCATGAGCCCCGGCTTCGCCGAACACGCGGCGCGCCAGCTCCCCGAGAGCAGCGAGGTCGACGTCGTCGCCCATGGAGGGCACTTCCTACACCTGGAGCAACCGGACCTGGTGAACGCCCGGATCGCGAAGTTTGTCGCGGCGTGAAAACGGCCGAGGGCCACCTTGGGTGCCATAACGACACCCAAGGCGCCCCTCGGCCGAACCCCTACCGGTTGGTCGAGAACAGGTACAGGCCGTCGTCGCGGTCACTGCCCGCCACGATGGTCTCGCCGTCCCTGGTGAACGCCTCGACGCCCCAGAAGTCGTTGCCTTCCGGCGCGAGGTACTTACCCGTCTCCACCAGCTCACACGTGCTGGTGTCCGCCGGGTCCGTGCACTGGATCTCCAGCGCCCGCATGCCACCCGAGTAGTACGACAGGTACGCCCGGCTCGAGTCGTTCGGGTCCGTGGCCACCTCGTGCACGCTCAGGTCGCCGAAGCCACTGGCGAACGCCGGGTCGTGCGCCTCGTCGATGGCGTAGGTGTCCAGGTCCTCGTTCGTTGCCGCGTCGAACAGGTGGACGTAGCCCCACCCGTCGAACACCGCGTCGACGTCAACCTCGTGGCCGACCTGTCCGAGGGCCGGGTTGGCCTCCGGGTAGGCGTCGGACACGCTGTCGAACAGCTTGTGGAAGGCGTCGTGCGTGGTGCACACGGCGACCACCGGCTGGGTGAAGGCACCCGAGCCGCAGAACGGCGCGTCCGGGCTTGCCGCCTCGCCAGCGTGGTGGTTGACGAACACGACCGCGTCATAACCCGCCGCGATGGCCTGGTCGGCCTTCTGACCCGGGAAGCACGCGCCTTCCGACGCGCTCGGGTCGCCGACCGGACCGCGTTGTACGACCGCGATGAGCTCCTCGCCGGGTTCGAGCGACAGTGCAGGCGCCGGCGGGACCGGAGCGGAGTCCGGGCAGGCGTAGCCGACGTACACGGTCGGGCCGTTGAGACGCCGGTCAGGGAGCTCCGTCACCGACGCGGCGCCGCCAACCGAAACGGACGGGTACGCGCCAGCGTTGTCGCCGGTGGCGATCAGGAACTCGCCGACAGCGTACGGCGCGAAGTCCTCGTCCGTGCCGATGAAGAACCGGTTGTCGTTGGTGAACTCGGCCTGGTGGCCGTTGCCTTCCGGCGGCAGCGAACGGCTCTCGTCCGGGACCTGGGTGTTGGTCGGGTCGGCCAGTTCGGGGTCGATCGCCGCGTACTCGGTGTCACCGAGGAACTGGGCTTCCGCCGGGTTGGTGACGTCGAGCTGGACGTAGCCGCCGTCCCAGTAGGAGACGAGCATGATCCACCGGCCATTGATCTGCTTGACGACCATGTCGTGGATGAACGAGCTGGTCAGCCCGATCTCCGGCTGGTCGACGTCGAAGTCGTTCAGGTCGTACTCGGCGATCAGCCGAGGCCGCTTCGGGTTGGTGATGTCGAGGATGTCGACGTCGGGGAACTCGACGTTGTCGACGATGACCGCGTACGCCTTGGCACCGGCGTCCCAGGCGAACGCGCTGTGGATCTCGTTCGAGTCGGCGAAGCCGCGGTCGCCGAAGTGGTCGGACAGCTTCTTCGGCTTGTGCGGGTTGCTGACGTCGTAGAGCGAGACGCCGCCCTTGCCCTGCGGCCCGCACTGCTCGTTGTTGGTGACCAGCATGGTGCCATTGAAGAACTTGGTGGACACGTTCAGCGCCTGCACGCCCTCGCCGGGGCGGCTGTCCTGCGAGTGCGGGATGAATCCGATCTCGCGTGGGTTCTCCAGGTCGGCGATGTCCACGACGAAGACCCCGGCATCGGGGTCGGTGGCGCCGCCTGCCTCGGAGTTCGCCGCGCAGGTCGGCTTGCCCCAGTGCGCCAGGTAGGCGTAGGTGCCGCGCGGATCGATGCCCACGTCGGCGATGATGTCGTCGCCATCAGTCAGGTCGGCTTTGCCGAGCAGTTGCAGGTCGCCTTCCGAGCCGGTGCCGAGCAGGTGTCCGTCGGGTGTGCCGTGCTGGTCGGGGTGCGCTTGTGCCGCCACCCCGGTGAAGCCCCACGCCACCGCAAGGGTCGCGGCGACGAGAGCGGTG
Organism: Actinophytocola sp.; assembly: GCA_009377385.1. Lineage (GTDB taxonomy): Bacteria > Actinomycetota > Actinomycetes > Mycobacteriales > Pseudonocardiaceae > Haloechinothrix_A. Next base: position 12,763 of record WHUD01000009.1, read on the forward strand.
CTCGCACGTCCTCGTTTCATCGTTTCTCCTCGATGTCACAGATGTCCCCCTCGAGGAGTTTACTCGCTCGATGAGTGACCGAGGTTACGAATTTTTCACACGTACCGCCGTCGCCGTATCCCGTCTGGCGACGCCCCGATGCCAGACCGCACGCCGTGCAGCGGCGGATATCGTGGGATATCGAGGTGGTTGCCATGCCCGGCCACGTGGCGCAGCGATCCGCCTCCCCGGTGACGACGGACGACCTGCGGCAGTTCGCCGATGCGTTCAGCGACCTCGCCGCCCCGGACGTCATGGAGCGGGCGTGGGAGTGAGCGCGTGACGACGCACTGGCTGATCGACAAGTCCGCGCTGGACTGACGCCGACTACGGCATCCCTTGCGCGAGCAGCTCCCTGACGTCGCCGCGCAGCCGGTCGAGGACGTCGTCCGCGTCTTTGGCGTCCGCTGGGCGGACCACCTGGAGGTACGTCTTCAGCTTCGGCTCCGTCCCTGACGGCCGCACCACCACCCGGACGCCAGCCCCGACGATGCGGAGGACGTCGGCGTCCGGCAGTAGGTCCTCCGCCGTGACGGGCACCCCGGCCAGCGCACCGGGCGGAGCGGCGCGCAACCGCGCCATGACGGCGCCGATGACGTCGAGGTCGGTCACCCGGATCGACACCTGATCGGTCAGGTGGACGCCGTGCGCGCGGTCCAGCTCAGACAGCGCGTCGGCGAGCGAGGACCCGGCGGCCTTGCGCGTCGCCGCCAGGTCGGCGGCGAGCACGGCGGCGGCGATGCCGTCCTTGTCGCGCACCGCGCCGGGATCGACGCACAGCCCGAGCGCCTCCTCGTAGGCGAACACCAGCCGCTCGCCACCAGCCGCACGCGCGAGCCATTTGAATCCCGTCAGCGTCTCCGTGTACTCCGCGCCGTGCGCCGCCGCGATCGAGCCCAGCACCGACGACGACACGATCGTCGTCGCCACCAGCGGGTCGGGATGCGCCGCGCGGTCCAGCGTCGCCAGCACGTACTCGCCAAGCAGCGCGCCGGTCTCGTCGCCGCGCAGCATCCGGAACCGCTCGCCGTCGCGGATGCCGACGGCGCACCGGTCGGCGTCAGGGTCGAGCGCGATCGCCATGTCGGCGTTGGCGTCCTCGGCCAGCGTGAGCAGCGGGTCGCACGCGCCGGGCTCCTCCGGGTTCGGGAACGCCATGCCGCCGAAGTCCGGATCAGGCGCGAACTGCTCCGCCACCACGACGACGCCGGTGAAGCCCGCGCGATGCAACGCGTCCACCGCGACCTGGCCGCCGACCCCGTACAGCGGCGTCAGCGCGATGCGGAGGTCGCGCGCGATCCCGCGTGGGAGCGACGCCACCCGGTCGAGGTAGGCCCGCAGCACGTCGGGGGACAGCTCTCGCCAGGTGTCCGAGCGGGGCACGGCGAGCGCGGCGGGAGCATCGGCGATGGCGGCCTCGATCGCGGTGTCGGCAGGCGGCACGATCTGCGCGCCGCTGTCGTCGTAGAGCTTGTAGCCGTTGTCCGGCGCGGGATTGTGCGACGCCGTGAGCTGGATGCCCGCCACAGCACCCAGCTCCCGCACCGCGAAGGCCAGCAGCGGCGTCGGCAGCGCCTCGGCGAACACCCGGACGTCGAACCCCGCCGCGGCGAGCACCCCTGCGGCGTCGGCGGCGAAGACGTCCGACCCGTGCCTGGCGTCACGTCCGATCACCACGACCCCGCCGGACGACCCGCTCGACTGCAGCCACTTGGCGACGCCGTACGTCGTGCGCACCACGACCGCGCGGTTCATGCCGTTCGGGCCAGCGCGCACCGCCCCGCGCAGTCCCGCTGTGCCGAATCGGAGCTGGCCGGCCATCCGGTCGGCAAGGTCGTCCGCGGCGTGGGCGTCACCGCCGAGCGCGGCGGCAAGCACCGCCTGCAGTTCGTCGCGATCGGACTCGTCGACGTCGTCCGCGATCCAGCGCAGCGCTGCGTCCCGCGCCTCAGTCCTCATGCCCGATGATTCGGACCTGCCAGCAGTCCTCATGCCCGAGCCATCAAGTCCCGGAGCAGGGCGCCCATGCGCGTCGCAGCCGCCTGCCCTGCCTCGAGGACCTCCTCGTGGTTGAGCGGCTGGCCGGACAGCCCAGCGGCCAGGTTCGTGACCAGCGACAGCCCGAACACCTCGACGCCGAGCGCGCGGGCCTGGATCGCCTCGAGCACGGTCGACATCCCCACCAGGTCGGCGCCGAGCGTGCGCAGCATCCTGATCTCGGCTGGCGTCTCGAAGTGCGGCCCGTACAGCCCGGCGTAGACACCTTCCGCGAGCGAGGGGTCGATCTCCCGCGCGATGCTGCGCAGCCGGGGGGAGTACAGGTCGGTGAGGTCAACGAACGTCGCGCCGACAAGCGGGGACCGCGCCGTCAGGTTCAGGTGGTCGCTGATCAGCACCGGCTGGCCGACCTGGAAGCCGTCGCGCAGCCCACCGGCGGCATTGGTCAGCAGCACCGCCTTCGCGCCCGTCGCCGCTGCCGTGCGTACCCCGTGCACAACGGCGTCGACGCCGAGGCCCTCGTAGACGTGGCTCCGGCCGAGCAGGATCAGCGCACGCTTGTCGCCGACGGACACCGAGCGGGCGGTGCCACCGTGCCCCTCGGCGGCAGGCTTGGCGAATCCGGGCAGCGTGCCGAGGTCGAGCTCTGCGTCGGGTTCTCCGATCACATCGGCCGCGCTGCGCCAGCCCGAGCCGAGCACAAGCGCGATGTCGTGGCAGTCGAAGCCGGTCTGGCCGGCGATGGCGGCGGCGGCGTTCGCAGCAAGATCCGCGGTCACGCCGAAAAGCCTATTGGGTCGGGGGCGGTCAGCGCGATCGCGATCAGCCCCCGCTCATGTTGCGGAGCACGGTGTAGAACAGCTCAGTCGCCTTCTTGATGTCCTCGCTGACATGCACCTGCCCGCCAGCAGTTGCTTCCTGGTCAGGCCGCCCGGAAAGTAGTTCTTCCCTATTTGCGGTAATCGTCGACTTATCCCGGTTCGGCTAACGTTTCGATAACGACGTCCGGTGACGCGTTCAGCCGATGTCGAAGGTGGGCACGATCCGATCGAACAGTTCGGTCTTGCCTCGCGACTCCTGCTCGGTCGGCACCGTCACCCGCACCACCCAGAGGCTGGAGCCCGCCCGGCTCATGCGTGCGTACGTCGTCCGCCCGATGACCTTCGTCGCGGGCTGGCCGCTCGTGCTGGTCGACGGCTCAGGGGATGTCTGCGTCTCGATCGTGCGGTAGGTGGCGTCGAGCGGGCCGTCCAGCGTGGTGCCCTCCGCGCGGTCGACGAGCACGAAGCCGTCCGCGGGCCAGAACGACCGCAGCCCGTTGATGTAGTCGTCAGCGTCGTTGCGGGGGAAGAACTCGGGAAAGCGCTCGACGCCGATCATGAGGTGGCCACTTGCGGAGACCCACTGCACCAGCGTGCTCGCGGGCAGCGTGCCCGCTTGCTGCTGGGTGACGAACTTGGTCCAGCCAGCTGGGGCGTCGATCTGGAACTGACCCGCGTAGTCGCCGTTGAGGACCGTCGCGTTGCCGCGTTGCGTCACCAGCGGCCCGATCGCCGTCGAGCCGTCGCCGAGTTGCTGCTCGCTGGAAGCAGGCAGCACGTTCGTCCCGGCGAGGGTGCGGGTGAGCGCGAACCCGCCCGCGCCCGCGACGAGGAACGCGACGACGGTGAGCGCGGCGAACAGGGCCAGCCGCACCGACCGGTGCCGCTCGTGCCGCTGCGCGTCGGCGGCGAACGGCAGCGGGCCCGGGTCGGCGGCCAGCGGCGCTGTGCCGCCTGTCGACGTCGGCTCCCGCGCCACCTCGGTGTCGGTCGACGCCCCGGCGAGCGCGTTGTCGCGTTCCGCGTCGGGGTCGGTGTCGAAAAGCGCGGGTTCGAACAGCGGCCTGCCCGGCTGCGGGCGGAGGTCGAACAGGGCGTCGCGCACCTCGGCAAGGTCCGGCCGCCGTGCCGGATCCTTCGACATCAGGCCGCTGATGAGAGTGGCCAGCGGCCCGGGGGACGGCTCAGGCACATCGCCGTGCACCACCTCGGACGCCGTGGCGAGCGGATCGCCGTCCGCGTCGTACGGCGGATCGCCCTCCAGCGCGGTGAACAGGGTCGCGCCGAGCCCCCACAGGTCGGCGGCGGGACTGACCTTCTTGCCCGAGGCGAGTTCCGGCGCCATGTACGCGGGCGAGCCGAGCATCAGCCCGGACTTCGTCAGCGTCATGTCCGAGACGTTGCGAGCGATGCCGAAGTCGGTGAGCTTGATCCTGCCGTCCCGCGAGACAAGCACGTTGCCCGGCTTGACGTCGCGGTGCGTGATGCCAGCGGCGTGCGCGGCCTCAAGCGCTGCGGCCACGGCGTCGCCCACCTCGGCGGCCTGCGCCAGGCTGAGTGGGCCGTTGTCGGCGATCAGCCCCGCGAGGCTGCGCGCGGTGAGCAGCTCCATCACCACGAACGGCTCGCCGTCCTCGCGCACGACGTCGTACAGCGTGATCACGTTCGGGTGAGACAGGGACGCGATGGCGCGGGCCTCTCGCAGCGCCCGCTCCCGCTGCTCCTCGGCCTGCGACGCGGGGAAGCCCGGTGGCAGCTTGATGCCCTTCACCGCGACCGGGCGGTGCAGGAACTCGTCGTAGCCTGCCCACACGGTGCCCATGGAGCCCGAACCGAGCTCGTCGCGAAGCCGGTAGCGACCAGCGACGAGGCGGCGTTCGGTGCCTGGCTCGTCGTCGGACTGGTCTCCTGTGGCTGCCACGGGGGACATTCTCGCCGACGTCGTCCTGCGTGGCATTCCGGCTCGGCGACCAACTTCACATGATCGGCCGCGCCACAGCCCTTAGCATGGCTAGGTATGACACAGGTGTCCCAGCCAGAGCGGCTCACGCTCGCCGCGGACTTCGACGACGCGACCCTGAGCCAGTGGCGGGACCGCGTAGCCGGTGTGCTCCGCAAGACCGGCGCGCTCGGAGCCGACGACGACGTGCCAGCGCCAGAACGTCTGCTCGCGAGCACCACCTACGACGGGATCGAGCTCCTGCCGCTCTACACCGCTGACGACGCCGCAGAGCTGCCGTCAGCGGGGTTCCCCGGCCTCGCGCCGTTCGTACGCGGCAACCGGCCGCAGGGCGCGGTCGCCACCGGCTGGGACACCAGGGTCCGCCACGCCGGTCCCGATGCCGCGGCCACAGCGGACGCCGTCGTCACCGACCTGGAGAACGGCGCGAACTCCGTCTGGCTGCGCCTCGGCGGGAACGCGCTCCCCGTTAACGCGCTGGCCGACGTCCTCGGTGGGGTGTACGCCGACCTCGCGCCGGTCGTGCTCGACGCGGGCGCGGAGTACGCGGCGGCCGCCGACGCGCTGCTCGACGTCTTCGCCGCCAAGTCCATCGCGTCAAGCGAGGCCATCGGCAGCATCGGCGCCGACCCGATCGGACTGCACGCGCAGACCGGCCAGCGCCAGGACATCGAACCGGCGGCGGAGCTGGCCGCGCGAATCGGCGCCAGCCACCCGAAGCTGCGCACCATCGTCGTCGACGCGCTGCATTACCACGACGCTGGCGGCTCCGACGCCCAGGAACTCGCCGCGTCCATCGCGGCGGGCGTCGCCTACCTGCGGGCGCTCACCGCGCAGGGCCTCGGCGTCGCCGACGCCGCCGCGCAGATCGAGTTCCGCTACGCCGCCACCGCAGAGCAGTTCCTCACCATCGCCAAGCTGCGCGCCGCCAGGCGGCTATGGGCGCGGGTGTGCGAGGCGTCCGGAGCCGACGCGGCGCAGCGCCAGCACGTTGTGACGTCCTCGGCGATGCTGAGCACCCGCGACCCGTGGGTGAACATGCTGCGCGGCACGCTCGCCTGCTTCGGCGCAGCGGCCGGTGGCGCGGACGCCATCACGGTGCAGCCGTTCGACGCCGCGATCGGGCAGTCCGACGCCTTCGCCCGCCGTATCGCCCGCAACACCAGCTCGATCCTGCTGTCGGAGTCCAAGATCGCGGGCGTGATCGATCCTGCTGGCGGATCGTGGTACGTCGAGACGCTGACCGACGAGCTGGCCAGGACGGCCTGGCGGGAGTTCCAGGCGATCGAAGCCGCCGGTGGGATCGACGCCGAGCTGGCCTCCGGCGGCATCGCCGCGCGGCTGGCGGCGACCTGGCAGGCGCGTGAGGCCAGCCTCGCCACCCGCAAGGACCCGCTCACCGGCGTCAGCGAGTTCCCCCACCTCGACGAGGAGCCGATCGAGCGCGCCCCGCTGCCGCAGGAGGACCGCACCGGCGGGCTGCCGCGCGTGCGCTACCCGCAGGCGTACGAGAAGCTGCGCGACCGCGCCGACGCCCACCTCGCCGAGCACGGGAAGCGCCCCAAGGTCTGCCTCGCCACGCTCGGCCCGATCGCGGCGCACACCGCGCGGGCGACGTTCGCCGCGAACCTGTTCGCCGCTGGTGGTATCGAGCCGGTCAACCCCGGCGCCACCGACACGGTCGCCGACGTGCTCGCCGCGTTCGTCGGCAGCCACACCACGGTCGCCTGCCTGTGCGGCACCGACATGGCCTACGCCGAGCAGGCCGACGAGGTCGCCGCCGCGCTGCGCAAGGCAGGGGCCAAGGCCGTGCTGCTGGCAGGCAAACCGACCGATGCCTACGACGGCGTCACCGGGTTCGTCCACAAGGGCTGCGACGTGCTCGACGTACTGGCAACGACGCTGGACACGCTGGGAGTGAGCGACTCATGACTATCCCTGACTTCACCGGTGTCGACCTCGGCACGCCGCGCGCCTCGGACAAGGCGGAGTGGGTCGCCGCGCTCCAGGCCAGCACGGGCAAGGGCACCGACGCGCTGGAGTGGGAGACGCCGGAGGGCATCGGCATCAAGCCGCTCTACGACGCAGACGATCTGTCCGAACTGGACTTCCTGAACACGTACCCTGGTATCGCGCCGTTCCTGCGCGGGCCGTACCCGACGATGTACGTGAACCAGCCGTGGACCATCCGGCAGTACGCCGGGTTCTCCACGGCGGCGGCGTCCAACGCCTTCTACCGGCGCAACCTCGCGGCGGGCCAGAAGGGGTTGTCGGTCGCGTTCGACCTCGCCACCCATCGGGGCTACGACTCCGACCACCCGCGGGTGTCTGGCGACGTCGGCATGGCGGGCGTGGCGATCGACTCCATTTACGACATGCGGCAGCTCTTCGACGGCATCCCGCTGGACAAGATGTCGGTGTCGATGACCATGAACGGCGCTGTGCTGCCGGTGATGGCGCTCTACGTCGTCGCCGCCGAGGAGCAAGGTGTCAAGCCGGAGCAGCTCGCGGGGACCATTCAGAACGACATCCTCAAGGAGTTCATGGTCCGAAACACCTACATCTACCCGCCGCAGCCGTCGATGCGGATCATCTCCGACATCTTCGCGTACACGTCGCAGCGGATGCCGAAGTTCAACTCGATCTCGATCTCCGGCTACCACATGCAGGAGGCGGGCGCGACCGCCGATCTCGAGCTGGCCTACACGCTCGCCGACGGCGTCGAGTACCTCCGTGCCGGGCTGGACGCCGGGCTTGAGATCGACGCCTTCGCGCCCAGGTTGTCGTTCTTCTGGGCGATCGGGATGAACTTCTTCACCGAGGTCGCCAAGATGCGCGCCGCCCGGCTGCTGTGGGCGAAGCTGGTCAAACAGTTCGAGCCGCGCAACGAGAAGTCGCTGTCGCTGCGCACCCACTGCCAGACCTCCGGCTGGTCGCTGACAGCCCAAGACGTCTACAACAACGTGGTGCGCACCTGTGTCGAGGCGATGGCGGCGACCCAGGGCCACACCCAGTCGCTGCACACCAACGCGCTCGACGAGGCGCTGGCGCTGCCGACCGACTTCTCCGCCCGCATCGCCCGCAACACCCAATTGCTGCTGCAGCAGGAGTCCGGCACCACCAGCGTGATCGACCCGTGGGGCGGCTCGGCGTTCGTCGAGAAGCTGACCTACGACCTGGCCCGCAGGGCGTGGGCGCATATCAGCGAGGTCGAGTCGGCTGGCGGCATGGCGCGGGCGATCGACGCGGGCATCCCGAAGCTGCGGATCGAGGAAGCCGCCGCGCGCACCCAGGCGCGGATCGACTCCGGGCGGCAGCCGGTCGTCGGCGTCAACACCTACCGCGTCGAGCAGGAGGAGCAGATCGACGTCCTCCAGGTGAACAACGCCGACGTGCGCGCGGAGCAGTTGGAGAAGCTGGCCCGGCTGCGCGAGGAGCGCGACCAGGGCGCGGTGGACTCGGCGCTGCGGGCGCTGACCGCAGGGGCAGAAGGAGATGGCAACCTGCTTGAGCTGGCCATCGACGCCGCGCGGGCGAAAGCGACCGTCGGGGAGATCTCGGACGCGCTTGAGCGGGTGTGGGGCCGCCACGCCGGTCAGATTCGTACCATTTCCGGTGTGTACCGCCATGAGGTCGGCGCGTCGCCCGCCGTGGAAACCGCACGCGAGAAGGTCGACGCCTTCGCCGATGAGGAGGGCCGCAGGCCGCGCATCCTGGTCGCCAAGATGGGCCAGGACGGCCACGACCGCGGCCAGAAGGTGATCGCGACGGCGTTCGCCGACATCGGCTTCGACGTCGACGTCGGCCCGCTGTTCTCCACCCCGGCCGAGGTCGCGCGGCAGGCCGTCGAGGCTGACGTGCACGTGATCGGCGTGTCCTCCCTCGCGGCAGGCCACCTGACGCTGGTGCCCGCGCTGCGTGCAGAGCTGGCCGAGCTGGACCGCTCCGACATCATGGTCGTCGTCGGCGGGGTCATCCCGCCGCAGGACTTCGACGCGCTGCGCGAGGCCGGTGCCGCCGCGATCTTCCCGCCGGGCACCGTCATCGCCGAGGCCGCGATCGACCTGCTCGACCAGCTCGTCGCACTGCATTCGGGCCACCCCGACGTGGGTGCCTCGCCCGCCCACCACCGCGGTGCCTCTCCCACCCGCCACCCCGACGGCTCCTGATGGCGCGACGCACCATCGACGTCGCCGCCTACGCCGAGGGGGTGCTCGCGGGCGACAGGGGAGCGCTGTCGCGGGCGATCACCCTGGTCGAATCGGCGCGCGCCGACCACCGCGAGCAGGCGCAGCGGCTGCTGGTGGAGCTGCTGCCGGAGTCCGGTGGCGCGGCTCGGGTGGGCATCACCGGGGTGCCAGGGGTTGGCAAGTCGACGTTCATCGAGTCGTTGGGGACCACGCTGACCTCGCAGGGACATCGGGTGGCTGTGCTGGCCGTCGACCCGTCGTCCACCCGGTCGGGTGGCAGCATTCTCGGCGACAAGACCCGGATGGCGAAGCTGGCCACCGACCCGGACGCCTTCATCCGGCCGTCACCCACATCGGGCACGCTGGGCGGCGTCGCCCGTGCCACCCGAGAGACCATCGTGCTGATGGAGGCCGCTGGCTACGACGTCGTGCTGGTGGAGACGGTCGGCGTCGGGCAGTCCGAGGTGACCGTGGCGAACATGGTCGACTGCTTCCTGTTCCTCACACTCGCCCGAACCGGTGACCAGCTCCAGGGCATCAAGAAGGGCGTGCTTGAACTGGCCGACGTCATCGCGGTGAACAAGGCGGACGGCGAGCACGAGCCGGAGGCGCGCAAGGCCGCGCGGGAGCTGTCCGGCGCGCTGCGGCTGCTGTATGGGCCGGACGCGAGCTGGACGCCGCCCGTGCTGACCTGCAGTGGGATGACCGGTGCGGGGCTCGACACGGTGTGGCAGCAGATCGGCAAGCACCGCGACGCCATGGCGGCATCCGGCGAGCTGGCTGCCAAGCGCAGCAGGCAGCAGGTCGACTGGATGTGGTCGATGGTGCGGGAGCAGCTCTTGTACCGGCTGGAGCAGCACTCCGGTGTACGCGCCGTAGTCGGCGAGGTCCAGCAGTTGGTGCGCGAGGGTGAGATCACGCCGACCCTCGCGTCGGAGCGCATCCTGGACGCCTTCGGCGAGTAGCCTAGGCGCCTTGCGTGCTGGAATGGTGAGTGAGGCGATGACGAAGTTGCGTGGCGTCGCGCTGACGTTGGTGTTCGGGGGTATCGCCGCAGCGCTGGTGCCCGCGTTCGGGCTGGCTGGCGCCCCCGAGGTGGCGGTCGTCGGGCAGCCGGTCGCGGCCGTCGCGACGACGGACACCAACGCCGCTAAGTCCAGCGACACCGACGACTCCGATGAGGGCACCGCTCAGCAGCAGAAGCAGCCCACCACGTCGCCGTCGCGCCCCGCGTCGGGCGAGCAGAAGCCCACCATCAACGAGCGCAAGAAGCAGGCCAACGACGAGCTGCGGCAGAACAAGCTGGTCGTGGGTGGCGCCGCCGTCGTGCTGCTGGCGATCGTGCTGTGGGGCCGCAAGGTGCGGTCGAAGCGGCGAAACCCGAGCTCGTAGCGCTGCTGGTGTGCCCTGCGCGTCGCTGCAGGGCGGCGGGGGACCGGCTCGCTCGCTCGATGAGTTCAGTGATACCGAACTGTGGGTAACCGCTTGTCGACGGAAGTCGACCGGCCGTCTCTCGACGCCTTACTCCGCTACTCTGAATGGGGAGTGGAGTGCAAGAATGATCACAAATGGCTATGAGTTCTTTTCCTCTCGCGATATCGGCTGTCCCTGAGCGAGTCGGGGGTGGCGCATGACGACGTCCCCGCACACGCGCCCCGGCATGGAGGCGCACGCGGTCCAGGACAGCATCACGGGCAGCATCGCCGACAGCCGTCCGCTGCGGGCGGCCGCGTCTCCGGTGACGGGCGATGGCGCGGCGCTGCACGCGATCTCGGACGCCGCGCTCGACGGGCTGATTACCCCCGACGGCGTGACCATGTCGTCTGTGGCTGACATCGGCGCTGGGCGCGGACCGGAGTGGCTGGACCGCTGGCTCGCGACGAACTCCGCCGACGTTGTCGCGTGGCGCAGACACATCCACGCCAGTCCTGAGCTGGCCCGTCGCGAGTACGGCACCACCGAGCTGGTGGTGCGGGTGCTGCGCTCCATCGGGCTGAAGCCCTGGGTGTTGCCGCACGGCACCGGGGTCGTCTGCGACATCGGCGATGGCGAACGGTGCGTCGCGCTGCGCGCGGACATGGACGCGCTGCCGGTCACCGAGGCGACCGGGCTGCCGTTCGCCTCGGCGGTCGATGGCGTGGCCCATGCCTGCGGCCACGACGCGCACACCGCGATCCTGCTCGCCACGGCGTCCGCGCTGGTCGCCGCGCCGTCGCTACCGGGGAGGGTGCGGCTCCTTTTCCAGCCCGCCGAGGAGGTCATGCCAGGCGGGGCGCTCGACACCATCGCCGCCGATGCGCTCGACGGCGTCGACCGGATCTTCGGCCTGCACTGCGACCCCCGGCTGCCCGTCGGCAAGGTCGGCACGCGGGTCGGCGCGATCACATCGGCCGCCGACCTGGTCGAGCTGAGCCTGACGTCGCCGGGCGGGCACACCTCGCGCCCGCACCTGACCGCTGACCTGGTGCACGCGCTCGGTTCCGTGATCACCGGACTGCCGGCGCTGATCTCGCGCCGGGTCGACCCCCGGTCCGGCACGGTGCTGGTGTGGGGGGCGGTGCACGCTGGCGAGGCGCCGAACGCTGTGCCGGAGGACGGCACCCTGCTCGGCACCCTCCGCACGGCGGATATCGACGTCTGGCGTGAGCTGGAGCCGTTGGTCGGCGCGTCGATCGAGTCGCTGCTCGCGCCTACCGGTGTCGGGTACTCGCTGAACTACCGGCGCGGCGTGCCGCCCGTCGTCTGTGACGCCGTGAGCACCGGATTCCTGCGCGATGCCGTCGTGGCCGCGCTGGGTCAGGACGCCAACGCCACCACGGAGCAGTCCTCCGGCGGCGAGGACTTCGGCTGGTACCTGGAGCACGTCGACGGCGCGTTCGCCCGCCTTGGCGTCTGGCAGGGCGAAGGCCCGCAGCGCGACCTCCACCAGGGCACCTTCGAGCTGGACGAGCGCGCCCTCCCGGTCGGCGTCCGGCTGATGGTCCACACCGCCCTCGCCGCCCTGACTGCCTCCGGCTGACCGCCGCGGTCGAGGCTGACCCCGGCGGCCGCCCTAGCGCCGTGTCCCCCGCCCACGACGCCGTGTTCGCCGCTCACGACGCCGTGTTCGTCGTTCGGGTCGCCGTGTTCGCCGCTCACGCCACGTCGACTACGTAGCCGCGTGTCCGCATCGCCTCAGTCACCGCTGTGATCAGCCGGGACGAGTCGCGCAGATCATCGGCGGTGGCGTGGATGACGGTCCAGCCCCTGCGGCGGAGATCGGCGTCCCGCGCGGCATCCTGGACAGCGCGCAACTCGTGCGCCGTGAAGCCGTCGTACTCGACCGCCACGCGGAACGCCGGCCAGGCGAAGTCGAGCCGGTAGATCTCGTTGCCGTCGATGTCGGTGATGCTGACCTGCTGCTCCGGGATCGGCAGCCCACCCTCGACGAGGCCGAGCAACGTCCAGCTCTCGGCGGGTGACTCCGAGTCGCCGCGTGCTAGATCGAGCAGCTCGGTGGCTTGCAGCGTGCCGCGACGGTCCCGGCGCGAACGGATCCGTTCGCCGATGGTCGTACGGAGTGCGTCACGCTCGCCGTGGGGAACGCTCGCGAGCACCTGGTCCGCGCACGCGATCGCCGTGCGCCGCGAACCCCGACAGAGGACCTCAGTCAGAGCATGCGGCAGCATGACCGTGCGCAGTCCCGCGACGTGCTCGGTGTCGTAGTCGATCAGGTGGTTGTGGTGGACCGCGACGTCGGTGCGTCGGCGTCGTTTGCAGGGATACGGCAGCAGCAGGTGGATCGGCGCGGCGTCGGCGGCGGTGATGCCCCGAACGACGAGCGCACTGTGGCTGCTCAGCGCGGCATTCGGTCCGGCAGCGAGCAGCGCGGCCGCGGCGCGACACCGGAACTCGGTCGCCCGGCGCGGGTCGATCAGCACGTCGCGGGAGTACGCCTTCAACCGCCCGGTGCGGACGGCGGTACGCATCGCTCGCGGGCCGATGTGCTGGGCAAGTCCGGCGCGAGTGTGGGCTCCATACAGGCCCTCGGGTAAGACGTCCATGCCGTAAAGCCTGGCCGCGCAACGCCACCACGTGAACAACATAACGAAGGCTGTGGACTACTCACAGCTGTGGATAACGCAGCGCACTACCGGGAGGGGCGAACACGGCGTCGGGAACGCAGAAGACGACGTCACAGACGGGGGACACGACGTCGAGAGCGGGGGACACGACGTCGCGAGTGGGGGACACGACGTCGCGAGTGGGGGACACGACGTCGAGAGCGGGGGACACGACGCGGACGGAAAACCCCGCCGGTGGTGCCATTCGCGGGCCGTCAGTGGCAGCCCGCCGCAGCACCCCGCTGCCAGGGGCAGCACGCCGCACCCGCCGCTGGCGGAGCCTCAGGGGCCGATGCCGATGCAGGGGCGGGTGCGTAGGTCGGACACGTAGTCGGCGGGAGCGCCCGCGGCCTCTGCCGCGTCCGCCAGCACCCCGAGGTAGCGCGCGGAGGGCAGCCCGCCCTCATAGGCGTCCAGCACGTACAGCCACGCAAGAACGGGACCCTCCAGCGTCTGCACCCGCAGTCTGATCTTGTTGTGTAGGAACAGCTCGTCGCCTTCCCAGCGGTCGAGGCCCTTCTCATCAGCGGCGTTGACGTCGTAGAGCACCACGAACACCCGCGACTGACGGTCCTCGACGATGGTGGCCAGCGCGCCTTCCCAGCCGATGTCCTCGCCGCCGAAAGTGAGTCGCCAGCCTTCGAGCCAGCCGGTCCCCGCCATCGGCGAGTGCGGCGCGCGCTCGGCCATCTGGGCAGGTTCCATGTTGGAGCCGTAGGCAGCATAGAGGGGCACGTCCGAGATAGTAACGTTGTCCGCGCGGTAACACAGTGAGGAGGCGACCGGGTGACGAGGATCGTGATCATGGGTGGCGGCCCGGCAGGCTACGAGGCGGCCTTGGTCGCGGCCCAGCACGGGGCCGACGTCACCGTCGTCGAACGTGATGGCCTCGGCGGGGCATGCGTGCTCTACGACTGTGTGCCATCCAAGACGTTCATCGCATCCTCCGGCGCGCGGGCGAGCCTGCACGGCATGGCCGAACTGGGCGTCGGCATCGACGCCGACAAGGTGCGGGTGGAGAACCGGACGGTACACGGCAGGGTGAAGGGCCTCGCGCTCGCACAGTCAGCCGACATCAGGGCGCGGGTGCAGCGCGAAGGCGTCCGGGTGGTCGCGGGGGCCGCGCGGTTCTGCGACGCGGAGCCCGGCCTCGCCGTGCACGAGGTCGCCGTCACCAAGGAGGACGGCACTCAGGAGGTGCTGACGGCTGACGTCGCCCTGATCGCGACCGGCGGTACGCCGAGGGTGCTGCCGGGCGCCGTGCCGGACGGCGAGCGCATCCTCGACTGGCGCCAGCTCTACGACCTCCCCGAGCTGCCGGAACACCTCGTCGTCATCGGTTCCGGTGTCACCGGCGCCGAGTTCGCCTCCGCATACACCGAGCTGGGCGTGAAGGTCACCGTCGTCTCCAGCCGGGACCGCATCCTGCCGCACGAGGACGCCGACGCCGCCGCCGTGCTCGAGGAGGTCTTCAGCCACCACGGCGCGACGCTCGCCAAGCACGCCCGCGCGGACCGGGTCGACCGCACCGACAACGGCGTCCTGGTTCACCTGACCGACGGACGCGTGATCGAGGCGAGCCACGCGCTGATGACCGTCGGATCGGTACCGAACACCGAGGACATCGGCCTCGACACCGTGGGCGTTGAGACCACCAAGGGCGGCCACATCCCGGTCGACCGGGTGTCGCGCACCAAGGTCTCCGGCATCTACGCGGCTGGCGACTGCACTGGCGTACTGCCGCTGGCGTCGGTGGCGAGCATGCAGGGCCGCATCGCGATGTGGCACGCGCTCGGCGAGGGCGTCAGCCCGATCAAGCTCAAGACCGTCGCCGCGAACGTGTTCACCCATCCGGAGATCGCCACCGTCGGCATCAGCCAGTCCGCGATCGACGCCGGTGAGGTGCCTGCCCGCACCATCATGCTGCCGCTGTCGACCAACGCGCGCGCGAAGATGGAGGGCGTGCGGCACGGCTTCGTGAAGCTGTTCTGCCGCCCGGCGACCGGCGTCGTCATCGGCGGCGTCGTGGTCGCGCCGACGGCGAGCGAGCTGATCCTGCCGATCGCGCTCGCGGTGCAGCACCAGCTCACCGTGGACCACCTCGCGCTGACGTTCTCGGTGTACCCGTCGCTGTCCGGGTCGATCACCGAGGCGGGCCGTCAGCTGATGCGCCACGACGACCTCGACTAGCGAGTTGCCGTTGCGGCGTGCCACTGATGCGTGTCGGTGATCTGCACCAGGGAGCGGATCCTGCCGTCCTGGATCCGGAGATCGTGCGCGAACGCCGCCGCGAACTGAGCGTCCAGCAGGCAGTCGCGGCGACGGCGTGGGTCGTGGATTGGTGCCGCGCCAATCTGCCAGCCGCGCTCGTGATCCATGCCGGCGTACGCACCTTCGAGCCGGACAACTGGCCCGACGAGGCGCGTTCCCGATTGGCGACCTTGGACGCCGAACTCGAACGCTTCACCGGGGAACTCATCGCGGCGCTGACTGACGCGACCGGATTGCCACGCGACGAGATCGCCTTCGTGCTCTTCGACCTGCCCCTGGCCGCCACGCGCCGGCACCTGCTCAGCCAGGAACCACCAGATCCCGGGACCACCGAACTCGTGCGCAGCCTCGCCACCCGGCTCCTGGCGGCCGGGTAGCCCGCTTCCGTGACACCATCGACCTGGATCCCACGGCGAGAGGAGGGCGTGGTGCCGGGTGATGGTCCGACCGTCGGCCGCCTTGGCGTGGCCGAACGCGAGCAGGCGTGGCAGCGCCTCGGGACGGATGACTACGACCTCGTCGTCATCGGTGGCGGCGTCGTCGGCGCGGGGACAGCGCTCGACGCCGCGACGCGCGGGCTGCGCGTGGCGCTGGTGGAGGCGCGCGACCTCGCGGCTGGTACGTCGAGTCGGTCGAGCAAGCTGTTCCACGGCGGGCTGCGGTACCTGGAGCAACTGGAGTTCTCGCTGGTGCGCGAGGCCTTGGCGGAGCGGGAGTTGATGCTCACCCGGCTCGCGCCGCACCTGGTGAAACCGGTCAGCTTCCTCTACCCGCTCAGCCACCGGATCTGGGAGCGCCCGTATACCGCTGCCGGGCTGTTCCTCTACGACCGCATGGGCGGCGCGCGCTCGGTGCCCGGCCAGAAACACCTGACGAAAGCCGGTGCGCTGCGGATGGTGCCCGCACTCAAGCGGGACGCGCTGATCGGCGGCATCCGCTACTACGACGCCCAGGCCGACGACGCCCGCCACACCATGATGCTCGCCCGTACTGCGGCGCACTACGGCGCGGTGGTCCGCACGTCGACGCAGGTGGTGAGCTTCCAGCACGAGGCGGACCGGGTGTCAGGCGTGCGGGTGCGCGACGTCGAGGACGGCCGTGAGGTCGACGTCTCGGCCGGTGCGGTGATCAACTGCACCGGCGTGTGGACCGACGAGCTGCAGGGGATGTCCGGCAGCAGGGGCCGGTTCCGGGTGCGGGCAAGCAAGGGCGTGCATGTGGTCGTGCCGCGCGATCGGATCGCGTCGGACTCCGGGCTGATTCTGCGCACCGCGACGTCGGTGCTGTTCGTGATCCCGTGGCGGTCACACTGGATCATCGGCACCACCGACACCGACTGGAACCTCGACCTCGCCCATCCAGCAGCCACCAAGGCCGACATCGACTACCTGCTCGACCAGGTCAACTCGGTGCTCACGACGCCGCTGACCCAGGACGACATCGAAGGCGTCTACGCCGGGCTGCGTCCGTTGCTGGCAGGCGAGAGCGAGGAGACGTCGAAGCTGTCGCGGGAGCACGCCGTCGCCCGGCCCGCGCCGGGGCTGGTCGCGATCGCGGGCGGCAAGTACACCACGTACCGGGTGATGGCGGCAGACGCCGTCGACGCCGCCGCGAACGACCTGCCGGGCAGGCCACAGCCGTCCATCACTGACAAGGTGCCGCTGCTCGGCGCGGACGGCTACCACGCGCTGGTCAACCAGGTCGACCACCTGGCAGGCAGGCACGGGCTGCATCCGTACCGGCTGCGGCACCTGCTCGACCGGTACGGCTCGCTGGTGCACGAGGTGCTCGGGCTGGCCGATGGCCGGCCCGACCTGCTGCGTCCGATCTCCGGCGCACCGGACTATCTCCGCGTCGAGGCGGTGTACGCGGCCAGCTACGAGGGCGCGCTGCACCTGGACGACGTCCTGGCACGGCGGATGCGGGTGTCGATCGAGTACCCGCATCGGGGCGTCGACAGCGCCCGTGAGGTGGCGGAGCTTGTCGGCGGGGTGCTCGGCTGGTCGGAGGACACCATCGCGCGCGAGGTCGACGTCTTCACGGCGCGGGTCGCCGCCGAGCGCGACGCCCAGCAGCAGCCGAGCGACGAGGCGGCGGACAAGCGCCGTCGCGCGGCGCCTGACGCCAGGGCGGGGATCGTCACACCGGAGTGACGCTCCAGTGCACCTGACCCTCCGCCGAGCCGTCGCGGCTGAACCCGCAACGGTGCGCCAGCGCCACGGCCGCCGCGTCGTCCTCGGCGCAGACCGCGTCCACCCGCGAGAGGTCGAGCGCGCCGAAGCCGAACCGGAGCACGGTGCTCACGGCGGTGGCCGCGACACCCTGACGACGCGCGTCAGGATGTGTCCACGCCGTCAGGTGCGCGGTGGCGTCGTCCAACTCCAGCCGGACCTCGCCGATCAGCGTGCCGGTGGTCAGTTCCGCGACGGCCCAGGTGTAGTGGTCGTCGTCGCGCCAGCCAGCCGCACGAGCCTCAATGTAGGCGGTCGCGTCCGCATGTGTGCGTACGCTCTCCGGCAGCGCGGTCAGCAGGGCGGGCCGGTCGTCGAGACGGTCATCAGCACGGAACTGGCGCAGGTAGTGGGTGCCCGCGTTGATCTCGATCGGTTCCACTCAACCCCTGCCCGGCCAGCAACGTCCACTGCACGCGCCCGCGATCAACAGCACGACGGGAATCACCAGCAGCGGGAACATGCCCCGCGACACCAGCAGCAGTCCGATAGCCACGGCGATCGCGATCGGCACGACGCCCACCGGCGGCCCCGAGCGGCGACGTCGCGGTTCCCTGCGTCGCCTCGGCTCCAGTCGCTCCGGCTCCGGTGGCGACGGCAGCTGCTCCCGCAGCATCGCTGGACGTGGCTCCGGCAAGTCGGTGAACAGCGTGACCAACTCGCCGCGAGTCTTGGCCGCAGTGGCACGGGCGGTGCGGTCGCCGTACTCGTCGATGTCCAGCCTGCCGTCCCGCATGTGCTCGCCGAGCGCTTCAATCGCTTCCTCGCGCTCGGCATCGCTGATCCGGAACTCGGGACGCTCTACGGTCACACCTCGATGGTACGGCTTTCCGCGTGCGCTTAGTCCTTGATTTCGAACAACACGGCGCCCTGGCTGACCGAAGAGCCGATCTCGCAGGAGAGCCCGGTGATGGTGCCGGACTTGTGGGCGTTGACCGGGTTCTCCATCTTCATCGCCTCAAGGACGACGACGAGTTCGCCCTCCTCGACCTGCTGGCCGTCCTCGATCGGCAGCTTCACGATCGTGCCCTGCATCGGCGCGGTCACCGCGTCCCCGGACACGGTGGCCTTCTTCCCGCCTGCGCGCTTGCGCGGCTTGGCCTTCGCGGCGCCGTTGCCGGGGTTTCCGCCGCCGAGCGCGAGGTCGCCGGGCAGCGACACCTCGAGCCGCCTGCCACCGACCTCGACCACGACGGTTTGCCGCTCAGCCTGCTCCTCGTCGGCAGGCTCGCCGCCGGTGAACGGTTCGACGGTGTTCTCCCACTCGGTCTCGATCCAGCGGGTGTGCACCATGAAGCCGTCCTCTGCGGTGAACGCCGGATCGCGCACGATCACGCGGTGGAACGGCAGCACCGTGGCCAGGCCATCGGCGACCATCTCGTCCAGCGCGCGGCGGCTGCGCTCAAGCGCGTTCTGCCGGTCGGAGCCGGTGACGATCAGCTTCGCCAGCATCGAGTCGAACTGCCCGCCGATCACGCTGCCGTCCTCGACACCGGCGTCGACCCGCACGCCGGGTCCGCTCGGCGCGACGAACCGCGTGACGGTGCCTGGCGCTGGGAGGAAGTTGCGGCCGGCGTCCTCGCCGTTGATGCGAAACTCGATCGAGTGGCCGCGCGGCTCGGGGTCCTCGGTGAACCGCAGCTTCTCGCCCGCCGCGATGCGGAACTGCTCGCGGACAAGGTCGATGCCGGTGGTCTCCTCGGACACCGGGTGCTCGACCTGGAGCCGGGTGTTGACCTCAAGGAAAGAGATGGTGCCGTCCTGGCCGACCAGGTACTCGACGGTGCCAGCACCGGAGTAGCCCGCCTCCTTGCAGATGGCCTTGGCCGAGGAGTGGATGCGGTTGCGCTGGTCGTCGGTGAGGAACGGCGCCGGGGCCTCCTCGACCAGCTTCTGGTGTCTGCGCTGCAGCGAGCAGTCGCGGGTGCCGACGACGATGACGTTGCCGTGTTTGTCGGCGAGCACCTGCGCCTCGACGTGGCGCGGCCGGTCCAGGTAGCGCTCAACGAAGCATTCGCCGCGTCCGAACGCCGAGACCGCCTCGCGGGTGGCCGACTCGAACAGCTCGGGGATCTCCTCGATGGTGCGCGCGACCTTGAGTCCGCGCCCGCCGCCGCCGAACGCAGCCTTGATCGCGACCGGGACGCCGTGCTGCTTGGCGAACTCGACGATCTCGTCGGCGGACTCCGCCGGGTCCTTCGTGCCAGGCACCAGCGGCGCGTTGGCGCGCTCGGCGATGTGGCGGGCGGTGACCTTGTCACCGAGGTCGCGAATGGCCTGCGGCGACGGCCCGATCCAGTTCAGGCCCGCGTCGATGACGGCCTGGGCGAAGTCGGAGTTCTCCGAAAGGAAGCCGTAGCCGGGGTGCACCGCGTCGGCGCCGGAGCGCTTGGCGACGTCGAGCAGCTTGTCGAAGACCAGGTAGGACTCGGCGGCTGTGCTGCCACCGAGCGCGAACGCCTCGTCGGCGAGCCGGACGAACGGCGCGTCCCGGTCAGGGTCGGCGTAGACCGCGACAGTGCCGATTCCGGCGTCCCTGGCGGCGCGAATGACGCGGACGGCGATCTCGCCCCGGTTCGCGATCAGGATCTTGGTCAGGGACTCGGAACCGGTCGCCGATGCTGTCTCTGGCACACCTACCTCCTTCTCGACGGGCCGCCACGGCCTACCGGCGTCGTTGCGGGTAAACATGGCCTTGGGGCAGTTTACGGATTCCGCGCGGCTCTGTGAGGAGAGCCGTCTCACGTTTGACTGCGTCAATTGCCATTCGACGGCCGTGTCTCCAGCGTATTCGAGACGCCGGGACTACAGTCTGTGGTCGATCGATACGGCGAGCACAGGAGGACAGTCGTGACCGTGGGGGCGTCGCGGCCGGTCGTGGTCACGGCCGGTGTCGCGGTCGGTGTCACCGTGCTCGCGTTCATCGCGGCGGTGCTGCTGCGGATCGAGCGGGACACCGCCATGGCGGCCGGTCAGCTCGGGCCGCCTGCCGCTGCCGTCCCTGGTGAGCTGACCTGCGGCGATGAGCCGTGCGGGGTGCTGACCAGCCTGCCGGTCGGTGACGCGACGGTGGAGCTGCTCGCTGGCGACGGCGGGAAACACGGCATCGTGCGCGTGCTGGCGCACGGATCGAGCACCGTGCTCGAAACCGCGCTCGCCGACCTCGGGGTGAAACTGACGCAACGGTCGCTGGTGTGCACGGAAGGTGACGCCACCGCGTGTTTGGTGCGTGGCGATCAGGACGGCACCGTCTTGGGGGAAGTCTTCGTCGCGCGGGATGACAAATGGGAAGCCGTGGAACGCCCCTACGTGTCGAATGCGGCATACCTCGACCTGGTCCCCGCCATTGGGCACAATTCGCCCGAAATTGTGCTGGCGACCTATCCGAACTGCATGGGTGACGCCGATGAGTGCGCCGGTGCCGACGTCGCGTTGCAGGTTTTCTCGCTCGACGGCACGTCGCGCGGCTGCACCCGTGGTTATTCCGCGCTCGCCCGGATGCCCGACTGGCCCGACGTCAGCTTGACGGACCGTGAGCTGCGTCCTTGTGGGTGATGGGGGTGTTGCAAAGACGCCCTTCACGACACCTCAGGCGCCCGCCACATGCACCACAACGGCGGCCCGTCCGGGAGCGTGATCACCTCGGTGAGGTCGAACCCGTGGCGCTGGTACAGGTTCCGGTTGCGCTCGCTCGACGCCTCAAGATAGGCGGGCATACCGGTGCGGTCGCACTCGGGGAGCACCGAACGCAGCAGCGCTGAGCCGATCCCGCGTGACTGCCAGTCCGGCCTGGTGCCAAGCACGAACAGGTACTCGTGCGGCTCATGTGGGTGATGCTCATCGAGCAGCCCGAGCAGGGTGAAGAGCCGCTCGGCGTACTCCTCGGACGCCTCGCCGAGGTCGGCGGCGAGTCGCTCCTCGTCGAGCTCCGCGTCCGGCGGGACCCAGATCGCGCCAGCGACCTCGTCGGCGACGGTGTCGACGCCGCCGTGCGGCAGTGTCGCCTCGACGAGGATCCGGAAGCAGGGGGACAGGATCGCCGCCCGCCGGTCGGTGTCGGGATAGCACCACGACATCACCGGGTCGGCGAAGAACGCCGCCGCTAGGGTGTCGGCGAGCCGGTCGAGGTCGCTCGGGCTGGCCTTCCTGACGGTCTCCGTGATCGCTACTGTGCTGCTCATGTCGCCTCCTTGGCATCGAAGTGGAGCGACATCAGCGTTGCCCGTCCGCGGTGCGGCGGGCTTCGCAGGATTCCGCCATTTCCCGCGCGTGCGGGAATGGCGCGTTCCCGCCATGGGTGTCAGAGCAACTGCCTGCGGAGTGCTTCCGCGACGGCCGCCGAGCGCGAGCCGGTGCCGAGCTTGGTGAGGATGTTGGTGATGTGCCGGTTGACCGTGTGCTCGCTGATCACCAGCGCTTCCGCAGCGGCGCGGTTGGTCTTGCCGTCCGCGATCAGCCGCAGCACCTGACGCTCCCGCGCGGTGAGCGGTGACGTGCCACCCGTCGAGAGGGGCCGGATGAGGCTGGCCGCTTCGGCCGCTGCCGCGGCGGCACCGATGCGTTCCAGGGCGCTCGCCGCTGTCTCTGCGTGCCGGAGTGCGTCGGCGGTGCGGCCCAGCGCTGCGAGCTCGCGTGCCAGCGCCAACCGGGCTTTGGCTTCCTCGAACGGCGCCCTGGCGTGTTGGAAGTAGCGGATCGCGTCCTCGAACCCGATCCGCGCCCGGTCCCGGTCGCCCCGCGCCGACGCGACCGTGCCACGCACGAAGGCGAGCGACGCCCGCGCCGGGTCGGTGGGGATGCGCTCCGCGGTCGTGGTCAACTCCGCGAGCGCGGCTGCCGCGCGGTCGAGGTCACCGAGTGTGGCCGCCGCGCGGGCCAGCAGCTCTAGCCCGGCGGCGCGGGGTGTCGGTGCTTCCGACGTCGCCTGCCGGAGGTACTCCTCGGCCCGTTCCCTGGCGCTCGTCGCGTCGCCCTGGTCGAGGTGCAGCTCGCCGGTGCCGAGGACGGCGAGCGGGTGCCCTGCCGCCTCGTCGAAGATCGCGGCGGCCTCGTCGAATCTGCCCTGACGACGTCGCAGCTCACCGAGTCGCACCAGCGCCTCGACCGCCATCGGCGGCCGGAGTTCGGTCAACCGCGCGGCGGACTCGATCAGCTCGGACTCCGCCTTCTCCCAGGTGCCACGCCAAATGAGCACCCCGGCGTAGTGCGCCCGGCAAGACCGGTTGAAGAAGTGGATGCGCAACCGGGCCGACCACGCCTCAAGGCTGCGGCACCACTGCGCGGCGCGGTCGTAGTCCCGTGTCTGCTCGCAGCCGAAGATGAGGTAGCAGCAACACCATCCGACCGACCACACCTCGGTGAACTCATCGGCAAGCGCGGCGGCCGCCACGTCACCGAGCCGGTCGATTCCCGCGTCGACGTCGCCCTGATACACCAGCGCGAGCCCCTCGGTCGCCGATCCCAACATCTCCAGGTCGACGTTGCCGAACCGGCGTCCGAGCTGGCTCGCGTCGGCTCCAAGTCCGCGTGCCCGCTCGACGTCACCGGCGAACAGCAACTTCTCGGCCTCGTGCACGTACAGCCAGCCCAGCTCGGGACCCGGATCGCAGCCGGTGAGCAGGTGCCGAGCTCGGCTCAGCCAACCCTGCGCCACGGAGATCTCGCCTCGGAAGTCCACGGCGTCGGTGCCGAGCCAGGTCGCCATCCGCGCGGCGTCGACCGGTCTGCCGCTGCTTCGGTAGGTCCGGTAGGCGCGTTCCCGTGCGTCGAACATCGCATCCGCGTCGGCGAGCCACCATGCCGCCCAGCTCAACCCTTCCAGCGCCTCGGCCGTCTCCTGCTGCGCGACGGCGTCGGTGAAGCAGCGCATCGCCGCATCCCAGTCGCACCGCGCCAGCGCGGACCAGCCGTCGGTCACTGGATCGACCGGCTTCACGGGCGTGTCCACACCGAACATTATGCGCCTGAGTGCCCGAAATGTCGCGGTATTAGGTGTCGTGAGGGGCGTCATTGCATCGCTATGTGTTGCAAAGACGCCCTTCACAACACCTCAGGAGCCGTAGCCCTCCCTGAGCAGCATGTCGCCGTCCGGCGTGCTGAAGTAGACCTGCCACCGGTGGTAGACGTCGAGGTAGTGCGGGTAGCGCCGCATCGCGTCGGCGTAGGCGAGGATCGCCTCGACGTAGTGGTCGCTGTGGTTGTAGGCGTACAGCGCGTCACGCAGGTCGTCGGGCGCGCCACTGGCGGCCAGGTAGCGCGCCGCCGCATGGATCGCGTCGCGTGGGTCGTCGATGTCGCCCTTGCCGTAGATGTCCCACGTCGATGGCATGAACTGCATCGGACCCTGCGCGCCAGCGTGGCTGTCGCCATGGATGCGGCCGAACCGGGTCTCCACGAAGTTGATCGCCGCCAGGATCTGCCACGGCACCCCGAACCGAGCGTGTGCGGCGCGGTAGTAGCCGCGCAGCTTTTCGACCGGGAGTGGCCTGCGGATCCGCCAGTCGTCCGGCGGCTTCGCGCGCGACGGTGAGTCGAGTTTCCCGAGTTCGACGGCGGCGCGGAGGGTCAGGTCGTGGGCGGCGCGGAACCGGCGGGGGATGTACTCGCGGACGGTGGGATGCCAGCGGGGTCGGTCCGCGAGTTCGCGGTAGGCCTGCTGCTGGAGGTACGCCCATTCGGTGCGGTGCCGCTCGGACGTCGCCGGGTCCGCCAGCGCGCGTTCGGCGCGGGCGAGTGTGGTGGCCAGCGTGTGAAGTGTGCGGGTGTCCGACTTTGGCTGCTCGGTGGTTGGCGCACGTTGGGCGGAGGTGGTCGCCGGTGGTGCGGCCGTCGGCGCGGGAGGCTCCGCTTCGCATCCCGCGAGCACGAGCCCGGTTATCAGCGCTGCGGCGACTGTTCGTCCCACATTCCCGAGCGTAGGTTGGGCGCGGCGTCGGGAACAGGCGTTGGGGGGTGCCTCACCGCCGCCAGAGGTCGACCACGCTGACGTCGATGTCGGTGAGCAGGGTGCGGGTCAGCGGCAGGCTGATGCCGATGACGCTGGACGGGTCTCCGTCGATGCCCTCGACGAACCAGCCGCCGAGGCCGTCCAGCGTGAAACCGCCCGCGACGTTGAGGGGTTCTCCGGTGGCGATGTAGGCGTCGATCTCGTGCTCGCTGGGTGAGGCGAACCGCACCACTGTCGTCTCGGTTGCTCCGGAGTCCTTGGTGCGTGTGCCGCCGTCGAGGCGGACTGCGACGTGGCCGGTCAGCAGCTCGCCGATGCCGCCGCGCATCCGCAGCCAGCGCTCGCGCGCGACCTCCGGGGTGCCTGGCTTGCCGACGAACTCGCCGTCAAACGAGAGCATCGAGTCGCAACCGACGACGACGGCGTCCGGGTGCGACGCCGCGATGACGTCGGCTACCGCATCCGCCTTGGCGCGGGCCAGCGCGAGCACGAGGTGTTCCGGTGTGGGATCGGTGAGTCCGGCCGCGACGGCGTCCTCGTCGACGCCAGAGACGTGCACGACCGGGTCGATCCCGGCGGCGCGCAACACCGCGAGCCGGGCAGGGGACGCCGAAGCCAGTACGAATTCCACGGCCAGGAGTCTACGAGACAGTACTTGATGCTTCGGTGGCGCCGTCGAGCTGTTCCCGCAAGATGTCGGCGTGACCGGCGTGGCGGGCGGTCTCCTCGATCATGTGCAGGTAGATCCAGCGCAGCGTCATGTCCTGGCCGTACCGGTTGCCCCGGTCGTCCAGCTCGAACCGGGCGGCGACCTCGCGGGAGCGCGCGCACTGCGCCTCGTACGCCTCGATCAGCCCGTCGACCGTATCGTCGTCGGTCATGCCGAACTCGGCCAGCCGATCCTCGGCGCTCTTCGGCTCGAACGGAACCTGGGGCAGCGCAAGCTCGAACCACCGCTGCTCCGCGCACGCCACGTGCTTGAGCAGCCCGCCAAGCGTGGTCGCCGATGGCACCAGCCGCCGCCGGGCAGCAGCATCGGACACCCCGCGCACCTTGTTCACCAGCACCGCGCGGTAGTGGTCGAGGAAACCCTCCAGCGACGTCCGCTCGCCGCTGAGCATGACTCCCTCGGCTGGCAGCGGACTTGTGGAGGTCGCGGGATTCGTCATCGCGGCAGCCCCGATGCCCGCCACGCGCCAGGGCCCGGCTGGATCGGCATCCGCAGCCGCGAGGCAGGGTCGCCCCACAGCGAACGGCGCTTCGCCTGCCCGCCGTTGCCACCGGAGTGGGACGCCGCAGCGGCGATCACGCTGGTCAGCGCGGCCAACTCGACGTCGTCCGGCGTGCCCCGGACGACCTGCAGTAGTGGACGCGGTGTGTCCTCGTCGCTCATCGCAACCTCCTGCACCCGTTATAGCGGTATGTTGCCGTGTTTCTTTGGCGGCTGGTTTTCCCGTTTGTCGCCGAGGATGCGTAGGGCGCGGGCGATGTAGCCGCGGGTGTGTGAGGGTGGGATGACGGAGTCGACGTAGCCGCGTTCGGCGGCGACGTAGGGGTTGCAGAGGGTGTCTTCGTAGTCCTGGATCAACTCCGCGCGCAGCTTCTCGACGTCTTTGCCCTCACTATCGGCGTTGGCCAGTGTTTTGCGGTAGACGATGTTCGCCGCGCCTTGGGCGCCCATGACGGCGATTTGGGCGGTGGGCCAGGCGAGGTTGATGTCGGCGCCGAGGTGTTTGGAGCCCATGACGTCGTAGGCGCCGCCGTAGGCCTTGCGGGTGATCACGGTGACCAGGGGGACGGTGGCTTCGGCGTAGGCGTAGATGAGTTTGGCGCCGCGGCGGATGATGCCGTTCCATTCCTGGTCGGTACCCGGGAGGAAGCCGGGGACGTCAACGAAGGTGAGGACGGGGACGTTGAAGGCGTCGCAGGTGCGCACGAACCGGGCGGCCTTCTCTGAGGCGTCGATGTCGAGGCAGCCGGCGAACTGGGTGGGCTGGTTGGCCACGATCCCGACGCTTTGGCCGTCGACGCGGCCGAAGCCGACGACGACGTTGGGGGCGAACAGTTCGTGCACTTCCAGGAACTCGCCCTCGTCGACGACCCGTGTGATGACTTCGTGCATGTCGTAGGGCACGTTGGGCGAGTCGGGGATCAACGTGTCGAGTTCGCGGTCGTCGTCGGTGATGTCGTCAGCCACCGAGTTCCCGGTGTGCGGGGGCGCGTCGAAGACGGGGGGTTCGGCGAGGTTGTTGGGCGGCAGGAACGACAAGAGTTCCTTGACGTAGGAGACCGCGTCGTCCTCGTCCGCGCCGAGGTAGTGGGCGTTGCCGGACTTGGTGTTGTGCGAGCGGCCGCCGCCGAGTTCTTCGAAGCTGACCTCCTCACCCGTCACCGTCTTGATCACATCAGGGCCGGTGATGAACATGTGCGACGTCTGATCCACCATCACCACGAAGTCGGTGAGGGCGGGGGAGTAGACGTGGCCGCCCGCGTTCGCGCCCATGATCAGCGAGATCTGCGGGACGACGCCAGACGCCTTGACGTTGCGGGTGAAGATCTCGCCGTAGAGGCCAAGCGAGACGACGCCTTCCTGGATGCGGGCGCCGCCGCCCTCGTTGATGCCGACGATGGGACGACCGGTCTTGATCGCCAGGTCCATCACCTTGACGATCTTCTCGCCGTACACCTCACCGAGTGAGCCACCGAAAACGGTGACGTCCTGCGAGAACACGCAGACGGGGCGGCCGTCGACCGTGCCGTAACCGGTCACCACGCCGTCGCCATAAGGGCGGTTGGTGTCCTGGCCGAAGTTGGTGGAACGGTGCCGTGCCAGCTCGTCCAGCTCAACGAACGAACCCGGGTCCAGCAGCATGTCGATACGCTCACGGGCCGTCTTCTTGCCCTTCGCGTGCTGCTTCTCCACGGCGCGCGCCGAACCCGCGTGGACCGCCTCGTCGTTGCGGCGATACAGGTCAGCGAGCTTGCCCGCCGTGGTGTGGATGTCGACCGACTCCTCCGCCGAACCGTGCTGGCCCCCCAGCGGCTCCGTTGCGCTACTCATAAACTCGCAGCCTATGTCATCGTGCGCGTGGGGTGCTGTGACGTCAGCAATATCACCGGAGACCTTTTAGGGTGTGCCAATGAGGACTGCTTGCAGGTCCGAATCGTCGGACACCATGGTGGTCGACGTTCGGTTGACGACGCGGCGCGCCGCGACGAGGAGGCCAGCATGACCGCACTCGATGCCGACCGGCTGCGCACGGAACTCGTCACCCCGCAGGGCTATGCCGCGCTCAACGTCGTCGCCAGCACCGGTTCCACCAACGCCGACCTGATCGAGGCCGCCCGCACCGGCATGGCCGACTACACGGTGCTTATCGCCGAGGAACAGACCGCTGGTGTCGGCAGGCTCGCGCGCACCTGGGTGTCGCCAGCGGGCGCCGGCCTGTACCTGAGCGTGCTGCTGCGCCCGGCCGAGGTGCCGCCGGAGGCCACCGGATCGCTGGCGGTCGTCGCCGGGCTGGCGCTCACCGACCTGTGTGACGACCTCGGTGTCGACGCCACCCTGAAGTGGCCCAATGACGTCCTCGCCGGGGACGGCAAGCTCGCCGGGGTCCTTGCCGAGCTGGTGCCGCAGCGGGCCGTCGTGCTTGGCATCGGCCTCAACGTCACGCCGCTCGGTGACGTCGAGCCGGGGCCGGGCGGGCTCGCGGCGACGTCGCTCGCCGAGAACGGCGCGCGCACCACCGACCGCACCGAGATCGCGGTGGCGCTGCTCCTGGCGCTGGCCGCACGGGAGCGTGCCTGGCGGGCTGCGCACGGTGATCTGGAGCAAGCGGGGCTGCTCGCCGACTACCGCAGGGTGTGCGGCACGCTCGGGCGCACTGTCACCGTGTCGCTGCCGAGGGGCGAGACGCAAACCGGCACCGCAGTCGACGTCGATGCCGTTGGCAGGCTCACCATCGAGGACGACAATGGGCAGCGCAGCACCGTCCTGGCGGGAGACGTCGTCCATCTCCGCTGATACACCTGACGCAGACGCCGGGACATCGAGCCAATCGGTACGGTTGGCCGCGCCGAGATCGAGTACCACATGGGAGCGTGGCGAGGTGGCTTACCCCAAGGACCAGCTCAGCACCGGCGAGCAGGTCATATTGCACCGGCATCCGCATTTCAAGATGCTGCTCATGCCGATCTTCGCGTTCGTCATCGCGGTCGCGGCTGGCATATGGGGCGTCCTGCTCGCGGCCAAGTTCTCGCCGCCGTGGGATCTGGTCGCGGGGATCGCGATCGGCATCATCGTGGTGCTGGTACTGGTGTTGCGTGTGTTTGCCCCGTTCATCCGGTGGCGCACGACCCACTTCGTGGTGACGACGGATCGAGTGATCGTCCGCGAGGGCATCATCACCCGCAGCGGCATCGACATCCCGATGCGCCGCATCCACAGCGTGCGCTTCGAGCACGGCCTGCTCGATCGGATCTTCGGCTGCGGCACGCTGTACATCGAGTCGGCGTCCGAGGAGCCGCTGCGGTTCGACGACATCCCCGGCGTCGAGAAGGTGCACACCTACATCTACCGGCACCTCAACGACAACCCGTACGACGACTACGACGAGCAGGAGTTCGAGCAGCCCGAGCCACGGCGGGGTTGGTGACCCGTGTCGGTAAGGGAACTGGGCCTGCCGGCGAGGGCAGCCGCGAGCGACATGCCGGAGCGCGTCACCATCTGGGAGGTCGGCGCGCGCGACGGGCTGCAGAACGAGTCCGAGATCGTCGACGTCGGCGTCAAGATCGAGTTCATCGAGCGGCTCGCCGACGCCGGGCTGACCACGATCGAGGCCACCAGCTTCGTGCACCCGAAGTGGGTGCCGCAGCTCGCCGACGCCGCCGAGGTGCTCGCCGGGCTGAAGCCGCGTGACGACGTCGGGTACCCGGTCCTAGTGCCGAACCAGCGCGGGCTCGACCGGGCGCTGGAGTCCGGGGTGCGCCACATCGCGGTGTTCGCCAGCGCCACGGAGACGTTCGCCAGCCGCAACCTCAACAGCACGCTCGACGAACAGTTCGCCATGTTCGAGCCGGTCGTCGACCGCGCGCGTGCTGAGGGGCTGGACGTGCGCGGATACCTGTCGATGTGCTTCGGCGACCCGTGGGAAGGCGCGGTCGACCCTGCACAGGTGGCCAGAGTTGGTGCGAGGCTGATCGACATGGGCTGCTCGCAGCTCTCCCTCGGCGACACCATCGGCGTCGCGACGCCGGGCCAGGTGGAGGAGTTGCTGCGGGAGCTGGCCGCCGTCGACGTCGGCGTCGACGGCATCGCCGTGCACTTCCACGACACCTACGGCCAGGCGCTTGCCAACACCTACGCCGCGTTGCGGCAGGGTGTGCGGTGTGTCGACGCCTCGGCTGGAGGACTCGGCGGCTGCCCGTACGCCAAGTCCGCCACCGGCAACCTCGCGACAGAGGACCTGGTGTGGCTGCTCGACGGCCTCGGCATCGCCCACGGCGTCGACCTGGACAAGCTCGTCGACACCAGCGTGTGGATGTCCCAGCAGCTCGGGAGGCCAGCGCCGTCCAGTGTGGTGCGGGCGCTTTCCGGCGGCTGAGCTCTGGGTGCGGTGCGGTGAATGACGCTTTCGCTGCACCCAACACAGTGAAGGCGTCTTTCGCCGCAACGGGAACCGGGGTGGCTGCGTTAACGTCCCAGTACACCGCCGACCCGACACCCACAGGGACCGGAGGACGCCGTGACTGACCATCGCGCGCAGGTCGACGAACTGCTCGCGGACTACGCCAGGAGCAGGGAGCTGCTCGCGACGGCGCACCAGCGTCTCGCCGCGATCACGGCGACCGAGCGCAGCGCGGACGGTGCCATCGCCGTCACCGTTGGGTCGCGCGGCACGCTGACCGGGCTCACCCTGTCGGACGACGTCTTCCACGCGCACCGGCCGTCCGAGCTGGCGAACGAAATCCTGCGGCTGGCGTCATCAGCGTCCCAGCGGGCACTCGCCGAGGCAGCCGACGTCCTCGCGCCGACGTTGCCAGCGGACGTTGACCCGAAGGCGACGCTGCTGGGCACCGCCGATCTCACACCGGACGAAGTCGCGCCAGAGCCGACTCCACGCGACGACCCTGAGGACGACGACTTCGCCGCAACCAACTGGCTTGCCGAAGGGCGGCGGGGCCCCTCATGAGCGATGGTTGGTCCGCCGACGTCGAGCGTGTCGCCAAGCACGCGCACGACTTCGACACACACGCCCAACGCGCCACTCGCATCGCGAACGCGCTCAGGGACGCGTTGGACGCCACCGGTGCGCCGTGGGGCTCCGACGAGGTCGGCAGCAGCTTCGACGCCACCCACCGGTCGGCGGCGGACTCCGCACTGGCGCTCTTCACCGGTCTGGGCGACACACTCGGTCGGATGGGTGCCCGGCTGGCCGATGCTGCGAAGACCTACCAAGCAACCGACGACGCGGGCGCCGACGACGTCGGCCGCATCGCACGCAGGGTCGATCAGGCATAGGGGTCGCCGTGGGGATCGAACTGCCGAGCGAGTTGGCCGACATCGCCGCCCGCACCGGCGCGCGTTGGCCAGAAGCAGATGAAGACGCCATGCGGGAGCAAGCACGTGCCTGGCGCGATGCGGCCAGTCAGCTCACCACGCTCGCGGGTGACGCCGATGCGTCCGCCAACGGCACGTTCGATGGCATGTCGGGCGAAGGTGCCAGGGCGGCACGGACGTCGTGGACCCGCGTCGTCGACACCGACAGCGGCGACCTGGGCAAGGCCGCCCGAGGCGCGACCGATGCGGCTGACCGGCTGGAGCGCGCGGCTGATCGGATCGCGGAGAGCAAGGTGGAGATGGTGCGGCAGTTGACCGGCGCGGCCCGCCAGGTCGACGCCGCCGACGCGGCGGCAGACGGCGGCCATCCCGGCGCGCTGGCCGGGGTGTCGACGCTGCTCGGCAAGACGTCGGCAAACCTCGACGCCACCGCGAACACGCTGGTGGGGGCGGTAGCCGAGCCGGTGCGGGGTGCATCCGGGCTGGGGTCTCCTGGCGGAGTCGACTCCGTTGTGGACGCCCCCGGCCATGTCCCCGGCGATGCGGCTCGGGATGTCCCCGGCGATGAGCCTGGGGGCGCCCCTGGCGGCGCGCCCGGGGGCGGCCGGGGCAGCGTGCCAGGGGACGCGCCTGGCAGCGTTCCCGATGCTGTCTCGCCTACCGCGCCGACACCGCCGTCCGGCGTGCCGATCGCAGGTAATACGTACGTCGACGCGCCGACACCGCCCTCGGGGCAACCGGCCAACGCCGCCCCGCCCGGTGTGCCACCGCACGGTGTCTATCCCGGCAGCCAGCCGCCGATCGACGGCAGCACGGGGCTCGCGGGCTACGCCGACGCACCCGCCGCGCCGCCAGCCCCGGCCGCACCGCCCGCAGGCGCGGGGCCGGTCGGCGGCCCGCCAGCGGCCGGCTACACCGCCCCCGGAGCGGGCGTGGGTGCGGCTCCGCTCGGCGGGGGTGCGGCGTCGCCACCGCCGCAGGGCGGTGCGGCCGGACAACCGCCACCGGCGCAGCCAGGGCAGGGCTCGCAGCGACCCGCGCCGCAGCCACAACCCGAGCCGGTGGTCAGCACCGGGACGCCCCGGAAAGACAGGAACAGCGTCGCGCTGTTCCTCGTGCACATGTTCCCGATTGGGCACCTGCCCGTCCCGGCGAGCGCCCCCGCGTACCAGCTCCCGCCGCAGCACGAGGAGGCCGACTTCGCGACCGGCCTGCGATTCCCGCCGCACGATCATCCCGAGTCGCATCTCATCGACCCTGCCGAGCCGCCGGAACCCGATGCGGGCGCCGACCAGGCGGTGCGCGGGCTGCCAGCGGAGCACCCCGCCGTCACGGACCTGTGCGCCGACGACGACCCGCTCGCCGCGACCACAGGGCAGGACTGGCACCGGCGCTACGTCGTCGCCCGTGACAGCACCCAGGTGGAGTACGTGTGGCCACCCGGAGAGCTGTACCCGGAGGGCGGCCGTGAGCGCGGCGAGCCGATCGTCCTGCCAGCGGGGACGATGCTCGACCGGTTCGGGGATGACCACGGGCGGGTGTTCGCCGCCGACCGCACGCCGTACGCCGCGCGGTCGCTGCCGCCGGCCCGGCTGGACAGCGGCTACCACCGATACCGTGTGCTGCGCGAGCTACCCGTGTGGGCGGCCGAGACCGCGACCTGGTTCGGCCAGCCCGGCGGAGGCCTGCGCTACCGCGCCGTCTACCCGGTGACGGACCTCATCGCGCTGGGCTACCTCGCGGAAGTCACCCCGGACGTCAAGAGCGGCGGGTCAGGCGGGCCCGATGACACCGGCGGCACCGACGGGCCCGACGAGGCCAATGTCGACGGCGGCAACCCCGCCGAGCCCAACGAGACCGAGCGCGCCGAGCCCGAGAGCGCTCCGACCATGACCGAACGATCCAAGACGGGAGATGACACATGAACGTCGAGTCGATCGCGAAGTGGCTGACCGCCATCGGTGTCCCGTCCGAGGTGGTCTCCATCGGCGCGGAAGCCGACAACGCCTGGTGCGTGCTGCGCGCCGAACGGCAGGTTTCAGTTGGCGACGACCAGGCCCGGCAGGAGACCGTGTGGGAAGTCTTCTGGCGTGAGCAGGGCAATCGCTACGACTGGGCGTGCTTCAGCAGCGAGCAGGTCGCCTGCAACTACCTGTTCGGGCGACTCGCCTGGACCCAGGTCGCACGCGGCGCGGTCGGGTTGCTGCCGCCAAAGGAGAACGAGCCAGTCTAGTCACGCCGCGCCAGGAACACACCGTCAGCGGCCCGAGCTCGGCCAGCCGGTCGATGACCATCCGCGCCCCAGCCCGGCGGTTGCCGAGCAACGGCGTCCAGAGCTCGTGCACGGCGGAGGCCGGGTCGGCGGCCCGCCGCACGGCATCGAGATCCTCGGGCCGCCGCCGTTCTAACCCAGCATCCGCAACGCAGCATCGTGCAGCGTGCCGTTCGTCGACAGCGCGTTGCCACCGTCGAACCGCTCCACTCCGGACAGATCGGAGAACCGCCCGCCCGCCTCGCTGACCAGGACCTGCATCGGCGCGACGTCCCACGGGTTCACGATCGGCTCTGTCGCGATGTCGATCACACCCTCCGCGACGAGGCAGTGCGACCAGAAATCACCGAACGCGCGGTTCTCCCAGCACGCCTCGACGAGCCGGAGGTACGCGGGCAGGCTGTGGTACTCCGTCCAGGTGTTCAGGTTCGTCGTGGACAGGTAGGCGTCAGCCAGTTCCGACACGCCCGAGACGCCGATCCGCCGCTGCTCGCCGGCGACGTCCGACGTGAACGCCCCGCCGCCTCGGAGTGCCCACCATCGCTTGCCGAGCGCGGGCGCGCTGACCATGCCCACCGCAGGCACGCCGTCCTCGACGAGCGCGATCAGCGTCGCCCACGCCGGGATGCCGCGCAGGTAGTTCTTCGTTCCGTCGATCGGGTCAAGGATCCACGTCCTGCCGCCGAGCTCGTCGGCGTTGAACCCGCCCCGCTCCTCACCTGCGATCGCGTCGTCGGGGCGCTCGGCGGCCAGCACCTCGCGGATGGCGTCCTCGACGGCGACATCGGCGTCGGTGACCGGCGTGCGGTCGGGCTTTCTCGTCACTGTCAGGTCGGCCGATGTGAATCGATCGGTCGTGATGGCGTCAGCGACATCTGCGAGTTGTGCGGCGACTGCGTAGTCTGCGAGATAATTGCGAGTCACAGACAACGATGTTTTCACGTACTGGAGTCGTAGAGTGATCCAGGTGAACATGGTTCTACTCGCCGAGGACGACCCGGCGATCGCTGACCCGCTCTCTCGTGCGCTTCATCGCGAGGGCTACGAGGTGGAGGTCGTCTCCGATGGGCCGAGTGTCCTCGACGCGACTCAGCGACAACAAGTGAACCTGCTCGTGCTCGATCTCGGGCTGCCGAGCATGGATGGCCTCGAAGTGTGCCGGCGACTGCGCTCGCGCGGCGACGACCTGCCGGTGCTGATGCTCACCGCGCGCACCGACGAGGTCGACTTCGTTGTCGGGCTCGACGCAGGGGCCGACGACTACGTGGCGAAGCCGTTCCGGCTGGCCGAGCTGCTCGCCAGAATCAGAGCACTGCTGCGCAGACAGGCCCCCGACATCCTGGAAGCCGCCGGGGTGCGGATGGACGTCGGCGGCAGGCTGGTCACCGTCGATGGCGCGGAGGTGCAGCTCGCCAACAAGGAGTTCGAGCTGCTGCGGGTCCTGCTCACCCGTGCTGGGCAGGTCGTCAGCAGGGAGGAGATCCTCGCCGAGGTGTGGAACGACCTCGACGCCAAGACCACCAAGACGCTGGACATGCACATGTCCTGGCTGAGACGCAAGCTCGCGATCGCGGCGGGTGACATCGACGGCACAGGAACCAAGCAGTCGAGCACCCCGCATGCCGACGCGGAGCGGCGAATCGCCACGGTGCGTGGCGTCGGCTTCCGCTTCAATGTCGACTAGCACGCGGGAGCCGCCCAGTGCATCGCCGTATCCTCCTCGCGATTTTGCTCGCCGTCGCCGTGACAGGCGCCGCGCTGGGCATTCCGCTGGGGATCACGGCGTCGCTGCTGGTCAACAGCATGGCGAGCGAGGACCTGAAAACCCGCGCGCAGCGCATCGTCAAGCAGCTCGACAAGGACATCGCTGAGGGCGAAAGCATCGACACCGAGCGGGTCGGCCTCGCGGTTCCCGCTGGCGGCTACCTCGTGGTGCACGGGCCGAAGGGCCAGGTGTACCGGGAGGGCACCAAGCCGAAGGGCGGCACGCTCAGCGAGGAGTCCAACCTCGCGGGCACCGGCACGGTGAAGCTCTCGGTGCCTGCCGAGCCGGTGCGGTCGCGGCAGACGCAGGTGACCGTCGCGGTGCTGCTGCTCGCGGTGCTGTCGGTTGGCACGGGCATGGTGGTGGCCACGGTGACCGCACGGCGGCTGGCGCGGCCGCTGCGGGACATCTCCATCCGCGCCGCACGGCTCGGTGCTGGCGACTTCCGACCGGACATCAGCCGCTACAACATGCGCGAGCTGGACATGGTCGCCGACGCGCTCGACACATCGGCCGACGCGCTGTCCACCCTCGTGCGCCGCGAGCGGCAGTTCGTCGGCGACGTCTCGCACCAGCTCCGCAGCAGGCTGACCGCGATCCAGCTCCGGCTCGACCCGCTGACGACGCACACCGACCCCGAGGTCGCAGAGGATTCGGTCGCGGCGCAGGAGCAGGCCGACCAGCTTGCCGCCGTGCTTGACGAGCTGCTTGCCGCTGCACGGGCGGCGCGGGAGGCTGGTGCTGAGCCGGTCGACCTGTCCGCCGTCCTCAAGACGATAGCGATCGAGTGGCGGCAGATCTTCAGCTCGGAGGGCCGCACGCTGCGGCTGCGCATCGGTAAGGGACTCATCGCGCGAGTCACCCCCGCGCGTCTCCGCGAGGTCGTCGGGGTGCTGCTCGACAACGCCCGCAAGCACGGCGCAGGCACCGTGACCATGGCCGCGCGCAGCGGCGACACCGACGGCACGGTCGTCGTCACGGTGGCCGACCACGGCCAGGGCGTGCCGGACGCCCTCGCGCCGCACATCTTCGACCGGGGCGTCTCGGGGGCGGGGTCGACCGGTGTCGGGCTGGCACTGGCCCGCGCGCTCGTCGAGGCAGACGGCGGCAGGCTGGAGCTGTCCGTGCAGCGGCCTGCGACGTTCAGCGTGTTCCTGCTCGTGCCCCGCTCGACGGACCTGTCAACGGTGAAGCTGACGAGGACGGCGGGCTCCCCGCGCTGAACGGCGCTTTCGCTGCATCCAACGCAGCGAAAGCGTCATTCACCGCACGCGTCAGCCCAGCTCGTCGGGGAACACCCACTTCCGGTATCCCCAGAAACGGAACAGCATCGCCAGCAGCATGCCGATGATCGACCCGCTTGTGAAGTCAGCGACCTCCTGCACCCACAGCGAGACGTGCGGGACCTCGAGGTCGAGTATGTATCGGGAGGTGTACAGCGGGATCAGGTTGATGACGATCGCGCCCCCGCTGACCAGGAAGAACAACGCCGCCTCGTGGTGCCGCTCCCTGCCGCCCCTCGCCCGGAACGACCACTCGCGGTTGAGGACGTAGGACACGATCGTGGCGACGAGGATCGCGATTCCCTTGGCCGTTGTCGGCTTGGTGTCAAGCACCGTCAGCTTGAGCAGGTACCAGACCCCGTTGTCCACAAGGAACGCCGTGCCGCCGACGATGCCGAACTTCAGCAGCTCCCGATGTTTGATCATGATCGAACGGAGCGGCTCAGGCACGACTGCCAGCAAGTTCTCGACTACAGCCACGGGCGCAGTCTACTTGCGGGCTACGGCGACGGTGGCCGGAAGTGCACGTTGCTATCTGACGTCCAGCAGTGATCGCAGGAAGCTCCGCATGCCGTGCGATCCCGGCCCGTGGTCGGCGGCAGGTTCGTGGTCATGCGCGCGGCCGGGGTCGGACGCGGGCGAGGGCGACCCTGACGGGCTCGGTGGCGCGGATCCGGACGGCGTCGCCGGTTCAGGCGGGTCCTCGTCCTCCTCCGCTGGCAGCGGCGGCCCGCTGTTCTCCGGCGCGCAGACGGTGCCGACGCAGCGGACCGAGACCTCCTCGGTGTCGGAACCCTCGCCGAGGTGCGCGGTCACCACCACCATCTCGTTCTCCGGATAGCCGGACAGCACGGTGTGGAAGTGCACCTCCTCGCCAGGCGCGAGTGGTTCGTCTGTGCGGCATGTGGTGCTGTCTGCGTCATCGGTGCACGTGGCATCGCCGTGCCCGCCCTGCGCCAGCATGGGCTGGTCGATGTCGACGACGGCGCGTTTCGTCGTCTCACCCGTGTTGGTGACGTTGATCTTCAGGATGCGCCCGACGTTGTGGACGTCGAGCTCGACGTCGTCGACGGGCGGGGGCGGCGGTGGCACCTCGTACGGCACGCTGATCACGAGCGGCTGCGCGTTGCCGCTTTGCACCGTTCCCCTGATCTTGCCTGGGTCGGCGCGCTTGTCCGCGACCAGTCGGAACAGCAGCGTGACCGACTCGTCCGGCTCAAGCCCTCTGCCTGAGCTGCAGCTCACCTTGTTCGTGCCGCCGGGGCAGCGCACGGTGCGCGCCGACTGCGGTGGGGCTGCCTTGCGCTGCGGGCCGGACATCGGCGCGCTGCCGCCACCCGGCGGCGGGACCGCCCGCACGCCCTTGGGCAGGTCGAGGGTCACCACGACCGGATCGGACTTCGTCTCGCCGTCGTTGCGGACCGTGATCGGCAGGTCGACCGGACCGCCGCCCGGTTCGAGCTGGACGCCGTCGTCCGGGGTGCTCACCACGAGCTCCGGTGGCGCGGGCAGCTCAGGCGGCGCTGGTTCCGGCTCGGGAGCGATCTGCGGCTCCGGTGGTGGCGCCGGGGGAGCGGGTGGCTCCGGCTGCGGCGCTTCCGGCGCTGGCTTCTGCGATGGCGGTGCTGGCTCGCTCGTCGCAGGCGCTTCGACCTTGGGCTGTATCGCCTGCGGGATCTGCTGCCCGCCGCCTGCGGTGAGGCCGACGGCGACGGCGGCGGCGATCGCGACACCGGACGCCGCGACACCGAGGAACTGCCTCGGCGCGCCTGCGGCGGCACCGGCGGCACCCGCAGCACCGGACGACGACGCGGCGGCGCCTGCCGTCGCGGCGGCGGTCGCTCCCGCCGTCGCTGCGGCTGCCTTGCCAGCGCCGGCCGTCGCCAGGTACGCCAGCGCAGCGCCGCCGAGCACAAGCGGTGCGACGACCGCGCGCAGCGCACCGTTGACGTCGGCAAGCTCCGCGGCGAGAGCGCGGCACCGTTCGCACTCGTCGAGGTGGGCCTCGACCTGCGCGCGCTCGCGTTTGGACAGTCCGTCGCGGGTCCAGGCGCCGAGCCGGTCCGCCGTCGCGCGGCACCGCTTCTCGGTCGTCTCGGACAGGTGCACCTGCAGGTACGCCTGCCGCAGCCCTTCCCGCGCGCGGTAGGCGAGCGCGGAAACGCTGTTCGGCGTCAGCCCGAGTATCGGAGCCACATCGGCGGGCGACTGCTGCTCGATCTCGGTGTGCCACAGCACGGCCTGCCAGCGTTCTGGCAGCTTCGCGAACGCCTTGGCCGCCATGGAGCGTTCCAGCCCCGCGACGGCGGTGTCGGAGAACGGCACGGTCAGCGCCCCGCCGAGCGCGCTGGTGACCTCGCTCATGTCCTCGTTGAGGTCGACGCGCTTGTCCTTGCGGGTCTTGTCGTAAGCGGTGTGGCGCAGCGCGGTGAGGAGGTACGCGCGGAACGCGCTGTCGGGGCCCTTCCCTGCCCGCAACGTGTCGAGCACCTTCGCGAACGCCTCGCTGACCAGGTCGTCCGCCTCGGACCCCGACCGCGCGAGCTGCCTTGCGAGGTTGTATGCGGCGGAGACGTGGCGCTCGTAAAGCGGGCCGTATGCGGCGAGGTCGCCGTCACGAACAGCGGCGATCAGCTCGGCGTCGCTGTTGCCATCAGGCGTGGCGGGAACGGTCGACACTGGGCTCCTCCTGGCTTGCGCTGGCTCGCTGTGCCAGCGATTCACAGTGTGACGGAGAACCCGTGTTCCGTCACGATGTGGGTCGGCTACAGATGGGTTAACGGGCGTGCGGAGTACCTGGATACGGCCGGTGACGCCGGCAGGAAACACCCGATCAGTGTTACCCCCAGTAATGCCTACCAGGGGTCGCGGCGGCCGAAGTTTTCTTGATCGCCGCCGTCACGTGGGCCGATGCCTGGCGTCTCCAGAGACGAGCTCCCGATGAGCTACCGTCTTCGTCTTCACGCAGCGTGCAGGCGTTGGCGGCGTGGAAGTCAACACGAAGGGTCGCACTGTGGTGGATGGGCCTGCCGCTGGTGCTCACTCGGAGGACGAGGAGCAACCGTTCGACGGTGGCATGACCGCCGTACCGGACGTCGATGGCGCCAAGCGCCGCAATGGCAGTTCGCTCGACAGCACCGCGCGGATGCTACGGGCGAAATGGCGCAGCGCGAGCCTCGCGGCGGGATGGCGCTTCCCTAGCGACTGGGGACTGCCCGAAGTGGACACCGTGTGCGCCGCGCTGACCGCGGGCGGCCCGAACGAGGCTGTCGTGTCAGGGCTCGGCAGGGCCCGCGCCGCGTCGGGGGCGGGGCTGGACGAGACGCTCACCGACCTCGCCGCGCTGCACGCCGTTGTCGCAGACGGTGATCGCCACGGCGGGTTCGTCGTCCCCGACATCGACGCGACACCGTCCCGGCTGGTGCGGGTGACGGCGTTGGCCTGGGCGGACGTCGCGCTTGACAGGTACGCCCACACCGAGGTCACCGAACCGCTCACCGGCCTGCCGAGCGCGTCCTACCTGCGGACAAGGCTGGCCGAGGTGTACCGGGGCGCGGCGCGAGCCGGACGCACCGCCACCGACGACGCCCTGCTGCT
Organism: Actinophytocola sp.; assembly: GCA_009377385.1. GTDB lineage: Bacteria > Actinomycetota > Actinomycetes > Mycobacteriales > Pseudonocardiaceae > Haloechinothrix_A. The sequence goes on from WHUD01000009.1 coordinate 52,798, forward strand.
CACCGTGTCGTTCGACCTCGCTGGTATGGCGAGCTGGCCCCGCCTTGCCGCCATGATCCTAGCCGCCGATGCCCTGCGGTCGGTCTTCGACGGGCCGGAGACGACAGCGGCGCTCGGGCCGTCCGTGCTCGCGGTGCTCGCGGTGCGTGACGCGGACATCGCCGCGCAGGCCGTCGCGCTGCGCCGCGAGATCACCGAGCGGATGCACGCCGATCCGCAGCTCGACGACGTCAGCAGCCCCGCCATTTCGTTCGTGCGGCTCCACCCGACGTATGAGGAGTCCTGCGCGCTTTTGCGGCGGATCGGGCGGCGGTAGGAGTGCCACCACCCGCCCGCTGTGGGCGCCACCTGCGACACTGGGGCGCGTGCATCGTCTGAGCTCCCGCCGGGGTGTGGTCGCGCTACTCTGCGCGCTTGCCGCCGTGCCGCTGCTCGTCGGCGTCCTCGGCTGGCTCGCCGACTGGCCGCTCGGCATGGACAGCGCGGTCTACCGAGCAGGCGCGCTGACGCTGTTGCACGGCGACCCGCTCTACGACACCGACACGCTGGCGTTCGAACCGGCATGGGCGCAGCTACCGTTCACCTACCCACCCGCGGCAGCGCTGTGGTTCGTGCCGCTCGCCCCGCTGCCCGCGCCGCTCGCCTGGGGTGCGCTCGGCGCGATCTCCATCGCGGCGACGGGCCTGGTCGTGACGCTGGCGATGCGCGCGACGCCGTCGTCCGGCCTGCTCGCGAGGGGGCCGCTCGTCGCCGTCGCACTCACCGCGGCGGTCCTGCTGCTGGAGCCGGTCTGGCGCACGGTGTCACTCGGCCAGGTGAACCTGATTCTGCTCGCGCTGATCATCGTCGACGTCCTTGTGCTCTCCGCGCGCGGCAGCCGTGCCGGGGGCGTGCTTATCGGCGTCGCCGCCGCCGTGAAGCTGACGCCGCTGATCTTCGTGCCGCACCTGCTGTTCACCGGCCACTGGCGGGACGCGCTCCGCGCGCTGGCCACCTTCGTCGTCCTGCAGGCGGCGATGCTGACGGTCATCCCGCATGACGTCGTCCGCTACTGGACGAAGGCCGTCTCCGACCCCACCCGCATCGGCACTATCCACTGGTCCGACAACCAGGCGCTCAACGGCCTCGTGCTGCGGCTCTCCGGCAACGCGCCGTGGTCGATGGCGGTCGCGCTCGGCATCGGCGTGCTGCTCGCCGCGCCAGCCGTGTGGCTGATGCTGCGCTACCACCGCAGGGGTGAGGACCTGCGCGCCGTGCTGGTCACCGCGGGCTACGGCCTGCTCGTCTCCCCGGTGTCCTGGACACACCACTGGGTGTGGGTCATCCCGCTGCTTGTCACGCTGCTCGCCGTGGCGCCACGGGTGGCGGCGGCGATGGTCGTCGTGTTCGGCAGCTACGTCCTGCTGATCCTGCCCGGCGGCAGGGACCCGGACGGCTGGTCGGTGCTGGACCACGTGCTGGGCAACGCCTACCTGTACGTGCCGCTGGTGCTTGGTGCGGCCGCGTTCGTGCGGGAGTGGCGCACGCCCCAGCCGCAGCGGCCACCGGCGGGCGTGCGCGAGCTCACCAGCTAGGCTGTTAAGCCGTACGCTTCCGCCTCAACCAGGGAATTTGCCCGCAGATATGGACTCACACACCGGTCTCCCGATCGTCGGCATGGTCGGCGGCGGCCAGCTCGCCAGGATGACGCACCAGGCCTCGATCGCGCTCGGCCAGTCGCTACACGTGCTAGCGGCGGGCGAGCTGGACTCGGCAGGACTCGTCGCGGGCAAGGTCGTCACAGGCCACCACACCGATCTCGACGCGCTGCGGTCGTTCGCGGCAGACGTCGACGTCCTCACCTTCGACCACGAGCACGTGCCGTCCGATCACCTGCACGCGCTCGCGGCGTCCGGCGTCGTGGTGCGGCCGGGACCGGACGCGCTGCTGCACGCGCAGGACAAGCTGGTCATGCGCAGGCGCCTGTCCGACATCGGCTGCCCCGCGCCCGCCTACGCGCCGATCGAGAAGCCGGAGGTCCTCACGGCGTTCGGTGACAGGCACGGCTGGCCGGTCGTGCTCAAGGCCGCGCGTGGCGGCTACGACGGCAAGGGCGTCTGGATCGTCGACGCAGACGACGCGACGTCGTTGGCCACCGAACTGCTCGACGCGGGGACGCCGTTGCTCGCCGAGCAGAAGGTCACCATGCTGCGGGAGCTGTCCGCGCTCGTGGCCCGCTCGCCGTTCGGGCAGGGCGGGGCGTGGCCGGTGGTGGAGACGGTGCAGCGCGACGGCATCAACACCGAAGTGCTCGCGCCAGCGCCGAAGCTGTCCGAGGACGCCGCGCACGACGCGCAGGAGCTTGCGCTGCGCATCGCCGACGCGCTGGACGTCGTCGGCGTGCTCGCGGTGGAGCTGTTCGAGACGCCGGACGGCGTGCTGGTCAACGAGCTGGCGATGCGCCCGCACAACTCGGGGCACTGGACCATGGACGGCGCGCGGACGTCGCAGTTCGAGCAGCACCTGCGGGCGGTGCTCGACTACCCGCTCGGCGCGACGGACCAGCTTGCGCCGGCGTGCGTGATGGCGAACGTGCTCGGCGCGCCGGAGCGGCCGGCGATGGGCCCTGACGAGCGGCTGCATCACCTGTTCGCGCGATACCCGGACGCGCACGTGCACCTGTACGGCAAGGAGGAGCGGCCGGGTCGCAAGCTGGGCCACGTGAACTTCCTCGCCGACAGCTTCAACGACCTCGCGGAGCGGGGACGGCTCGCGGCGCACTGGCTGTCGCACGCGAAATGGCTCGACGGGTACGAAATCCACTAAGGAGCTTTCATGACGACGGACGCCCGTGTCGGCGTGATCATGGGCAGCGACTCGGACTGGCCGGTGCTCGAGGCCGCCGGGCAGGCGCTTGACGAGTTCGACGTCGGCTACGAGGTGGGCGTGTACTCGGCGCACCGCACGCCGCAGCGAATGCTCGACTACGCCAGCTCAGCTGCCGACCGGGGCATCCAGGTGATCATCGCGGGCGCCGGCGGCGCCGCGCACCTGCCAGGCATGGTCGCGTCGGCCACGGTGTTGCCGGTGATCGGCGTGCCGGTGCCGCTGAAGTACCTCGACGGTCTGGACTCGCTGCTGTCCATCGTGCAGATGCCTGCCGGGGTGCCTGTCGCCACGGTGTCGGTCGGCGGCGCGCGCAACGCGGGGCTGCTCGCGGTGCGGATGCTCGCGGCGAGCGACGCCGGGCTGCGTGACCGCATGGCGGGATTCCAGGCCGAGCTGGCGGAGCTGGTGCTGGCCAAGGACGAAGCGCTGCGTGACCGGGCCGGAAAGCGGTGACCTGCGTCGCTCGCCGTCCGTGATGTGACGAATCGCAACTCCGCAATGATGTGAACGAGCGATAACATGGCGGGGATCGCAGCTGCCCGAACTCGAATGAGGTGACACTGGTGTCCGACGGCATGTACCAGCTCGCAGAGGAACACGAGGAGCTCCGTGCGGCGGTGCGCGCGTTGGCGGAGAAGGAGATCGCCCCGTACGCTGAGGAGGTCGACGAGGCCGAGCGTTACCCCGTCGAGGCGCTGGAAGCGCTGAACAAGGCCGGTTTCAGCGCTGTCCACATTCCCGATGAGTATGGCGGCCAGGGTGCCGACGCCATCGCCACCGACATCGTGATCGAAGAGGTCGCGCGGGTGTGCGCGTCGTCGTCGCTGATCCCCGCCGTCAACAAGCTCGGCACCATGAACATCATCCTGGGTGGCTCCGAGGAGCTGAAGCACAAGGTCCTCGGCGACGTCGCTGGCGGCGCGACGGCGTCCTACGCGCTGTCCGAGCGCGAGGCGGGCTCCGACCCGGCGTCGATGCGCACCAAGGCCGTCCGCGACGGCGACAACTGGGTCCTCAACGGCACCAAGTGCTGGATCACCAACGCGGGCGAGTCGAGCTGGTACACCGTGATGGCTGTCTCCGACCCCGACGCGAAGAACCCGGCGGCCGGCATCTCGGCGTTCGCGGTGCACGCCGAGGACCCCGGCTTCGTCGTCGGCCCCAAGGAGCGCAAGCTCGGCATCAAGGGCTCGCCGACCCGTGAGATCTACTTCGAGAACTGCACAATCCCCGGCGACCGGATCATCGGTGAGCCGGGCCAGGGCCTGAAGCTCGCGTTCACCACGCTGGATCACACGCGGCACTCGATCGGCGCGCAGGCGCTCGGCATCGCGCAGGGCGCGCTGGACGGGGCGATCGCCTACGTCAAGGAGCGCCAGCAGTTCGGCAAGGCCATCGCCGAGTTTCAGGGCGTGCAGTTCATGCTCGCCGACATGGCGATGAAGGTGGAGGCCGCGCGGCACCTGGTCTACGCCGCTGCGGCCAAGGTGGAGCGCGGCGACACGGATAAGTCGTTCGCGTCAAGCGCGGCGAAGACGTTCGCCTCCGACGTCGCCATGGAGGTCACCACCGACGCCGTGCAGCTCTTCGGTGGCGCTGGCTACACTCGCGACTTCCCGGTCGAGCGCATGATGCGCGACGCGAAGATCACGCAGATCTACGAGGGCACAAACCAGATCCAGCGCATGGTGATGGCGCGGCAGTTGTTGAAGTGAGGCGCTGACGCCCGCATCTGTGGCTCGGCGCGCCGCATCGGTGTCGCGCCCGGCGTTTGCGGCGTTCTGCCCGTCCCGGATGTCGCGCCCGGCGTTTGCCCGCTATTGATCAACTTACTGCGCGCTGTGACCATCAGGTGACCGATTTGCCCGGTTCTGTTGGTTACAGCGCAGGGGAAGTAGATCAACAACGTCGGCCGAGCGGGCGGCCGTCGTGGGGCGCGCCTACCCCAGCAGATCCACCGTCGTCCGTTCCGTCGTCCGGCGGTTGGCCAGCTTCGCAGGGTCGGCGTTCGAGACCTGCACCAGCGATGCGCCAACGGACAGCGGTGCGAGCAGCGCGTCGATGAGGCCATCCGGCAGCGTCCACTCCGTGGTGGACAGCACACGGTCGCCCGCGCCGATGCCGAGGTCCTCCGCGCGTTTGCGCGTGGCGGCCAGCACCTCGTCGACCGTGGCGGACAGCAGAGCTGGCGTGTCGCCGTTGATCGGCGGCATCGGCGAGAAGTCGTCCCCGGCGAGCTTGGCGTCCGAGAGGTAGTCGAACGCGCCGCCCGGCGGCGGAGTGCGCAGCCCCTGCCCGAGCGGGTCGAACGCGACGATGGCGGTCTCGGCGGCCTGGACGGACTTCGCCGTCTCGTCCGGCGGCACGAACGCCACCGCCGCGCCCGCGTCGTCGCTGACAACGTGCGCCCCGCACCAGAACGCGCCGAGCAGCACGCCAGCCGTCTGCCAGTGCGCGGGCAACCGCACGCACACCGGGTCGCCAGCCTCGACGTCGAACTCCTCGACCAGCCAGTTCGCCGTCTTGGCCGCCCAGTTCGCCAGCGTCGTCGTCGACAGCTCGATGCGGGCGCCGGTCGCGTCGTCGTAGTGCGTGATCGCGGGCTTGGCGGCGGCCGTGGCCAGCAGCGGGCGCAACAGCGTCTCGGTGATGCTCACGCCTGGACCCTAACGCGGTCAGGAGCTAGTTGACGCACGGGACATCGCCAGCGGTGATCGGGCCGGCGCGCCGGCGAGCGGGGGCGTCGGGCGGCGGATCGGACGGCCCGTCCACCAGCCCCTTGACGAACCCCCGCACCTCCTTGACGTCGACCTCCACGATGCTCTGCCCGTCCGGACTGCGGCCGTTGATGGTCACGACGGGGATCGTCACGAACCTGACGTCGCCCGCGGCGAGCCCGCGCATCCGCTGCACGAAGTCCAGCACGTCGAGCCCAGGGTCGAGCACGACCGACCTGCGGATGGCCTCCAGCAGGTCGCTCAGCATGACCGGGTTGGCGAGCGTGCCAGCGGAGAGGACCTTGTTCAGCGCGGACCCGAGGAACGCCTGCTGGCGGACGATCCGGTCGAGGTCCCCGCGCGGCAAGTTGTGCCGTTGCCGCACGAACGCGAGCGCGTCGCTGCCGCTGACCGTCTGGCGCCCCTCGGGGAAGTCCGCACCCGACTTCGGGTCGGAGACCGCGTCCTTCAGGCACACCTCCACCCCGCCGATGGCCTCGGTGAGCAGGTAGAACCCGAGCAGACTGACCTCAGCGTAGTGGTCGATGCGGACCTGGACGAAGTCCTGCACGGTCTGCACCAGCGCCCTGCGCCCGACGTCGTCCGACTCACGCTCCAGGAAGGCCTGGTCCGTGATGCCCTCGCCCGCAGCCGCCGCATCTCGGCCTGCTTGGCCAGGTTGAACGCCGCCGTGATCTTGGCCTTGCCGCCGGTCGCGATGTCGACCCAACTGTCGCGCGGGATCGAGACCGCGCGGGGCGGACCGCCGTCGCGCGGCAGTCGTAGGATGATGATGGTGTCGGTCCGGACGCCCGCCTCGGGCCCGGTGCGGAGTTTCCGCAGCGTCTCGGGCGGCAGCGGGTTCCCGTCGGTGTCGGTGCGGGAGTCGGTGCCGATCAGCAGGATGTCGACGGCGCCCTCGTCGTCCGTCGGCGGGTCGGGCACCCGGTCGAGCGCCGGGGTGGTGGTGACGCTCTCGCGGAGGGTGTCCAGCGCGACGTCGGCATACCCGGTCACCGCGAGCACCGTGAGCGACAGCAGTGCGACGCAGGCGCGCAAGACCAGGGCAGCTATCCTTCGCTGCCGTGATCGTGGCTTCCCGGCGTGCACCTGGATTCCCTCCCGCGGATCCGTGGCAACAGGCCACCTTCTGTCCGTATCGTCCGGAGGTCACGGTGAATTACCACGCCTGACCACCCGGCAGGCTGTAATCCCTAGACTTGCCGTGGCGAACTGGGGCTAACGGAGGTGCGATCGCCATGCGGGTGCTTGTGACGGGCGGAGCCGGGTTCATCGGCTCGCACTATGTGCGGGAAGCGGTGTCGGGCTCGTACCCCGCGCTGGGCGACGCCGAGATCGTCGTCCTCGACAACCTCACCTACGCGGGCAACGAAGCCAACCTCGCCCCGGTCGCCGACTCGGAGCGCTACCGCTTCGTCAAGGGCGACATCCGCGACGGCGCGCTGGTCACCGACCTGATGCGCGGCACGGACCTCGTGGTGCACTTCGCGGCGGAGTCCCACGTCGACCGCTCGATCCTGGGCTCAGCCGAGTTCGTGCTCACCAACGTCCTCGGCACACAGACGCTGCTGCAGGCCGCCGTCGACGCCGAGGTCGGCAAGTTCGTGCACGTGTCAACCGACGAGGTGTACGGCTCGATCGCGGCAGGCTCGTGGCCGGAGGACCACGTGCTCGAACCGAACTCGCCGTACTCGGCGTCCAAAGCGTCCGCTGACCTGATCGCGCGCTCGTTCTACCGCACCTACGGGCTGCCGGTGTGCATCACGCGCTGCTCCAACAACTACGGCCCGTATCAGTACCCGGAGAAGGTCATCCCGCTGTTCGTGACGAACCTGCTTGACGGCACGCCGGTCCCGCTCTACGGCGACGGCATGAACGTACGGGACTGGCTGCACGTCGACGACCACTGCCACGGCATCCAGCTCGTCGCGGACAACGGCAGGCCAGGCGAGATCTACAACATCGGCGGCGGCACCGAGCTGAGCAACAAAGAACTCACCCGGCGGCTACTCGACGCCGTCGGCGCTGACTGGGACATGGTCACCCCCGTCGAGGACCGCAAGGGCCATGACCGGCGCTACTCGGTGGACATCACCAAGATCAGCACCGAACTCGGTTACCGGCCGAGGGTGGCGTTCGACGACGGACTCGCAGAGACTGTGCGCTGGTACATCGAACACCGTGACTGGTGGGAACCGCTGAAGAACGAGGCTTGATTATGGCGTTGGCGTTGCTCGTACCCGGAGGTAGTGGCCAGCTGGGGGGTGACATCGCGCGGCGCGCAACTGATGCGGGCGCCGTCGTGCGCGCGCCTGGCTCGGCCGACCTCGACGTCACGCAGGCGGGGCAGGTGATCGCCGCCGTGCGGGAGCTCGCCGCGCTCGCGGAGGACGAGGGCCACCAGCCGATGGTGATCAACGCGGCCGCCTACACCGCCGTCGACGACGCCGAGACGGACGAGCAGCGGGCGTTCGCCGTCAACGCCGACGGGCCGCGCGGGATCGCAGCGGCGTGCGCGACGACAAGGGTGCCGCTGGTGCACATCTCGACGGACTACGTCTTCTCCGGCGAGACCGACCGTCCGTACGAGCCGTACGCCCCGCTCTCGCCGCGCAGCGCGTACGGCCGCACGAAGGCCGCAGGCGAGGCAGCGGTGCTCGCCTCGGGCGCGCGGGCGTGGGTGGTCCGCACCGCCTGGGTGTACGGCGCCAGCGGGACGAACTTCGTCAACACCATGATGCGGCTGGAGCGGGAGCGCGACACGCTGTCCGTCGTCAACGACCAGCACGGCTCGCCGACCTGGACGTTCGACCTGGCTGGCGGACTGCTTGAGCTGGTGGGTGCGATCGCGGACGGCCGCGCGCCTGAGCAGCACACGCTGCACTGCACCGGCGGCGGGGAGACGACATGGTACGAGTTCGCGCGGGCGATCTTCGAGGAGCTGGGCGCCGACAAGGAGCGGGTCACGCCGTGCACTACGGCGGAGTTCCCGCGCCCCGCTGCGCGGCCCGACTACGGCGTGCTCTCCAACGCCTCGTGGCGCGCGGCAGGGCTGACGCCGCTGCGCGACTGGCGCGAGGCCTTGACGGCGTTCATGGCGGCCCAGCGCGCCGAGGTGTGAGGACGCGTCAACTCGCCTTGCTCAGACACAGAATCGCGCCGGACGCCGCTGCGTCGTCGCCGAAGCCCTCGAAGTACAGAAACTCGGCGTCCTTGAACGGGGCGCACGTCTTCTTGCCAGCCTTGCTCTCGAACTCCACCATGCTCTTGTCCTCGACCCTGCCGACGACGCGGTAGTTGGCGTCAGCCGCGCCGCAGTCAGTGATCTCGATGGAGTACGGCTTGTCGATGTCCCCAGCCAGGCAGTCGCCGACCTGCGCGCCGGTGAGCGTGAAGAACCGCGTGTAGACGAACAACGCGACGAGGCCGAGCGGGGCGATCCCCAGCACGACCGACACCATGATCACGAGCGTTCTCTTCGTGCTCTTGGGGTGGGGTGGCGGGCCTGGCGGGGCCGCGCGATCCGGTGGCTTGGTCATCGTCGCTCCCTGACGGGTTCTCCCCACCATTGTGGGTGACGGTGCCAGCCACTATAAAGCACAATTGGGATTAATCGGTCAGCCTCGTGCGAACCGGTACGCATCAACGGTCAGCTCAGCGCAGCGGCGCCAGGTGAAGCTCGCGGCGTGGGCGCGGCGGGCATGCGAGATGGACGTCGCGTGCGAGTCGCCGACGGCGGTGGCCATGCCAGCCGCCAGCGCGTCGACGTCGCCGAACGGCACCAGCTCCGCGTAGCCGCCAGCGACCTCGCGCAGCGAGGGGACGTCGGTGCACACCACCGGGACGTCGCAGGCCATCGCTTCGAGCACGGGCAGTCCGAAGCCCTCGTCGCGGGACGGCAGCACCAGCGCGCTCGCTCCCGCGACGACGTGGCGCAGGTCGACGTCGGAGACGTACCCCGCGTGCTGCGAGCGGTCGTTGACCAGGAACGGCCCCGGCCCGATGAACACGAGCGGCGGCAGGTCGGGGTTGAGTTCGTGCGCGTGAGAGAGCCACTCCAGGCCCTTACGTGGCGCCGCAGCGCCGACGAACAGCAGGTACTCGCTTGGCAGCCCGAACTTCGAGCGCAGGTCGTTGTTGGGCGGCAGCGCGGTGAACCACGCTGGGTCTACGCCGAGCGGCGTCACCATGATCTTGTCGCGGTCGACGTCGAGCCGTTCCGCGACGCGGTCGGCGACGGCCGCGGTGGGGGTGCAGATGGCGTCGGCACGGTGCGCGCTGACCCGCGCCAGCTCCGGCAGCCGGACGTCGCTTGGCGCGAGTTCGTCTGGCGCGTCGAGGAACGTGAGGTCGTGGATGGTCAGCACGCCAGCGGCCCGCGCGGTGCCCGGCAGCACGAAGTTGGTGCCGTGGACGACGTCGGTGCGTCCCGCGAACAGCTCGACAGGAGGGAAGCGGCTGCGCAGCCAGGTCGCGCGCAGCGCATGCGCCGAGACCGGCATGCCCCGCGCCCGCACCCCGTGCGGCAGGACGTGGCGGAGCTTGCGCCAGCCCCGCAGTGTGAAGGCGACCGAGCGGGCGTCCACCTCTGGCATGGACGCGAGTTCCTCGGAAAGGGATGCCGTGTACCGCCCGACGCCGGTGCGCTCGCCAAGTAGGGGAGTGCCGTCGAACAGCACTCGGAGCGGACGGTCAACCACGGTCGCCTCCCTTCGGCCTCGGGTCGCCCGTCGGCACTGGGCAGTCCTCCTCAACCTGAGCCCTTGTCGCCACGAGCCCTGAGAGTAGTCCGCCGCGGCCATGTCGCTGGGATCGAGGCTCTGTTGGTGCCGTTATGCCGGTTCAGGAGGGCCCGCCGTGCCCGGGTGGGTATTTGGCGCCGGGTAGCGTCGCACGGTCGCGTTACTCCATTCGGGTCGAATTTGGGGGTTTGTTCGGGTAGCCTGTGGCCCCTCGCCCGGAGTGCGGAGCCCGCATGGATTCGGCCGTGCCCCCGCTGAGATCAGCGCGTTCATCGGCCATGGGCACGAGCCACGCTGCCATCAGCCAGCCCGCCGACGGCGCCAGCAAGCCGTTCCGCAAGCCGATGCCCACCACGGCGGGTGGGGTAGGCCAACCAGGAATGTGCGCAGCGCACCGGCTATTTCCGGCCGCAGGGCGACGCCGTGCATGAGCCCGGGGTTGGGCCAGGCCTCACCACAGAACCGGCGTACGGACCTCACCGCGTCACCGCCGTCCGATGTGGACCCGATGCGGCCGCTGGCGCTCCGGCGAGACCGCCGACCACGTCGCGTGACGATGGCGACCATCGCGAGCGCGCCACTTGGCATGACAAGCACAATGGATACCGTGCCTGAGCTCGTCGTTATCGCGGATCAACTGTTCGCGCCCGTGCCCGGCGGAACTGGGCGATATACCGGTGAGCTGCTGCGCGCCCTCGCGAAGACCGCGCCCGACGACTGGGTCGTCACCAGCGTCGTGTGCCGCCGCTCCGACGTAAGGCCAGCCATGATCGAGGGCGTCAACGGCCCCCGCGTGCTGCCGGTGCCGCGCAAGGCGCTGCTCGCGGCATGGCAGGCAGGTGTCCCGTACTGGCCGGGCGGCGACGCCGTGCATGCCCCGACGCCGTTCGCGCCGCCGCGCAAGCCCGTCGCGGGCAAGTATGCCAAGGGCACCCTCGTCGTCACCGTGCACGACACCGTGCCGTGGACGCATCCGCACACCCTCGCCCCGCGCGGGGCGAACTGGCACCGGTCGATGGTGGCGCGGGCGATGCGGCGCGCGGACGTCGTCGTGGTGCCTACCCAGTCGGTCGCCGACGACCTGCACCGCTACGTGCCGGGCACCAGCTCGGTGCGCGTCATCGCACACGGCGTCGCCGAGGTGTTCAACGCGGCGGAGGACGCGCAGGACCGCGTCGACGTCTCCCGCCTCGACCTGCCGAATCGGTACGTGCTCGCCGTCGGCACCCTTGAGCCGCGCAAGGGGCTCGACGTGCTCATCGAAGCCGTGGCCCGGCTGCACAGGACGACGGTGTTCGCGCCGCATCTGCTGTTGGTCGGCCAGCCGGCAAAGGGTGGTCCTGACCCGTCGGCGCTGGCGGCGGAGCACGGGCTGGCACCGGACGCGGTGCGGGTCTTCAGCAAGCTAACCGACCTCGAACTCGCCGCCGTCATGCGCAGGTCAGCCATACTCGCCGCGCCGAGCCACGCGGAGGGCTTCGGACTGCCGGTGCTCGAGGCGATGGCGGCGGGCGTGCCCGTTGTGCACTCCGACGCACCTGCCCTGGTCGAGGTCGCAGGCGAGGCCGGGGTGACCGTGCGGCGCGGGGACGTGACCGCGCTGTCCGACGCGCTGCGTGACGTGCTCAGCGACCCGCTCTGGACGGCCCAGCTCGCGGCGGCAGGACGTCGCAGGGCGGCGGAGTTCTCCTGGTTGAGTGCCGCCGAGGCGATGTGGCAACTGCACGTCGGGGGCTACGAGGACAGCAGGCAGAGCGTCCGGGCGCGGGACTGACGACCGCCGGGTGGCCCCGGGCGTGCGCCGGGTAACGGTACGGGCACAATAAGCGTCGTGCCCACGCGATCGACGTCACAGCGGACCTACGGCGACGAGCTCGCCGTCGTCACCGTCACCTACTCACCCGGCGAGACGCTCGAACGGTTCCTCGACACGCTGGCCAAGGCCACCACGCGCCAGGTGCGGGTGATCCTCGCCGACAACGGGTCCGTCGACGGCGCCCCTGAGAAGGCCGCGGAGCGCGACGGCGTGAGCCTGCTGCCCACCGGCGGCAACCTCGGCTACGGCAGGGCCGCAAACATCGGCGTCGCCGAGCTGGACGACACCGTTGGCTGGGTCGTCGTCTGCAATCCCGACCTCGAGTGGGAGCCGGGCACGTTGGACACCATGCTCGAGGCCGCCGACCGCTGGCCGCGCGTCGGCGCGCTCGGGCCGCTGATCAAGGAGCCGGACGGCGCCATCTACCCCTCCGCGCGGCTACTGCCATCGATCGGCAGGGGTATCGGGCACGCGCTGTTCTGCAAGATCTGGCCGCGCAACCCATGGACCCACGCGTACCGGCAGGAGACGGGCACGCCGACCGAACGCACGGCGGGGTGGCTTTCCGGTTCGTGCATGCTGCTGCGCAGGGAGGCGTTCGACGACGTCGGTGGCTTCGACCAGCGGTACTTCATGTACTTCGAGGACGTCGACATCTGCGACCGGTTCAGCAAGGCAGGCTGGCAGAACGTCTACGTGCCGTCGGCCGCCGTCATGCACATCCAGGGTCACTCCACCGCCAAGGAGTCGGCGCGGATGCTCGCGGTGCACCACGACAGCGCGTACATCTACCTCGCCGACCGCCATACGAGCCTCGCGGCCAAGCCGATGCTTGCGGCGATCCGCATCGGCCTCACGCTGCGGGTGAAGCTGGCCACGCGGAAGGGGTAGCCGCGTTAGCCGTCGAGGCGACGGGACAGGTTCGACTTCGTCCGCTGTGTCGTCGTCGGGATGAGTCCGGTGATCTCCACGGTCTCCACCTCGGCGTCCTTGCGCTGCGCCTGCTCCTCCAACGTGCCGTGCCTGCGCTCGTCGTTCTCGCGGATCTTCTCGTCGGACAGCACGGTGGTGGCGTCAGGGTCGATGTCTTCGTCGGCTCCGGTGACCATGGTGCGGGGTATCTGCACGGTACTCGACGCATCCATGGGTGAGACAGCGCTGGCAGGCGTCACGACGAACGTGCCGCGCGCTTGGGCTCGTGACAGCAGCGCATCCGCCCTGTCGAGAGGATCCATCTCCGACCTCCCCGGTCTCACCGGGCCGCATTCTGTAGTTCGCCCGTGCACTGTCCAGGGTATGCCCTCGGGTGCGTCACGTCAGGTAGTCACGCGGTCTGTCGCCCATCCATGTGGTGAGACCGGACGAATGAGAGTATGTGGACCATGCCGGAGCCTCGATGGGAGCAACGCATGGCTGCCAACGCGGATGCGATCGTCCTTGTCGGTGGGAAAGGGGCGAGGCTGCGGCCACTGACG